>JBFHRI010000043.1:0-14629 GCA_041591755.1 Oleiphilaceae bacterium
CATTTCGACATGTTGGGTAAAATCAGGGGTGATGCCTTTGAGAAAAGGCAGACTGTTCAACTCTGCTGCTTTTTTAGCGCAGGCGGGCGCGGCGGGCGCCCGCTCCACCGCGCTGCTGCGCGAAGCCCCAAATATAGCTAAGGCACGCATGGCGACCTCTCCATTAACGACAATCTCGCCCTGCGCCTGGGTGGCGGACTTGCCCTGCCGCAGCACGCTAGCGCTGGCCCTCACCTGCCCCGCTGGTACAGGGCCGATAAAATTAACCTGCAAACTGCGTAATTTCACTTCTGCGGGTACCAGACGGCGCATAGCCTTAAGCACCATCGCGCTCTGCAAACCACCAAAGACGGTACGGCCCTGTAACCAGTCACTGGGGACATCAAGTACCCAAGCGTCTTCGACAAAATGCCCGGTGGCCATTAGTTGATCAAAATGCATTGCTTTAACCTGTTAGCTCAATATGGCTCCAGATTACTCTGGCTTGATTACTTGACCAATGGCCCTGGTGCAACGCAGTGTTGCGGATGCGCAATGACTACGCCTCTTTTTCTGTGGTGGCCGGCAGCTCAGGATTATCCAAAACCGCACTTTGCTCGTCGACTTCCGACAGTAGCGACGCGTCTCTCTCTTCCGGGTCTTCCGCGATCGGTTCTACAATCAATGCCAGCTTTTCACTTTCAAAATCCATATGCGCGGGTTCCAGCTGGGGCAGGCTCTTGCTAACCTTGGCCGAAAGCTGGCTGAAGCGATCCACTTTACCATACAGTCCTTGCTGACCGGCCAGCGCAGTCACAGTGCTATTGTAATGATTGCTGACGGTGCTGAGCGTATGACCCAGCTTGCTCAAACGCTCGGCGACCACACAAACCTGATTGTAAATGTCACCGGCCTTTTCGCTGATTTCGCGCGCTTCGGCATTGCTGCGTTCAATCATCCACAGGTTGGAAACGGTGCGCAGAATCGGGATCAGTGTGGTATGCGAGACCAGCACAATGCCTTTCTTATAGCCGTATTCAAACAGATCTTTGTTACTCTTAAGTGCTTCGATGTAGGCGGGCTCGATAGGCATAAACATCAGTACAAAACTGGGGCTGCGCATGCCGACGAGGTTGGTGTAATCCTTCGCGGAAAGATCGTCGATATGGCGGCGCACGGCTTTCACATGCTCGCTCATGGCCAACTGATACGCCTCTTCGGACTCGGCGGCGACAGCGCGATCATAGGCATTCAGTGACACTTTGCTGTCGATAATGATGTGCTTGCCGTCGGGCAGTTTGATCAGATAGTCGGTTTGTTTATGTTTGCCTTCCGCATCTTTGAAAGCGCTCTGTACGCTGTAATGCGCCTCTTCGATTAGGCCACTCATTTCCAGGGTACGACGCAGCTGTGCTTCACCCCAGGCGCCACGCTGCTGGGAATCTCCTTTTAGCGCCGAAGTCAGATTATTGGCCTCTTTACTCATCTGCAGGCCGATTTCGAGCACCTTTTTGATCTCGGCATTGAGACTGGTATTGTCTTTGAGCGCGGCGTCATGCACTTCATTGACGCGCTTTTGGAAGCCTTCGATCTGCTCGCGGAAAGGCTTGAGCAGCGTGTCGATGCTGGCCTGGCTGGTTTGCGTAAAGGTCTTGCCCTTTTCTTCAAAAATCTTGTTGGCCAGGTTTTCAAATTCTTTCGTCAGCGACTGGCGGGTTTCGCTCAGCTGCTGCATCTGTTGCGAGAAGTGCTCTTCTTTGCGTTGCAGGCTGGTCTTCAGCTCGGTGAATTCGGTGCTTAGACTTTGATAGCGCGCCTGGAGCTGAGCGTAACTCTCGAGTTGGCCGCCGAGCTGCTGCTTAAGTTCCTGCAATTGCGCCCGAGCCTCTCTAAGGGAAGCTTCCAGCTCTTTTGCCGTCTTACCTTCCTGCGCCAAACTTTCGTGCAAGCGGCTTTCTTGCATGCGCGCCTGCTTTAGATCCTCGACTAACTCGGCGATGCGCTGGCGCTGCTCCTGCGTTTGCGCCACCTGCGAGCGCTGTTCCGCCAACGCTGCTTCCAGTTGCTTTTCAGCGGCATGCAGTTGCTGGCGTAAATTCTCGTTTGCCGTCTGCGTTTCTTGCAGCCGATTGTGACTTTGCTGCAATTCATTTAAGGCTCGCTGCTCGCTGGCACCCGCATGTTGCAATTGCGTTTGCAATTGGCTTTCGAGCAGTGTTTTGTGGTGTATTTCAGCCTCGAGCAAGCGGTGTTTACGTGCGCTCAGAAGGGTGGCCGTCAGGTATCCAAGCCCCCCCATCGCCAAGGCGACCAACCCGATGATTAAACTCAACTGTGCGGTCCATTCGAAACTTTGCATGGGGACTCCTGCGTGTGACAAAGCAGGCATTGTAACGGCTGCGTGCGCTGCTGGTAAGCGGCGTCAACACGACAAGGCTAACGCGGCAGCGAACCTGGCTAAAAGCTCACCCACCACTCAGGCTCAAAGTTGCGGACCCAGCAAATGGGTGCAAGGGGGAGGATTAAAAAGACGCCTAGCTGACTTGATGCAGCAGGATTTAGTTAGATACCAAGCGGCATAAAGGTGAGGTCAGGCTCACTCCGCAGTGCCAACATGAGCGTCGCCAATAATTCTAACCTTGAGGTACCAGTCTCGATTTTCATTGAAACTGTTTTTTCTGCGCTCATTCTCTCGCAGAGGAACGCAAGGTGCATCGTTTGCATGGCGACGGTCTGCAAACATTTTGGAAGTTTCGCTCTCGCCGCGCAATCTCTGATTCATCGTCACCATAATACTGATCCGCCTAAGCCCTTGAACAAGGTGAAAGTGTCTGTTGCTTATTGTAAGCGCTTGTAGCGTTTTGAGAATGCTGTAGCCGCTTTCTGGGCCAATGTTTTTCAACAGTTCACATTGTCTGTATTCGTACCCTCTGCTGGAGTAAATGAATAGTCTGCGGTGTGGGCGCAAAACAAGCTTGTCTACGACGAAAGGTGGAAAGAAAGAACGGGCTCTGCAATACTTTTTTTTCTTCTGCATCGCATGAATAAAGATTCAAATCTAGAGGTTTTCGTTAATCCCAGCCATCTTGCGAGGTGGCGTCTGGGCAGTCAAAACAATTGGGAACCAAACACTGATCGATGTTTAAAGGAAGAGCAGCGTCAAAACAAGATAGTTGGATCGCGATCGTCACGACGTTTGCGTGCTTGATTTTGGTTGGCCTGACACTGTCTGCGATCATGCGCTATGCATCAAGCCAGCTGCTTGAGCGCGATGCCGAACACACCGCCTTGGCCTGGGCTGAATTCGTCTCAGCGACCGTTCCCGATCTCGAACAGCTGCTGACGCAAGGCGTACTGACCCAGCGCGCGCACGAAGAACTCAAACGCTTTCGCCACGTACAGGAAGTTTTTCGCTTCAAAATGTTCGACCGCAGGGGTCATGCAGTGCTGGTCTCAGACGATCTGGATAAGCCTAGAGGAAGCCCCCCCTCAGAAAGCACAATTGGCCACGGCAATGAACATGTGCGCAACATGGTGCTCAGTGGCAGCAACGTGATTCTTTTGGTTGATAATACACAGAAACCCGATCGACCCGCTGTGTTCAGCGAGGCTTACGTGCCAATCTACAGAGATGGCGAGTTGATCGGTGTGGTTGAAGTGTATGTCGATCAGGTAGACCGCGCCAAGCGCATTTACAAAGGCTTCCAACTGGTGTCCGGCGTCTTGTTCCTGTTGTTGAGCGCCATCGGGCTAGCGGTATTCTTGCTGCTGATGCGCCGACTTCACGCGCAAAGACGGGCCGAAGAGCACATGCGCTATCTGGCGCAATATGATGTGCTGACGGGACTATTGAACCGCGCCAGTTTTAGTGAAGCCCTGCGCAATGAGATATATCGGCACACCGCCGATGGCCTCGGCTTCGCCGTTTTATGTATTGACCTGGATCATTTCAAAGAAGTGAACGACTCATTAGGTCATGGTGCGGGCGATGAGTTATTACGCCAAGTCGCGGAGCGTTTGCGCGAAGCCGTGCGGCACGGTGACTGGGTGGCGCGGCTGGGTGGCGACGAGTTTGCAATTCTACAAGCCGGTGTGAGCGAAGCGGACGATGTGACGATGTTGGCTGATCGCGTCGTATGTTCATTGAACGGGGCATATAACCTCGGCGCTGAACGGGTTCGCGGCGGCGCTTCGGTGGGTGCGGCGATTTTCGGCATCGATGCCAGCTCCGAAGAAGAACTCATGCATAAAGCCGACCTGGCGCTTTATCGCGCCAAGGGTGCTGGCCGGGGCGGTTTTAGTTTCTACGACGTGGCACTGGATAAACAACTCGAGACGCGGCGCACCCTCATCCAAGACTTACGCGAAGCGATTGGCAGCGACCAGCTTCGACTTTACTATCAAGCACTCTATAAAAGCGATGGCAAGACGTTGTGTGGTTACGAAGCCTTGTTACGCTGGCTTCACCCCAGCGACGGTTTTCGTCCGCCAGACCTATTCATTCCACTGGCCGAAGATACCGGGCTGATTGAACCACTCGGTCGCTGGGTGATCCATGCCGCGTGCGCCCAAGCCGCGCAATGGCCGGAACATCTCAGCGTCGCGATTAATCTGTCCGCCGCACAGTTTCGACAAGGCGACCTGGTCGAGGAAGTCGCACAGGCACTCGACGCGCATAGCTTGCGGCCCAGTCGACTGGAGCTCGAGATTACCGAGAGCTTGTTGATGAACAATACCGAGCAGGTGCTGCAAACCCTGCAGCAGCTCACCGCGATGGGGGTTCGCATTGCCATGGATGACTTCGGCACCGGCTACTCAAGCATGGCGTATTTATGGCGCTTCCCCTTCAACAAAATCAAAATAGATCGCGCATTCACGGAACATTTAGGCCAAGATGCCAAGGTCAGTATTATCGTGAAGTCCATCATTTCGCTGGCGCACTCTTTGGGCGTCAAGGTCAACGCCGAAGGTGTGGAAACACCGGCGCAACTTGAGATTTTGCAACAATACGGCTGCAATGAGTATCAGGGCTATTTTTTAGCACGCCCCCTCCCCCCCGAGCAATTACCGCACACGCAGTGGCAACATTCAGATCAATCTGAAGATGCTCAAGTAAGAGGCGCTAAGGCAGCTGATAGGGACGTTCAGTAAGATGGGTTCAGCGCTGAATTGGCAAGCGATCGCATCTTGCTGGTGATTTCTATCAAAGCGTCTACTTTTATCAATACCAACTACGATCGACATATACCTGCCCCAACCCTTGTGCGCAGGGACTTTTTCTTCGTGATCATCCCATCTCTGGTCAAGGGAACACACACCTTTGAAGTCCACATGAAACTGTTACTCAACTGTTTACTCCTGATCCAATCACTTGTTTGGGTGATACACGCTCAAGCCGGACCTGCGTCCTTCTCCACGCTCACTGTGGATGCAGCGCCACAAATGCAAACTCACGGGGCCACCTATGCCTTTGTGGTTCCGCCCGGTGAACACTTCAGTCTGGAGCAAATTCGCTCATTACCGGTTTCACAATGGCGTGCGCCAACCAATACCGTGCCCAATTTTGGTTACACCAATACGACCGTCTGGTTTCGATTAGCCCTCGTCAAAGACTCGAACGTGAGTCCATCTGGAGAAGAGGGCGCCGAGCCAGCGCAGCGTTACTACTACAGGGTGGACTATCCGGTTTTGGACTCCATCGCGTTTTATGTCGAGAAAAACGGGCAGATTCTAGATCAGTACTACTCAGGGGATACCCTTCCCTTTTCACTGCGGCCTTTTGAGTCTCAAAGCTATGTCTTGCCACTCGAGCTAGCCCCCGATTCCATGGTGACTCTCTACGTCGCATTAAAATCTGAAGGCACCATTCAATTACCGGCAACGTTATACACCGAATCCGCATACCACGCATCGACGATGGCGTTTTATATCAGCCAGGGCATCTATTTCGGCGTGGTCGGCATCATGATGTTTTATAACCTGATACTGTACTTCGCGTTTCGGGCACGCGAATTTCTCTACTATGTCGTTTATGCCGGCATGATGATGCTGGTGATTTCAACCAAACATGGCTTCACCTATCAGTATCTGTGGCCAGAATCTCCCTGGTGGAATAACAAGGCGATTCCGCTCGGCATTAGTCTTTCTAGCTTCTCGTTACTGCTCTTTACCTATCATTTTTTAAACGTCCGTCATTACGCGCAAACACTGCCGCGGATCATTAAGGTCTACGCGGCATTGATGGCGGGGCTAGCACTGTTATCCTTTGTCATCCCTTACGGAATGGCCATCAAGCTTTCGGCAGCGACTTCGATCGCGGCAATATTTTTGTGTGTTTATACCTCTTATAAAGCTTGGCAGCATAGGGAGCCGGCCGCCAAACAGTATATATTTGCCTGGTTTGCCATGTTGTTTGGCGCCTTCTGCTTTTTATTGGCGATGTTTGGCATCCTGCCCTCCAATGCTCTAACCCAGAATATGCTGCAGATCGGTTTGGGTTTGGAAATTCTAATTCTCTCCTTCGCACTGACCGAAAAAATCAGACAAGTCCGCAACCGTTCTGAAAAAGAGCGTAAAAAACGTTTTCAGATGCAACAAGTGGCCTTGGAAAAAGAAAAGGAATTGCGGCATGAAAAGGAAAAAGCGCTACAAGTGCAGCAATCCTTGGCGGTCGAGCTGGAGCATCAGGTGCAAACGCGCACCCAAGAGTTACAGTCGGCCTTGGGCGAACTTTCACAGGCCAATTTGCGCTTGCAGGAAATGTGCACGATTGACGGTCTGACTCAGGTGCCGAACCGTCGCTTCTTTGATGAAAAATTGCAGGACGAATGGAAGCGCTCGGCACGCGAGCAAACCCCCTTGTCGGTGATTCTCCTGGATATCGATCACTTCAAATCATTCAATGATCGTTATGGGCACCTGGTGGGCGATGAATGCCTGAAATTCGTGGCCCAACGCATCGAGCAATACTGCCGCCGCCCAGCCGACAGCGCGGCGCGTTATGGCGGTGAAGAGTTCGTATTGATTCTGCCCAATACTGCGATGGAAGGCGCTTTAGTGGTCGCCAACGCAATACGCCAGGGTGTCCAGGCTGAAGCATTCCCTCTCGGGCAGGAAGCCATCCGGGTCACCGTCAGCCTCGGCGTCGCTACTTTTAACGGCGCGGACTTAACGGCGCGTAACCCCGCCGATCTAATACAGGCGGCCGATAAAGCCTTGTACCGGGCGAAAGAAAATGGAAGAAATAAGGTCGAAAGCGCGGCAAGCATGATTTAAGTTGTGTTGATCGGACTTGCTCATTGCACCACCAAAATCTTGCAAGTGTTGGTATGTCCGGAGAGATCCAGTTGATCGCCGTGTGTGAGCAAGACGAGATCGCCGATGTTTAAGAACCCCTGCTCGCGCAAGACCTCCATCGCCTTGTACGCCACTTGGATGATGTCTTCATGGGTATAGTCAAAGAATATCGGGTAGACCCCCCGATACAGCGCAACACGATTCAGGGCGGCATGCTGACGCGACAACGCAAATATGGGTAAGCCTGAGCTCATGCGTGACATCTGCAAGGGCGTGCTGCCCGACTCAGTGAGCGCAATAATAGCCTTCATGCCATCCATATGATTGGCTGCAAACATCGCCGCCTTGGAAATCGCTTCTGAAATATTGGAAAACTGCTGCGACATGCGATAGCTGGCACGGTTAACACTGGCTTGCTTCTCTGCACCGAGGCACACATCCGCCATCGCTTTCACCGTTTCCACCGGATACTTCCCAGCGGCCGTTTCGCCCGACAGCATCACCGCATCCGTGCCGTCGATGACAGCATTGGCCACATCCATCACCTCGGCCCGAGTCGGCATTGGAGAGTGGATCATCGACTCCATCATTTGGGTCGCAGTAATCACCACACGGTCAAGCCGCCGGGCGCGCTGGATCAGCCGCTTCTGCACTCCGACCAACTCACTGTCGCCAATTTCGACGCCCAAGTCGCCGCGCGCCACCATGATCGCATCCGAGGCCAGAATAATGTCGTCCATCGCCTCATCACTGGCTACGGTTTCCGCGCGCTCAACCTTCGCCACCAAGCGGGCATTCAACCCAGCTGCCTGAGCGAGCTGTCGTGCGTACTCCATATCCGCACCATTACGCGGAAAGGAAACCGCCAGATAATCCACACCGATCTGCGCTGCGGTGAGTATGTCTTGTTTGTCTTTATCGGTCAGCGCTGCAGCTGACAGGCCCCCTCCCTTTTTGTTGATTCCCTTATTGTTGGATAGCGGCCCGCCGATCAACACTTTAGTATGCACGCGGGCCCCTTCTATCGAGACAACTTCGAGTTGCACGCGGCCGTCATCCAGCAGTAAAACATCTCCAGCAGCCACGTCCCGCGTCAGGGCTTTGTAATCAAGCCCTACTTGTGCCACGTCACCCTCGCCTGGAGCTAGGTCACTATCCAGCACAAATGCTTGTCCAATTTGTAGCACCACGGCACCGTCACGAAAGGTAGAGGTGCGAATCTTGGGACCTTGCAGATCTCCCAGAATCGCCACATGCTTGCCAAGTTTCGCGGCAATGGCTCTGACCCTTTCGGCGCGGTTTTGATGCGACTGCGCCGTGCCATGCGAAAAATTTAGGCGAACCACATTGGCACCCGCCCGGATAATCCCTTCCAGACGCTCGTCGCTTTCTGTGGCTGGGCCGAGAGTGGTGACGATTTTGGTGCGTCGAAGCATGTGAGTTCCCCTGAGTTAACGAAGATGAAAAGGCTGGCCTGCATGAGCCGGCGCCAGGGCCGGCGTAATGATAGCGCGAGTTTTTACTCCGGCGCCAAGCCATTACTCACCTGCCTACGCGTAAACCAGGCCTGCGCATTCGCACCCGCGACCAGCAAACACGGCGTGAGTAACAAGGTCAGCATCGTGGCAAAGGTTAGACCACCGGCAATTGCGCTGGACAGCTGAGTCCACCATTGCGTCGACGGCGCGCCAAATGAAATGTCACGGTTAATCAGATCAATGTTCATGGATAACACCATGGGCAGCAACCCCAGCACGGTGGTGCCCGCAGTCAGCAGCACGGGCCGCAAGCGTAAGGTGCCGGTCGCCAGCGCGGCATCAAAGGGACTCATCCCTTCATTGATGCAATGATTGTAAGTATCGATCAGAATGATGTTGTTGTTCACCACAATCCCTGCCAGGGCAATAATGCCCAAGCCCACCATCACAATGCCGAACGGTTGCACCGTGACCAACAAGCCGAGTAAGACGCCGGCAGTGGAGAAAACGATGGCACTGAGCACCAGCACGCTCTGATAGAAGCTATTGAACTGCGTGACCAAAATTAT
Source organism: Oleiphilaceae bacterium (assembly GCA_041591755.1). Lineage (GTDB taxonomy): Bacteria > Pseudomonadota > Gammaproteobacteria > Pseudomonadales > Oleiphilaceae > JBFHRI01. Next base: position 9,323 of record JBFHRI010000043.1, read on the forward strand.
CAACATCAGAAACAGCGCGATCAGGAAGGCATTGCTAAGGAATTCAGCGGTCTCACGCTGCTCTTCGTCCTCACCTTTGAATTTTACCGACACATCGAGCGGCAAATTGGCTGAGGCCAGCTGGGCACGCAGCGCTTTCAACGCATCATTGACCAGCACGCCCTCTCGGACATCGGCTTGAATGGTGATCACGCGGCGACCGTCAACACGACGCAGGGTGCCGGTTTTCGGTGCCGGCTCCAGGGTGACAAAATTGCTGAGCGGCACCAATCCGTGACTGGTCTGAATCTTCAGACTTTCCAAGGCGCCGTAAGTACGCTGCGAAAGCGGATAACGAACCAGAATATCGACCTCTTCATCGCTATCATCGGGCCGGTAATCAGTCACTTTCAAGCCGGTGGTAATCATCTGGATGGCACTACCGATGGTCGCGATATCGGCGCCATAACGCCCAGCATTGGCGCGATCCACTTGCATTTGCCATTCGATGCCGGGCAAGGCCTGGTCATCTTCGATATCCTTAAGTCCAGGCTGGGCGTGCATGGCTTGCACAATCTGCGTAGCGGCCTGTTCCATGTGCAACGGATGGATGGCGCTAACCAGCAGCTTGATCGGCTTGCCGCCGGACGGGCCACTCTCCGCCTTACGAAATTCCAACTGAATACCGGCCAGGTCAGCAGTCTTTTGTTCCATCTCGGCGATGATCTGGGTCGCTGGTCGTCGCTGATCCCAAGGGATAAACTGGAACTGAATCGAACCCACTACGTCTTCGGCCAGGCTGGATTGCGCCTGGTTAAAAGAACGCGCGTAGACGGATTGCAGTTCCGGCATGCCGATGAGTCGTTGCTCAACTTTTTTTAGCAGCGCATCTTTCTCATAGATCGATAGATCACCCCTGGCATGAACCAGTACCTGCGCAGATTCCGGCTCTACATCGGGGAAAAATTCCACTCCCAGACCGCTCGCGAAATACAGTAGATAGCTACCGACAACCAGCGCCAGCGCTAGCGCCAGTGTTTTCAATGGGTGCAGCAACAGCGTGCCGAGTAGTTTTCGATAGCTGCGCATGGTCGGATGATAGGCGCTTTCTGCTTTGTTCAGCTCGGGCTGCATGTCATGCTCGTGCAGTATTGCGGCCGCCCCTGCATGAGCCTGCGCGGATGTTTTAGCGTCCGACTTGCGCGCCAAGGCGCCTCCCAGCGCCGGCATAAATAGCAGCGCCACCAACAGCGAGGCCATCAAGCAAATCAGTACGGTTAAGGGCAAGAACTTCATGAACTCACCCATCACGCCAGGCCAGCGGATCAGCGGCACGAATACCGCCAAAGTCGTCGCGGTAGAGGCAATAATCGGCCAGGCCATGCGCTTTGCTGCGGCTCTGAAGGCTTCGGAGGCCGTACAACCACCGGCGCGGAAACGGGCGGCCAGTTCGGTGACCACAATCGCGCCATCTACCAGCATCCCGACCACCAGAATCAAGCTGAACAAGACGACGATATTGAGCGTATAGCCCAAGCTATAGATCACCAAAATCCCAGATAGAAAGGACGCGGGTATCGCAAAACCGACCAGCAGTCCGTTCCTGAACCCGAGGGCCCCGATGATGATAATCACCACCAGCACAATGGCACTGGAAACGTTATTAGTGAGGTCAGACAGCATGTCTTTGATCTCGATCGAGCTGTCCACAATGTAGGTGTGCTGCAGTGATGCGGGCCAGTAGGGGCGATGCTGCTCCACGATGTGTTTGACCTGCGCAATCGTATCGATGATGTTGGCACCGACGCGTTTTTTCACCTCCAGCGAAATCGCGGGCTGGCCATCAACGCGGGCAAAACCTTGCGGGTCTTTGAACGTTTTTCGGATCTCCGCCACGTCGGCAACCGTAATGACTTCATTACCGACGGTCTTGATCGGCAAGCTCAGAATATCCTTAACGTCATTGATCACGCCCGGCACTTTCATCACCATGCGGCCGGCACCATTATCGATGGCACCGGCGGCGATCAGCTGGTTATTTTGCGAGACGGTATTGAAGATGGTGGCAAAATCCAGGTGGTAGGTTTCCATGATCAGCGGATCCACCACCACCTCGACCACCTCTTCGCGCTCGCCGCCGATGCTCACTTCCAGCACGCCACTCAGACTTTCAATGTCTTTGCTTAAACGCCGGGCAATCTGTAATAGCTGGCGTTCAGGAATGGGCCCGGACAAACTCATCGACAGCACTGGAAACAAAGCGACATTCACTTCATTCACTTCAGGCTCATTGCCGCCCGCGGGGAGCTTGGGTTTGGCCAGATCGACTTTTTCACGCACCGCTTGCATGGCTTTGCTGGCATTGAATCCGGCATCAAACTCCAGCGTCACCGAGGCATGACCTTCGGATGCAATCGCGCTCATTTGCTTGATGCCCTCGATCGATTTAAGCTCGGTCTCCATCGGGCGAATCAATAAACGCTCGGCATCGGACGGTGAGATCCCATCATGGCTCATCGACACATAAATAACGGGGATAGCGACATCCGGCGATGATTCGCGCGGAATTTTCTGATAGACAATACTCCCGCTGAGCATCAAAAAAGCCAGCATTAAAAGCGTAGTTCGACGGTGCTCAATCACCCAGTCAATTAAGCGGTTCATCCTTGAGCTCCCTTGGGCTCGGTCGCAGGTTTCTGGGTCACGGACGATGCTTCATCATAGCTCGGCTCGACCAAATCGCCTGCAGCGACAAATCCTTGGCCTGTTACTATTACCGTTATTTGCTCAGGCAAACCGCTGACCCAGAACCCCGTGGGCTCGCTCTGCACCAGGGTGACGGTAAAACTGGCCACCCGCTTATCGGCAGTCATGACCTTGACATAAAGAGAACCATCGCTGGCCAGATTCAATAGCCCGGGCGAAATAAAATGCGCTCGTTCGGTGCCCAATGTGAGCGAGAGGCTGGCACTTTGGTTCAGCGAAATTCCGCGCAGCTCCGCAGCGCTTGGCGAACTCACTTCGGCCTCAACCAGGAAGCTGCGTGTTGCGGACTCAGCACCCTGGGCAATGTAGCGAATCACCCCGACAACTTGACCGCCGCTGACTAAACTGGCGCTGACTTGTTGACCAAGCCGAATCTTTGAAATTTGCTGTTGCGGCACATAAAAACTGAGCTTCAAACGACTATCATCGACCACGGTCAGTACTGAATCACCTTCCTGGACAAAGTCACCCTGCTCCACCATGCGCTGCTCAATGCGCCCGCCAAATGGCGCCAGTAGCGTGGTGTGGGCGATGTCGGTGTCGATTTGCTGCAGCTGCGCGGTGGCGGCGGCGAGCAGGGCACGATCTTCCCGCACTTTATTCTCGGACAGCATGGCGCGTGCCTGAAGTTTTAGGTTGGCCTCGAGATCTGCTTTGCGCATGGCCTGCTCAGCCAGTGCCTGTTCCCGTATGGCCAGGCGATCAGAAAGATCCAGTTGCAGCAACTTGTCAGTGGCGGCAACCCGGTCACCTTTATCAACGTAAATACCGGTAATGCTACCTTTTGTTTGCGCTTTCAACTCGACCGTCCGCCAGGGCAGAATCACCCCCTGAAACTGTAACTGGCGCGCCAGTTCAGTCGCGGTACTGACCTTCACCTGCACTTTGGTGGCGCTGACGACCGGCGCCTGAGAGACCGGCTCCTCCGATGTAGAGGCGGCGTCGGACCCTTGTCCGGACCAAAGCCAAAGCACAATGGCAGCAGTGAATGAGAATGCGATCCAAAGAGAGCGATTCATAATAGGTCCTAGTTATCGTGAGAATAAGGTGAGGCTTTCCGTGCAATGGCATCCCAACCTGCGGCGATCGTCGCTTCGAGCAATTCATCATCTACGCTGACCAGCCCCAATAAATGCTTACGTGCCAGCGCCCCGCACGGTTCGATGCCCAAGCTGTCCAAGATGTCATCGGGCAGATCTTTCAGCACCTGCTCTCTGCGTCCTTGGTTGAACATCTCGATCAAGGGCAGGAACAACTGCTCTGCACTGGCTAGCTGAGCCTGCAAAATGTCCGGCGGCAAATGGTCGAACTGATCCTTGCTCAACACTACGTCGGGGTGCTGCATGCAATAGGTCCACAGGCTACGCCAGAACTGGCGGTACTGCTCAAACAAAGGTTGCGTCGTATCGTGATGGGCAAATACGTACTCGGCGACATCGATCAGTATCTGTTCATGTAATTGACGAATCAGCTCATCCTTGTCTTTGAAATACAAATACAGAGTGCCGGCGGCCACGCCGGCTTTTTGGGCCAATTGACGCATCGAAAAGCCGTGAAAACCGTTGCGCGCCAACAACACTTGCGTTGCGGCCAGAATCGCCTGTCGCTTATCTTTCATGAAAGCTTCCATCGCCATGAATGAACGTTCATTCATACTATTGGGAAAGACACTGACACACAAGCGAAAGCGCAGTTTCTGTGAGCCATGCCCGGTTATAGTGATTTTAAGCCTACGCCATGGCTGCGGATCGCTGGCGATGCCCTGGCCTACAATACGGCGCTCACCGCGCCTTTCAGTGCTAGCGAACGCGGCTCACTACCTGACTTAATGTCTTACATCTAAGCGTGTTGCTCGGCCATAGCTGGACAGGCAGCCCGGATCAAAGAAAAACATATATGCCATATGAAAACTCGGAATATGGATTCACTTGTTTTCATACTTGATTAGCTCTTACACTCGCCGCGCAACAAAATTGCAGCGCTTTTCTGCCCGAACAGATTGTTTAGAACAAACCGTTCGGGCAGTTCGATGTTGCGATAAAACAATAAAAACCCTGGATAAAAATAAAATGCAAATCTACCGAGCTTCACCCACAGCCAAGCTGTGTCTGTTTTTTGTCTGTTTGTTCTGTTTTCATCATAGTGCTTACGCCTCGATCTCAGGATTGGTAGGTTTCAGCGCCATCTCTCACTACTATGACAAAGGCAGTTTCGATCGCCACTACACCAACTACGAAGTCGCCTTCAGCGATAACTACACTGATATCAATGTTGAGACACACGCCTGGATCGTGGTTAATTTTGACCGCGATGTGAACGCGGCAACCATCATTCCGGCGAATATTGTCGTGAAGCGTCTGGACATGGTCGATAACGCCGAAAACAAACAAAATGCCATCAGTGGAACCTTCCAACTAATTGCACCCCGTCGTGCGGTGTTCAAACCCGACATGCAGTTCTACGTGAATGCTGGCGGAACCTTCGATTGGAACAACCCGAGCTGGAATGGCATCAAACCCAACTACCGCTACTCGGTCACTCTTTCCACGGCCATCAAAGATA
>JBFHRI010000044.1:0-14563 GCA_041591755.1 Oleiphilaceae bacterium
AGGTGCGTTTCCGCGATGGGCGTCTGGTGCACGACTTTATCTTTCGATCCCTGCACCGCGCCTTAGCTGAAGTCAGGCCGGAAGCGCCTGGCTCTGAAACAGAGCAAGAGGCGGCGGAGACGATGTCAGAATCAGCCCTCTCTGCATCGACGGCTGTAGTTTATGAAGGGGCTGAAGTGCCTACTCGCAGCTATGGCGAACAACAAAAAATGAGTTTGCCGCCTTCTCGCCCCTCTGCGGATCAAGTACGCGAGGTCTTGGCGGGCTACCGCGAGTTATATAGCGAAGCATCCGCTAACGAGGCCCAAAATGCTCGCGCTTGGGCCTCGGAGCAGGATGTCGCGACGCCCCTGCGTTCGGCAGTCGACACAGCGCCAAACGAACACGAATTCCCTTTGGGCTTTGCGATTGCCCAATTGCATGGTGTTTATATTCTGGCGCAGGCGCAGGGCGGATTGATCATCGTCGATATGCATGCAGCGCATGAGCGGATCACCTACGAGCGTATGAAACAACAATTTTACGCGCGACAGATCCAGGCCCAGCCTTTATTGGTGCCAATCAGCGTGTCGGTGAGTCAGCGTGAGGCGGATGTTGCAGAGGAGCATGCCGAATCATTACGTCGTTTTGGTCTGATGGTGCAACGCAGTGGCCCTGAAAGCCTGATTATTCGTGAAGTTCCGGTCATTCTGCAGCGCGTCGACGTGACCTTAGTGGTGCGTGATATTCTGAGCGACCTCATCGAGCATGGCACGACTGATCAGTTGGAAGCGCGAGCCAATGAGCTGATGGCGACGATGGCGTGTCACGGTGCTGTGCGCGCCAATCGCATCCTGACTCTCGCAGAAATGAACGCGTTACTGCGCGACATGGAGGCCACAGAGCGCAGTGGGCAGTGCAATCATGGACGGCCAACCTGGGTGCGTTTGAGTATGGCTGAGCTGGATAAGCTGTTTTTGCGGGGGCGTTGATGTCATCGGCTACCACTGTGCTGCCGGGAGCGATTTGCTTAGTCGGGCCCACTGCTTCAGGGAAGACCGATTTAGCGGTGGCGCTGACCGAAAAGTTGCCCTGTGAAATCATCAGCGTCGATTCGGCTTTGGTGTATCGCGGTATGGATATCGGCACGGCTAAGCCGGATGCTGCCTTACTGCAGCGGGCACCGCATCGTTTGATTAATCTGATTGATCCCTGGGAAAGCTATTCAGCGGCACGTTTCTACCAAGATGCCCTGCGCGAAATGCAAGACATTCAACGGAGTGGGAAGATTCCCCTGCTGGTGGGCGGCACGATGCTGTACTTTCGCGTGTTGCGTGACGGTATTGCGGCGATGCCCGAAGCGGATGCAGTGGTTCGAGCTGAAATCCTCGACCTGGCTCAGCGTTTCGGCTGGCCTCACATTCACAAGCTGCTGCAAGAGGTCGATCCTGATAGCGCCGCGCGCATTCATCCGACTGACCCGCAGCGCTTGCAGCGCGCTTTGGAGGTCTACCGCGTCACGGGGCGCACCTTGAGCGAATGCTGGGCGGCACAATCAATAGGCAAAACTGGCAATGACGTCAATCCCCATTACACTGAAAATGAAGAAGGGCTGCCGCCGGTGCCATGGCGTTTGCTGTTTTTGGGCTTGGCGCCGAGTTCGCGTGCCTTGCTGCATCAGCGGATTGAAAAAAGATTTGATCTGATGCTGGAACAAGGCTTGATTGCCGAAGTCCAAGCGCTTTATGAGAGTGGTCGACTTAACCCAAGCATGCCTTCGATCCGTTGTGTGGGCTATCGACAGGTTTGGGACTACCTGGCCGGCGTATTGGATTACGCGCAGATGCGAGAGCGGGGTATCATTGCCACGCGCCAATTGGCCAAACGACAGCTCACCTGGATGCGCAGTTGGCCGGATCTGCACTGGCTTGACAGTATGGACGAAAATGTCTTGGATCAGGCATTGAAATTAATCAATGGTGCCGCTATTTACTGAGTTTAATGCCGCAAAACTCGGCGTGTGCGCTATTCTACCAAGGGTTGAAAACTCTTTTCAGGCGAGATTGGGCAATTGATTCTGGTTTGGTATCGCCGGAACGGGGAAACTGTTAGGAAATGCCAGGACGGCGAGGGGGCATGGACGACTCAAATTGAGGGCACGGCAAGAAACTTTGGGGGCTCACAGTGGTCTATTGGCGCTGTGAAGAACATATTTTGTGTGACAAAAATTAGGTGCGGGGACTGGTCGTAGACCGGGAATTGGCGCCAAATAATTAAGAAAAGTTAGAAATTTACAGGAGATAATAAGATGTCCAAGGGTCATTCATTGCAAGATCCGTATTTGAATGCTTTGCGTAAAGAGCGCGTGCCCGTTTCTATTTTCCTCGTCAATGGTATCAAGTTGCAGGGGCAGATTGAGTCATTCGATCAGTTCGTGATTTTGTTGAAGAACACGGTGAGTCAGATGGTTTACAAACATGCCATTTCGACAGTGGTGCCCGCGCGCAACGTGCGCATCAACACCCATGACGAGCCCGAAGGCGCCGGCAACGCCTGATTTTACTCGTGTAGACTTGGATCTGCTCTGTTGACCGTCAGCGTGCTCCTTACGCTGACGGTTTTTCTTTTGCTAAGCACTGTTTAATGCAGGCGATGGCTATCTGCCAGGCTGCGCCAGGCGTATGATGCGTGCACTATAGCTGCGCAGTGATGGCTGCAAGGTGTAATACAAGTGTTTGATCGTCCCGAAACGGGTGAACGTGCGGTATTGGTTCATCTGGACTTCTACAATGAGACGAATCGCGAAGATCTGTCTGAATTCAAAGAGCTCGTGCGCTCTGCCGGCGTCACAGTGGTTGCAGTGGTCTGTGGCACCCGACAACAACCGGATCGCAAATATTTTTGTGGCACCGGCAAAGTGGAAGAAATTGCCCAGGCGGTCAGTGAGAGCGAGGCCGATGTGGTGTTGTTTAACCACGCGATCTCACCCAGCCAGCAACGCAATCTCGAAGCATTCTTCAAAGCGCGGGTGATCGATCGCACCGGCGTTATCCTCGATATTTTCGCGCAGCGTGCGCGTACGCACGAAGGCAAGCTGCAAGTCGAGCTGGCCCAGCTGGAATACATGTCGACCCGCTTGATACGCGGCTGGACCCATTTGGAGCGCCAAAAAGGCGGCATCGGGTTGCGCGGCCCGGGTGAAACGCAGCTCGAGACCGACCGACGCTTGTTGCGGGTCCGTATCAAGCATTTGCAGCAACGGCTCGAAAAGGTCCGTAAGCAGCGGGACCAGGGGCGAAGAGCGCGGCAGCGCGCGGAGTTACCGACCATTTCTCTGGTGGGTTACACCAATGCGGGTAAGTCTACCTTGTTTAACCGTATTACCCATGCTGGGGTGTACGCGGCTGACCAATTGTTTGCCACCCTTGACCCGACGCTACGCCGTATCGAATTGCCAGATGTGGGTAAGGTGGTGTTAGCGGATACGGTAGGCTTTATCCGCCATTTGCCGCATAAATTGGTCGAAGCCTTCCGCGCAACCCTGGAAGAAACCGTCAATGCGACCTTGTTATTGCATGTCGTCGATGCCGCCGATGAACGTCGGGATGAAAACATTGAACAAGTCGACTACGTGCTGCAGGAAATCGATGCCAAGGATATCCCGATGCTGATGGTTTACAACAAGATTGATTTGTTGCAAACCGGCACCGATGGCGAAATTGATCCTGTCCCGTTCTCCCCGCGCCTGGACCGTGACGAAAATGGGATGCCAGAGCGGGTGTGGGTCTCCGCGCAAACCGGTGACGGCATGGAGCTATTGTTCGATGCGATTGCCGAGCGCTTAGGGCTGGATATCGTGCATGAGCATTTGGTACTGGGGCCACGCCATAGCCGTCTGCGCGCCGCGTTTTTTGAAGCAGGATGTGTGCTCAATGAGTGCTATGACGAGCAAGGTCAGCAATTGCTGGAGATTCGCCTGCCGAAGGCGGACTTGAATCGCCTTTTGAGCCGAGCAGGCTTAGATCTCAGTGAGTTACAAGCAGGGGCGTGAGCAAAACGATTTAAACGACGTGCGCTCGCGCACAAAAACTTGTTGTCTTTCGCTAACATCAATAAGATGTCCAGCTCAATTTTTTCGCTTCAGTCGGCGACGACCGCTTCGGTGTTTGAATGTAATACGAAGCGGTAATGCTGACTCGTAGTTTTTTTAATTTCCAGTTGAATCAACGGAGTAGTGTCTATGGCCTGGAATGAACCGGGTGGTAACCGAAACGATCAAGACCCATGGGGTGGCAACAATAAAAATCAGGGGCCGCCGGATCTTGATGAAGCGCTGAAGCAGATGATGAAGAAAATCAATGATCTGTTCGGCGGAGGTGGTAACAAACGAGCAGGGGGAAGCGGCAACGCTGGCAGTGGTGGCGGTGGTGCGATGTTCACGCTCGCGCTGATCGCCTTGGGTATATTTTTGCTGTTCAAGTCAGTCCATACCATCGACGAACAACAGCGTGGTGTGGTGCTGCAGCTTGGCAAATATGACCGCACGCTCGACCCCGGTTTGCATTTGGTGATTCCACTGGTGGATAAAGTTATACCGGTGAACGTGACCAACGTCCGTAACGTCGAGTTTAAGCAAGAGATGCTGACGCAAGATGAGAACGTGGTGGAAATCGATCTCAACGTGCAATACACGGTGGCCGATCCCGTATCGTTTATTCTGCGTATTGAAGATCCAGATAACACCCTGCGTCAAGCGGCGGAGTCAGCCTTGCGTCATGAGGTGGGAAGCACCAACCTCAACCCGATTCTGACCGATGGTCGCGCTGCACTGGCCATGAGTACGATGAATCGCGTGCAGGAATATGTGGATCGCTATCAGACCGGTATTCTGCTCAGCGTCGTTAACATAAAAGAGGCGAGAGCCCCGCAGGCGGTGCAGAAGGCATTCGATGACGTGCAAAAGGCTAATCTGGACAAAGAGCGCTTTGTGAACGAAGCGGAAGCCTATGCCAATACGATCATTCCAGAAGCGCGCGGTAAGCGTCAGCGCATGATGGAGGAAGCCAACGCCTATCGCGATCAGATCGTCGCCCAGGCCGAGGGTGAGGCGCGTCGTTTTGAAAAGTTGCTGGAAGAGTACCTCAAAGCGCCAGAGGTCACGAGAGATCGCCTCTATATCGAAGCGGTTTCGCAGGTTTATGCCAACACCAGTAAGGTCCTGGTCGATATGAAGGGAGGCAACAACATCATGTATCTGCCGCTCGATAAGATCGTTTCGGGCGTACAAGCACGAAAGCCGGCAACGCTGCCTGAGAATGGGGTGTCCGAGCTGACTGACCAAGTGATTGAGGAACTACGGGCGCGCAATGTTCGTAACGCAACGAGGGAGGGCCGCTAAGATGTCTAAAAGTGCCATGTTTTCCATGATCCTGGTGTTGCTAGTCGTGCTGGCGGGCTTCTCATCGTTGTATCTGGTGGATGAGCGTGAAGTGGCCATCAAGTTGCAGTTCGGTGAAGTGGTCCAGACCGATATCAAGCCGGGCTTGCATGTCAAAATTCCATTTGTACAGGCGGTCAAGAAGTTCGACGCACGTATCATGACGCTCGATTCACGTCCCGAACGCTTCCTGACCTTGGGTAAGCGATTCGTGATCGTCGACTCTTTCGTCAAGTGGCGCATCGTGGATGTCAAAACGTACTACAAGGCCACGGCGGGTAATCGTTGGCAGGCCACCACCTTGCTCTCGAACTCCATCAACAAGGGCTTGCGTGACGAGTTTGCATCGCGCAGTTTGACCGAGGTGGTTTCGGGTGAACGGGACGCCTTGATGACTGCCCTTACCAAGAGCTTGAACGACCAAACCGTCACGGGCTTTGGTATTGAGGTGGTCGACGTGCGGGTCAAGAGCATTGATCTGCCCGAAGATCTAAGCAAAGACGTGTATCGCCGTATGGCGACGGAGCGTGAGCGTGAAGCCCGCGAAACGCGTTCGCAAGGCAAGGAGCTGGCGGAAGGGATTCGAGCCGATGCGGATCGCCAAAAAATCGTTATCGAAGCGAATGCCTATAAAGAAGCCGAGCAGATTCGCGGTGATGGCGATGCCTTGGCGGCCAAGTTATACGCTGATGCCTTTAACAAAAATCCGGAGTTTTATAGATTTACGCGCAGTTTACAGGCGTATCGGGAAACCTTCTCCAGCCAGTCCGACGTGTTGTTGATTCAGCCTGAGGGGGAGTTTTTCAAATACCTCAAGGGGCAGAATCTTAAGTAACTCCTAAAAAGCGCCTACGGGCGCTTTTTTTTCGTGGTGGTAGAACTTTCTAACTTGCTCGATTTTTTCAAAGCTTTGTCTACACTACAAAAAATGTCTTTTTTTGGGGTTATTCATGACCAAGTCGGAACTTGTCGAGATTATTGCGGCCAAGCAAACTCAGTTGTCAGTCAAGGATGTGGAACTTGCGGTCAAGACAATCATCGATCTGATGTCTAAGGCTTTGTCGGAGGGGCAGCGAATCGAAATTCGTGGCTTTGGCAGTTTTTCGTTGCATTATCGTTCACCGCGCGTGGGTCGCAATCCAAAAACCGGCGATGCCGTGACGCTTGAAGCCAAGTATGTGCCTCACTTCAAGCCAGGCAAAGAATTGCGCGATCTGGTCAACGACAGTTTGAAAAAGGGTTACTAAGGCGTCGTGTGCCGTCTTGTCATGTAGTGGGGCGCTGCGGCGCCCAACTTCCTTTCCTTCCAATCGATCGTTCTGGCCTACTGTTGGCGTTTTCAAGCACGTGCTAAGATCGATCTGCGTATCAGACGGACTATTGGCATGAAATGGCTTAAAAAAATTCTACTCATTCTCGTCGTCGTGATTGCGGTGCTGTTTGCGCTGGCGTTTATCAGTCGTAACGACATGAAGGTCCCATTGGATCTCTGGTTTCTCCAAACGTGGTCTCTTTCCGTTGGCGCCTGGGTGCTGCTTAGTTTCACCTTAGGTATGTTGTCTACTTGGCTGCTGGTGTTGCCGGGTCGCTTGTTGGGATCCGTCCTGATTCGAACACAAGATCGCAAGATCCAGCAGCAAAAACAGGCTCTGGCGACCATGCAGGATCAAGCCGAACCAGGCAAGTAGGTGGCTGTGGAGTGGTCAGCAGGATGGTTTGTCGCAATTTTTTTGGGTGGCGCCCTGACTGGTTATCTGACCGCTCTCTGGCGGCCTCGGCAAGTGCGCCGTGAGTTACCTACAGAGCAGCTAAAGCATCGTCTGCAATTGTTGTTTGACTCATACGCCAATGAGTCGATGGACAAATTCGTCCAGACGCTAGAAGTCAGTCCGCAAACCTTGCCTCTACACCTGGCGGTCGGTCGCCAGTTTCGCCAGCAGGGCGAAGTCGACAAGGCCATCCTGGTACACCAAAATCTCCTGTCGCATCCTCAATTGTCTGATGCGGAATCAGAACCCATTGTGTTTGAGTTGGCGCAAGACTATTACAAAGCGGGTCTTTATGATCGCGCAGAGACGCTTTGGTTGGAACTCGCTAAGTCGCCACGTCACGGCGAGCATAGTCTGCGGCAACTGTTAGCGATTTATGAGCAAGAGAAAGACTGGATTAAGGCCATCGCGACCGCTGAGTGTGCGCCTTACTCAAAACGAGACGAGCTAAGTTTACGCTTGGCGCATTACTATTGTGAGCGGGCGGAAGAGCTGAAAGCGCAAGGTGATTCCCTATCGGCGCAGCATCATTTTCATCTCGCGCTTAAGGAAGATGCGCGCTGCGTCAGAGCTTGCCTGGCATTAGCGCTGCTGCATCTGGAGCGGCAGGACTATGCAGCCGCTCTGGTCGAGATCGAGCGGGCGGCGATCGAGCCGGCGCTGATCCCCTTGCTCTTGCCGCTATTGTCAGCGTGTCTTGAGCACCCCGCGAGCCAAGCGCGTGCGAGCACCGTGTTGCAAGACTGGTCGATGCGCTACGCGTTACCGGCTTTACATGCCATGTGCTGGCGTCGTGCGGTGGCCGCTGATCTTGAGCCGAGCCGGATTGTCGAACTTGAGCAACAGTTGAGTGCCAGCGTACAGCGGCAGCCTAGCGCCGCCGCTTTTGTTTTTTTAATGCAAGAGACCGAACTGTATCAGCATCGCTGCTCACCAAATATGCTGAAGGCCGGGCTACTGGATTACCTGAACCTGCAGGCGCGTGAACAATCACGCTATTTATGTAAAAGTTGCGGATTTACCGGCTCTCAGCTGTTTTGGCATTGTCCCAGTTGTCATCGCTGGCAGACCGTCAAGCCGCCACCGTTCGTGTTGCCGGCTGTGACTCCACAACACGTCAACACCGAAACTCGTTAATTTGGAATTTGTCATGTCTCATTCTGTCGTAGCGTCGCCCATAATCGTCGCGCTTGATTATGCCGCCATGTCTGAAGCTCTGGCTTTGGCTAAGCAGCTGGATCCCGCTTTGTGTCGCGTAAAGGTAGGGAAAGAGTTGTTTACCCATGCTGGCCCCGGCATCGTCGAGGCCTTGCACAAGCTCGGCTTTGATGTTTTTCTCGATCTGAAATTTCATGATATTCCCAATACCACCGCCAAGGCAGTCGCCGCTGCGGCCGAACTCGGCGTCTGGATGGTCAACGTCCACGCTTCGGGCGGTCGCCGTATGATGGAGGCCTGTCGCGAGGAGCTGCGGCGTTTTCGGCAAGCGCCTCTGCTGATTGGTGTGACGGTGCTGACCAGCATGTCGGAGCAGGATTTGGTGGAGCTCGGACACACGGGCCCGGTCATTGATCGCGTGTGCAGCCTGGCCTCTCTTGCCAAAGATTCTGGTCTAGATGGGGTCGTATGTTCTGCGCAGGAGGTCTCGGTGTTGACAACCCAACTGGGTCCGGATTTCAAACTGATCACCCCGGGTATTCGTCCCGCAAACGCGCAAAGCGACGATCAAAAACGCACCATGACGCCGACTGAAGCCGTGGCGGCCGGCTCGGACTATCTGGTGATTGGACGCCCCATTACCCGCGCTTCGGATCCGCTCTGCGCACTGCAAGCCATCCTTGCAGAATTAGCCCTGCCGTGAGCTGCAAACCATTTGCCCCGCCTGTGGATATAGGCGAGAATACACGCCTTTTTTTGTAGCCTGGCGCGCTTCGTGAAGCGCGTCGCGACCGCCAAGATTTAATCGGGAGAACCTAGATGTCGACTCGTCGTGTGCTTGCCAATGCTATTCGCGCACTCAGCATGGATGCGGTTCAAAAAGCTAAATCCGGTCACCCCGGAGCCCCCATGGGAATGGCCGATATCGCAGAGGTGTTGTGGCGGGACTACCTGAAGCACAATCCCAGCAATCCACAGTGGGCTGATCGTGACCGCTTCGTGCTCTCCAATGGTCATGGCTCGATGCTGATCTACTCGCTGCTGCATTTGAGCGGTTACGACCTGGGTATTGAGGACCTGAAACAGTTCCGTCAGTTGCACTCTCGCACACCGGGTCACCCCGAGTATGGCTATACCCCGGGCGTTGAAACCACCACGGGTCCGCTGGGGCAGGGTATTTCGAACGCGGTGGGCATGGCACTGGCGGAGAAAGTGTTAGCGGCGCAATTCAATCGCGATGGGCATGAGATCGTCGATCACTTCACCTATGCCTTTGCCGGTGATGGCTGTCTGATGGAAGGTATTTCACATGAGGTTTGCTCGCTGGCCGGCACCTTAGGTCTCGGCAAGCTGATTCTGTTTTACGACGATAATGGCATCTCTATCGACGGCGAGGTTGAAGGCTGGTTTACTGACGATACGCCCAAGCGCTTTGAGGCCTATGGTTGGCAAGTGATTCCCGGCGTCGATGGGCATGATAGCGATGCCATCGTGCGGGCAATCGAAGCCGCTCGTGCAGAAACCCACAAACCCACCCTGATTTGTTGCAAAACCATCATTGGTTTCGGGGCGCCGAATAAGCAAGGCAAAGAAGAATGTCATGGTGCGCCACTGGGCGACGAGGAAATTGCGCTGGCGCGTAAGCAACTCGATTGGCCACATGCCGCGTTCGAAGTGCCGCAGGAAATCTACCAGCAGTGGGATGCGCGTGAACGCGGCGCGCAGCAAGAACAAGCATGGCAAGCTAAGTTTGCCAAGTATCAGGCGGCCTATCCGGAGCTGGCGGAAGCCTTCCAGCGGCGTTTGGCGGGCGAATTGCCCAGTGACTTTGCCACGCAAATGCAGGCCTATATCGACAAATGCCAGGCCGAGGGCGCGACGATCGCCAGTCGTAAAGCGTCGCAAAATTGCCTGAACCAGCTCGGCCCGATGCTGCCTGAGTTGCTTGGCGGCTCGGCCGATCTGGCCGGCTCCAACCTAACGCTGTGGAGTGGCGCTAAGGGCGTGAGCCATGAAGACGCCGCAGGCAACTATATTTACTACGGCGTGCGCGAGTTTGGTATGGCCGCCATCATGAATGGTCTAGCCCTGCATGGTGGTTTCATCCCTTACGGCGCGACCTTCCTGATTTTTATGGAATATGCGCGCAATGCGGTACGCATGTCGGCCTTGATGAAACAGCGCGTGGTGTATGTCTTCACCCACGACTCGATTGGCCTGGGTGAAGACGGCCCGACGCATCAACCGATTGAGCAATTAGCCAACCTGCGTTTAACCCCTAACATGAGCGTATGGCGCCCTTGTGATACCGTCGAGTCGGCGGTGGCCTGGAAAGCGGCCATCGAAAAGAAAAGCGGCCCTTCGGCTTTGATTTTCTCGCGCCAGAACCTGCCGCATCAGCCGCGTTCTGCTGAGCAAGTCGCGAACATCGCAAAGGGTGGCTATGTGCTGTTGGACTGTGCCGGCGAGCCCGAGCTGATTCTGTTAGCGACCGGCTCTGAAGTGTCCCTGGCCACCGAAGCGGCGGCGAAATTAGCGGAGCAGGGTCGACGTGTGCGAGTGGTCTCAATGCCGGCAACCGATGTCTTCGACGCGCAAAGCGCCGAGTATCGCCAAAGCGTGCTGCCGATCGAAGTCGGCGCGCGGATCGCGATTGAGGCAGGTATTCGCGACTACTGGTACAAATATGTGGGCCTGGAAGGGCGTATCATTGGCATGGAGAGTTTCGGCGAATCGGCGCCGGCCAACCTCTTGTTTGAGGAGTTTGGGTTCACCGTGGCCAATGTGTTGGACGTGGCAGAAGAGTTGTTGGCGGGCTGAGTCATTCATTGATGAGTACACAGGGCAAGCTGGAACGGCGGCAGCGTCTGGCAATCAACGGCTACGGTCGGATTGGGCAGTGTGTCCTGCGGGCTCTCTATGAGGGTGGCTATGCTGCCGACTTGCAAGTCGCGGCCATCAATGAGCTGGCCGACTTGGAAACCATTGCCTACTTAACGCGTTATGACACGACGCATGGGCGTTTTCCGGGAGAGGTCATCACGCTGGCGCCCGATCGTTTGCGGATCCATGGCGATCCGTTTGCGGTCGGCGCAGATGAAATTGTCGTCTACCATCAGCCGCAACCCGAGGCGCTTCCCTGGGCTGAGATGGGCATTGATCTGGTATTGGAATGTACCGGGGTTTTTCAGACCCGGCGAGAGGCCGAGCAGCACCTTCAGGCCGGTGCTGCCCGGCTGTTGTTCTCGCACCCGGCAGATCTGAGTGTCGATAAAACGATTGTCTATGGGGTCAACCATCAAAGTTTGAGCAGCGCCGATCGGGTGGTCTCAAATGCCTCCTGTACGACCAATGCGATCGTGCCGGTATTGGATGTCTTGCATCGCACTTTTGGTATTGAGCAGGGCATGTTGACCACTGTGCATTCGGCGATGAACGATCAACCCACCATCGACGCGTATCACCATCATGATTTGCGTCGTACACGCAGTAGTATGCAGAATATTGTGCCGGTAGAAACGGGACTGGCCAAAGGTATCGAGCGCTTATTGCCCGAGTTGAGCGGCGTTTTGTCGGCGATCGCGATTCGGGTGCCGACGATTAATGTGTCGGCAATTGATTTGACCCTGAATTTGCAGTGCTCGGTCAGTCGTGCTGAGCTTAACGCAGTGCTGCAGCAGGCCGCGCAACAAGGTTATGAGGGGGTTCTCGCGTATACGGAGGAGCCTCTGGCCTCCAGTGACTTTAACCATGTGGCCGTGTCCGCCACGGTGGATGGTAGCCAAACTCGCGTGAGTAACGGGCGCTTGGTCAAGGTGTGGGTCTGGTTTGATAATGAGTGGGCTTTCGCCAATCGTATGCTTGATGTCGCACGTTGTTGGTTACAGACAACGCCACCGACCGCGTCATAATTTTTAACCTGGGAAACCGAATTTAGCCAAGAGAATACGCCGATGAATGTAATCAAAATGTCCGACTTGGATCTGGCCGGTAAACGCGTACTGATTCGAGAAGACCTGAATGTGCCGGTCAAAGACGGCAGGGTGACGAGTGATGCCCGTATTCGGGCGTCGATTCCGACCATCCAGCTTGCTATTGATGCCGGAGCCAAGGTGATGCTGATGTCGCACCTGGGCCGTCCCACCGAAGGCGAATATGATCCTGAGCTGTCACTTAAGCCGGTCGCCGCACATCTGAGCGCGCTGCTGGGTCAGGAAGTTGCCTTGGTCAAAGATTGGCAGGAGGATTTTGCACTGCAGGATGGCCAGGTCGTATTGTTTGAAAACGTGCGTTTCAACAAGGGTGAGAAGAAAGATGACGAGCAGTTATCCAAGGCCTATGCCGCCCTGTGCGACGTCTATGTGATGGATGCCTTCGGCACCGCGCATCGTGCCGAAGCTTCCACCCATGGTGTCGGTAAATTTGCGCCAGTGGCCTGTGCGGGGCTGTTGTTGGCGGCGGAGCTGGAAGCGCTGGAAAAGGCCCTGGCCAAGCCCAAGCGTCCACTGGTGGCGATTGTGGGGGGCTCCAAGGTCTCAACCAAATTGACCGTGTTGGAGTCCCTTTCCAAGGTCGTCGATCAGCTGATTGTCGGTGGTGGGATCGCCAATACGTTCCTGGCGGCCGCAGGACATCCAGTCGGTAAATCCCTCTATGAGGCCGACTTGGTTGACGCCGCAGCGCAGCTGGCGAACAAGACCTCCGTGCCGGTACCCACAGATGTCGTGGTGGGTCAGCAATTCTCTGAAACAGCGGAGGCGACCACCAAGGCGGTCGCAGACGTGACTGAGGATGATATGATTTTCGATATCGGGCCGGATACCGCTGCGGCCTTTGCAAAAATACTGCAATCTGCCGGCACTATTATTTGGAATGGCCCGGTCGGTGTATTTGAATTTGCCCAGTTCAGCGCGGGGACTCGCGCCTTGGGCGAAGCAATCGCACAGAGCGAGGCGTTTTCAATTGCAGGCGGTGGCGATACCCTGGCGGCAGTCGACCAATTCGGCATCGCCGACAAAATTTCCTATATTTCGACCGGTGGCGGCGCTTTCCTAGAGTTTGTGGAAGGTAAGACTTTGCCCGCAGTGGCCATGCTTGAAGCACGCGCAAACGGTTAATTAACGATTACTTCAGGAGGATCTGAAACATGGCACTGATCAGCATGCGGCAACTATTGGACCATGCCGCCGAATACGGTTATGGGGTTCCAGCTTTTAACGTCAATAATTTGGAACAAATGCGCGCCATCATGGAAGGTGCCGACAAGACCAACAGTCCGGTCATCGTGCAGGCCTCGGCAGGCGCGCGGAAGTATGCGGGCGCGCCGTTTCTGCGCCATTTGATTTTGGCAGCGATCGAAGAGTTTCCGCATATTCCGGTGGTCATGCACCAAGATCACGGCACCTCTCCGGCGGTGTGTCAGCGTTCGATTCAATTGGGCTTTTCTTCGGTGATGATGGACGGTTCACTGGGCGAAGATGGCAAGACCCCGACCAGCTACGAATACAACGTCGACGTGACACGTCGCACGGTCGAAATGGCGCATGCTTGTGGTGTTTCGGTCGAGGGTGAGCTCGGCTGTTTGGGTTCTCTGGAAACCGGCCAGGCGGGTGAAGAGGACGGGATCGGCGCAGACTGCACGCTCAGTCATGACCAAATGCTGACCGACCCGGATGAAGCCAAAGATTTCGTGGCCAAAACCGGCGTGGATGCGCTGGCCATTGCCTGTGGTACCAGCCATGGTGCTTATAAGTTTACGCGTCCACCTACAGGTGACATTCTGGCGATCGATCGCATCAAAGCGATTCATGCCAAGATCCCCAACACCCATTTGGTGATGCACGGATCTTCCTCGGTGCCACAGGAATGGCTCAAGATCATCAATGAGTTTGGTGGTGAGATTCCAGAAACCTATGGTGTGCCGGTCGAACAAATTTGCGAAGGCATCAAGCATGGCGTGCGCAAAGTGAACATCGATACCGACCTACGTTTGGCGTCGACGGGTGCAATCCGTCGCTTCATGGCGAAAAATCCTTCGGAATTTGATCCGCGTAAGTATCTCAAGGAAACCGTGACAGCGATGCGCGATATCGTTGTGGCCCGTTACGAGTCTTTTGGTACGGCGGGCAATGCCTCCAAGATCAAACCCCTGAGTCTGGAAAAGATGTTCGAGCGCTATCAAAGCGGCGAAATCTAATGCGGTCGGTGTGACAGCAAAACC
>JBFHRI010000045.1:0-14526 GCA_041591755.1 Oleiphilaceae bacterium
GCGTTGCAGTCAGGTTTTGCAGAAAGACGCGATCATTGCTGTCGAAGGCGTGGCGGCGATTGACGACTATTCCGGCGAGATGCGCTTTCGCGCGAGTGAGGCCTTGTCGCTCATCGATGCAAGGCAGCGCTACGCCAAGGGGATTGAGTTGAAACTGCGCGCCGAACAGGCGCATTTAATCGATACGCTAAAGGATATTCTGGGGCCCTATCGGAATGGGACCTGTCCAGTCAACTTGTGGTATCAAAGCCCGCAGGCCAGCACTCGCTTAACGCTTGGAGCGTCTTGGCAGGTGCAACCAGATGATGAGCTACTACAGGAGTTGAGCTTTCGGCTGGGGGCAGAGGCGGTGGGTTTGAGTTACGAGTAAGCAATAAGGTTATACTTGAGTTTTCCCCGTCAAATTAGGGACAATACGCGCAATTTTTTATCTAAATGGGTCGGTGCGCAGGCAATACAGCGTTTGCGCACAGGTTCGACCTGCCTGACTTCGGTCGCATATAAAGGGTTTGCATGCTCATGAGTCAATACTATCTGGATTTTGAACAGCCAATTGCCGATCTCGAAGAAAAGATCGCGGAGCTGCGCCTTGTCGGAAACGATCGCGATATCAACCTAAAAGATGAAATCGAGCGGCTGGAGTTAAAATGCGCACAGAAGACCGCCGAAGTTTTCAGCAAGCTCAACGCCTGGGATATTTCTCGTTTGGCGCGCCACCCCAAGCGTCCATACACCCTCGACTATATCCAGCACGTCTTTACCGATTTTGATGAGTTGCATGGCGATCGTGCCTTCGCTGACGATAAATCCATCGTAGGTGGTCTTGCGCGCATTGAAGGTCGGCCGGTGATGGTGATTGGGCACCAGAAAGGTCGCGAAGTTAAAGAAAAGGTGCGTCGCAACTTCGGTATGCCACGCCCCGAAGGATATCGTAAAGCCTGCCGCCTAATGCAGATGGCTGAGCGCTTCAAATTGCCCGTTTTGACCTTTATCGATACGCCCGGAGCCTATCCTGGGATCGATGCTGAAGAGCGTGGCCAGAGCGAGGCCATTGCGCGTAACTTGGCGGTCATGAGCGGCCTGCGTACGCCAATTATCTCGACCGTCATCGGCGAGGGCGGATCGGGGGGCGCCTTGGCGATTGGTGTGTGTGACCACCTCAATATGCTGGAGTATTCTACCTATTCCGTGATTTCGCCCGAAGGTTGCGCCTCGATTCTCTGGAAAAGCGCCGAGTATGCGTCCGATGCCGCTGAGGCCATGGGTGTGACGGCGCGACGCCTGAAAGAGCTGAAGCTGGTCGATCAGGTCATCGAAGAGCCCTTGGGGGGAGCGCACCGCAATGCTAAAGAGATGGCGAAGCGCGTTAAGCGTACCTTATTGAAAAATCTTGATAAATTCGAATCCATGTCGATCGACGAGCTGCTTGAGCAGCGTTATCAGCGACTGACTGCCTATGTCCGGGACTGAGCCCGGACTCCATTCTGAGTGTTCGGAGCCGGCTTGGCTGGCGCCCATCATTGCTGCGATCCCGTGTGCCGAGCGATATGTTGTCGCCTTGAGTGGCGGGCTTGATTCCAGTTTGCTGTTGCACCTCTTAATCCCCTTCCTGCAGCGACGTGGCGCCGGCGTCTTGGCGATTCACGTGCACCACGGGCTGAGTCCTCGGGCCGATGCTTGGGCAGACTTTTGCGCTGCGCAATGTCGAATGCTAAATGTGCCCATGATTTGTCGACGCGTGCAGGTTGTGCCGCAGGGGGAGGGTGTTGAGGCCGCAGCCCGCTCAGCGCGCTACGCGGTATTTGGGGAGCTGCTGAAAAAGGGTGATGTATTGCTACAAGGGCATCACCAAAATGATCAAGCCGAAACGGTTTTGCTACGCTTGATGCGCGGCAGTGGTCCAGAGGGGTTGGCTGCGATTCCACCCACGCGTGTTTTCGGTGAGTCGATCATTTATCGTCCCTGGCTGCATGTCCCGAGAGGGCACTTGCAAGCCCAAGCGCAGAGGATGGGGATTTCCTGGGTTGAGGACGAAAGCAATCTAGATCAGCGTTATGATCGAAACTTTTTGCGACATCGGGTCTTGCCGAGCTTGCAGCAGCGTTGGCCGGATGCGATGCAAGCGTTGGCACGGGTGGCGCAGCGCGCACAGAAGTCCCGGCAGATCAGTGATGCTTTGCTGGATCGTGAGCTGGCGCGATTGATGGTGCCTTCGCGCGTCGCCCCGGCCTTAAATGGCGAGGGATTGCGCGTGCTGGAACCCTTTCTACAGCATGCACTCGTACGGCGCTGGCTGGAGCAGTTGGGGGTCCCTCAGCCAGCGGAGACAATCTTGCGCCGCTTGGCGCCAGAACTCTTGGCCTCAAAAATTGATTCCGCCGCAGAGCTGCGCTGGGGAGAGCGGAGCTTGCGGATGTATCGGGGGAGTTTGTTCTATGTCAGCCCAAGCGTGCGTCAGCCTGCCATCTTGGAGGCACCAGTAGAGGTGCAGTGGTCGGACTTGCATGCCGGATGCTCGCTGAACCTGGGGCCTTGGTCTCTGCAGTTGCGGTGGTCTCGATCGCCCCGATTGACTGCAGATGCGGTGTTGTTGGATTGGCCGCCTGAGCGCTCTTTGTGGGTGGGTGGGCGAAAGGAGGGCTTGTCTATTCGCGACGCCTCGGGTCATCGTCGATCACTCAAGCAGGTTTTTCAGGCCTTGGGTTTGCCGCCGTGGATGCGCGCGCATTGGCCTATGTTGTTTCTATCTTCCTCGCTGACGCAGGATCATTTTATCTGTGCCGGTCCCGGGTGGATTGACCCTCAGTTTGACAATAAGCGCGCTAGCGAGGGCTTGTTAGTATCCTGGTGCCTGTCAGAGGAGCCGAGGATTGATTCCGCTAGGTAACAGCAAGGCCTTAGCACAGATCAGCCAAGAGACAGGGGCGGTCTTTCCGAAAGTAGATGCTAACGAGCAAAAAAAAGGCCAGGTTGCAAAAACTAATTAGGTTAAATTTTAGTGGCAAGGCTTTTTTGTCGTCACGGGCTAGGTTAAATTAGAGCCCGTAAAATTTGACAGGGCTGGGGCCGCGACGCTCGCTTAGTAGCGCGGTTGAGATTTTGAATGGCATGGCTGATATCGGCTTGGCCTCCTTCAAAAAGTGTTGGTGCTCCGTCTGTCGATCGCCGCTATGAATGGCGCGTCGTGGGTATTCGCAGTTCGATACTCCGGTCGCCCTAGCGTTGTAAGAAACTGATGACAGCAGTCTCGAGATAATAAAAATACTGAATGCCGCAGGAGTTAATCTGGGTCTCGTATTCGTGTTGTGCCTCGAGTGATTCAGCCAGTTCACGTTAGTACTAAAAATAAAACATTAACGTTATAAATCAAGCGATTGAATGCCCCTTTGGATGCTGGTTGTGAGACTGGTAGGGCTGGGTTTTTGACTCAGGATTTTATCGCTGTGGAATGGTGGTAGGGGAACTGATGTTTGCACAAACTTTTATCTATGCGCTCGAACTTGCGGTTTGTGTGCTGTTTGCGGTGCTGGCCGTGCAGGTTTATCGAGGGTATCGACGCCATGCACTGGAGTTGGAACAGGAAGCCGCCGAGAAAGCTGCCGCTGCGGCGGCGCTGATTAGTGCACGCGCCAAAGCGTCAGTCATGAGCCAGCGTCATCCCAGCCTAAAGCCGGCAGAGATTCCCAGACCAGTCGTTGAGATACCGGTGCTGCAACCGTTGGTGCGCGAAGTGCGATCCGAGCGGCCCCGCCAAACGCTTAGTGCGAGCGATCTGCGTCGCTTGTCTGCGGCCAGCAATGATCAGGTTAAGGATCCAGCCAAAGCCGTCGAGGCCATTCTGAATGACTATATTGGTGAGTTCTTCAATGGTTCTCAGTCGCCAGCTGTCGCAGCAAGTAAAGGCTCGCTGAGCGCTCGATCCTCGCGCGGTGAGGAGGACGACCAGATGATTACGGTCAGCGAGCGTTCAGACAAACTCGAGCAGAGTAAGATCATGTCCGACAAAGTCGTTCATGCGATGTTAGATGAAGCTAAGGTCGTGTGTATTTCCTGACTCAATCCCCTGAGTGCTTCAGCGTTTTCTCGTCAATATAGTCATGTTGGCGAGCGCTGAAGCGACCCCTTTGCTATAGTCTCTCAGCGAGCTTGTCAGAGTTGTTTCCGTTGCTGGGAGATTTCATGTCTAAAGCCCTTGGTTTCGTGCGTTTATCGGCAATTGTCCTGTGCTTCTGTTTGGGGACGCCAGCACGCGTTTACGCGACGGGATTGCCTGCCGAGCATGAAGCGGCGCGGCTTTTACTGGCGGTGGAATCTGCGGTGAATAACCAGCACTGGGAGCGCGCGGCGAGTCAGTTGGAAAAGCTAAGGCAGTTGGAGGTCTCGGTACCGCATGAAGCGCATTACTATGAAGGTGTCGTGCGAATCCAGCTGAAGCAATATGAACCGGCCCAACGTAGCTTAGAGCAATATGTCGTCCAGTCCGGCAAAGAGGGGCGCCACTATTTAGCAGCCCTGAAATTGATCACGCAGGCGGAGGAAGCGCGCGCGTCGTCGCAAGCAACAGCGGCGGGACAGGAGTCAGTCATGCCGGAGTTGACCAAGCAGTCTGGTGAGGGCTATATCCGCTCCTTGCAGGCGCTTTATTTGACAGATGATCCGGTGCAGGCGCTGGTGATGCAGGTTAATAGCTTGCTGGCAGCGCATCCTTACACGGGCTCACGGATCAAGAAAAGCAAAGCCCATGAGGGAGTGAGTTATCAAATAGGCATCTCTGAGCGTGATCTTGTCGTGCAGGAGAAAGCCTATGAAAAAGGGCAGGCGACATTGAAAGTCAGCAAGCTGAGCGTTCTGGGGATTGATCCCTTCGTGCGGACCGGCTGCTCAACCGAAGAGTTTGCCTGTTGGCTCTATGACCCGGTTAATGAGCACCAGCGCTGGATCTTGATTGATCGTGATGACATCGTGGTGAAAGAGCTGGGTGATGCAATGTCCAAACTCATTATTCACCTGCAAAAATAGGGCGCCGGACCTGTCGTATGCTGCTCGCGACGCGGCCGGTGTCTGTAGCCGCGTCGCGAGGCTCTAAGTAGCTTACTCAGAGATACCGGGTGACCACTACGATTGTGCTGACGATCGCTACCACGCCTGACAAAATCAATAGCATGAGGCCGGTACGGCTACGTTTGCTTATTGGCTCAGAGGGCGTGGCACCGTCACTTTTTAACCACTCTTGGCGGCCTTCGGCAAGTAGCTTGCGTGTATCGGTAGGTGCTTTAGAATTGCTGTTTTTAGTGGTGGTACTGGGTGTTTTTATGGCGTCTTGGCGATGTTTGTCGAGCGTCGCTGAGCTGGCGGCTGCGGTGGGTGCGGCAGAGCGAATGATCGTTTTGTGAGGATCATGGCGTGGTCCCTGCACCTCGAACGTTAGAACATCCAGTTTGATTTTGTCTCCGGTTTTGAGTGCGATTTCACTGACCCGTTCGCCGTTAACCCAAGTGCCATTGGCGGATTCAAGATCTTTCAGTACGAGCTGTCCTGAGCGGATTTCGAGTTCGACATGGCGCCTCGACAAGTGATCCAAAGGAATGTGTATATCGCATCCAGGGTCTCTGCCGATCACCATGCGCCCGCTGATCGGAAACGAATTTTGTGGCAACCAGCTGGCGGTACTGAAAAGTGACCAACCCGTGTTGGCTGTTTGTAAGTTCGGCGCTATGGGTGATGCCTGGCTTTTGGGGTCGATCAAGTCCAGTTCGACCGTACCCAGCTGGATCGTGTCGCCGGCATTGAGTCGAGTAGGCCCTTTGATGACCTGTCCATTAATGAGGATGGGAAATTCGTGGCTGCGGCTTGTGATCGAGACTTCATCATTTTTTTGCACAATCTCGGCGTGGAAATCGGCAACCGAGGGGTCATCGATCATCAGGCTGTTGCCGGAGTTTCGGCCGATGGAGAAGGTCTTGTCGACCAGCCAGACAGCTTCTTTGCGTCGATCTCTGAATTGGAGTTTGAGCATCTTGTACGCGGTCCTGAAGTGGGTTAGATCGGGCGTGTTGAGAAGTATAGTTCGATGTTTTCTATCTACCTCGAAAAAAATAAACAAACCTTTGATTTTCTGTCTTTTTAGATAATGGTCTACCCTTAGCGGGGGCATCGACATTGGGCGATGCCGGCCAGCTGTGTCAGGTAAAAATAGCTATATGATTGATTCCGTTTCGCTCACACATCTTGGCTTGGTTCGAGAGTGTAATGAAGACAGCATTGTCGAAGATGCGAGTCTAGGATTATGGGTGGTGGCAGATGGCGTTGGGGGTAATGGGTGTGGTGATGTGGCAAGCCAGATTGCGACACAAACGATCCAGCGCCGGGTGCGGCAGGGGGCTTCGTTAGTGCGCGCGATACAAGACGCGCATTCGGCGATTATGACCGCTGCAGCAGATACGCCGTCCTGCCGAGATATGGCGACCACGGTGGTGGCGTGTCACATCGATCGCAATGCCTATGAGATCGCGTGGGTTGGCGATAGTCGGGGCTATCTGATTAATACGACAGGTATATCTCAGCTGACCCATGATCATAATTTGGCAGAGGCTTTAGTCGCGCAGGGTGTTCTGTCGCACAACGAGGCTCGTGATCATCCAGGACAGCATGAGTTGACGCAGGCCTTGGGTTATATGCGCCATAGCAAGCCGTCAGTGTGCCTGGGAGAGCTGCATCCGGGTGAGTATTTGTTGCTGTGCAGCGATGGGGTGAGTGGAGTGCTGAGCGATGAGGAGATTCGTCAGGTCGTGTTGTCTTCCAACTCACCGGCTGAGCAGAGTCAAATGCTACTGAGCAAAGTATTGGATGCGGGGGCGCCCGACAATTTGAGTTTTGTTTTGCTGCGTTACGCAGAAGATCATGCCCCCACAAAAGCCAGTGACTTCGAGTCCTCTGCGCTACGTTTTCCGCTCAGAGTTGCACCGTATTTATCACACCTGAGTTCGCGCCAGGGTTTGCTGATCTTGATCGTGTTAAGCATGGCACTGGTGGCGTGGTGGCTATGAGCGTGTATGCATTAGCGCTTCATTGGTGGGGAATCGCACGTGTCTGAACAAGGCGAAGGACGATATCAGTACCTTGAAAAGATCGGCGAAGGGGGCATGGCGACGGTCTATCGCGGTATTCAGAAGTCGCTCAATCGTCAGGTCGCGATCAAGGTTTTGGATGCGACATTGTCTGAGAATCCTACCGTCATTAAACGCTTCAAACGCGAATCCTTAATCATTGCGCGGCTTAATCATCCCAACATCATTCATGTAATTGATAAAGGCACGACCAGTAAAGGTCGGCCGGTTTTTATCATGGAATTTGTTGAGGGCATCACGCTGGCAGATGCCATCCGCGAGCAGACCCTTCACTTCAATCAAAAAGTCGACATCGCGATTCAGATCTGCAAAGGCGTGGCCTACGCCCACAAGTTAGACGTGATTCATCGCGATCTCAAACCGGCCAACGTACTGATCGATCGGGAAGGGCATGCTCGTTTGCTGGATTTTGGGATTGCCTCGTTCTTTGAGGTTGAAAGTGCCGACGACGAGGAAGGGCGGCTGATCATGGGTACCGAAGCCTACATGGCTCCGGAACAGCATCAGGGGATCGCGGCCACCACAGCCCTCAGTGATATCTACTCGCTTGGAGTGGTCATGCATGAGTTGTTTAGTGGCGTACTGCCCATGCAGGGTCGCTCATTATTGGGGGCGCAGCATGGTGTGCCTGAAGATATAGTGACTTTGGTCTGTCGTTGTTTGGCGCGAGAGCCTGCCAAGCGCCCGCAGTCGGTAGAAGAAGTCAAAAACGCGTTACTGTTGGCCATGCAAGGGCAGCATATCGATGCCGCAAGTGCCAGTCGTGCCGGCGAGGGGATGACCGCTGTTGCCGAGAAGTTTGGACTGCTGGATGTCATGCAGGAAGACAAGTTTGGTGCGGTGTATCTATACGAAGACAAGGTCTCACGCAAGCTGCTGGTGATCAAGAAGCGGCTGGGGTCGGAGGCCGGGTATCGTGAAGCGCGCATGTTACAGAACCTGAAACATGCCAACCTGGTCAATGTATTGGGCGTGTCCAAGAACGATAACTTGTTCATTGTGGTCATGGAGTATATGGCAGGCGGCAGTCTGAAAGACCGTCTGTTAGAGCCCATGCCCCTTCAGCGCTTTCTGGATATTGCGATACAAATGGGGCGAGGATTGTCGTTTGCACACCAGAATAGGATTTATCACGGCAACTTACGTCCCAGCAACGTGCTTTTGTCCGCTGAGATGGAGGTTAAGCTATGTGATTTCGGGATGGATGAGCATTATCGCCTCAAGGCAGAGGAGCGTGACTGGTATAGCGAACGGCGCGGAGCTGAGGCCGATGAGTTTAGCGACATTTACGCTTTGGGCGCGGTGTTTTATCACATGTTGACCAGCATGCCGCCGGATGTAAGAGAGCAGCGTTTGGTCAAGTCTCAGCGTTTTGTTGAGCAACCCGTAGAAATTCAGCTTTTGGTAGAGCGCATGCTGTCGCCCGATCGTGATCGCCGACCGCAGAGTGTTGAGGCGGTCATATCCGAGCTACTTCCTTTGGTCGATGAATCAAAGACGATGATCAAGAAGGAGGCGGGTAAGACAAAGATCCGTGAGATCGAGAAACACATCATCCAGATCAAGCATTTCAACGTATTGACGCTGTTTTTTATGTTGCTGGCGATCGCCTCTGTGTCGCTGAATGTGTTGCTGTTAGGAGAGCAGGCTGAGTTCACGCGGCTCCAAGTGCTGGAGCACTGGGCTTGGTTCAGATCATTTCTTCCCTGGTAAAAAATCGGGAAACAGGTAGGCGCGACGATGGTAATAGCCTTTCAGGCTTTTCGCGAGCAAGAAGCTAAAACCGACGGTAAATAATGCGGCCAGCAGAAACAGCGCAATATCGGCCGCAGTCTGCCCCAGGTCGTTACTGCGCACGCTTTGCAGTAGTTGACGAAAGCGAATGATCAGTAGATAAGCACAAATGCCGCCACCAATTAGGCAGGAAACGAATTGGCCTGCGATGATGCCGACAGTCGGGATGTCGTCTTCATGTTGGCAGGTGTCGCATATATAGCGGTCGGTGAAGTCAGGTTCCCCGTCATTCAGCATCGGTCGCATGGTGCCTTTGCGGCATTCGATGCAGGTGAGGCGCCGTGAATGTCCATTTTTCATGTTACGCTGCCCGTTACGCGAAGAGGTGAGGATGAACCGCCTCAAAGCAGTTTAGCATGCGATGGAGCATTCACAAACGCCTCTGTTATCAATCCTTTACGCAGTCGACGCAGTACCGAACCTGGCCATTTTCTTTGACCTTGACGAGACCATGAATATCGGTTTCAAAGCCTGGAAAGCGTTCGTTAAAGGTGCGTGCGAAACGCAAGTAATCGACAATGTTTCGGTTGAATCGCTCACCTGGAATTAACAGCGGAATGCCGGGAGGGTAGGGCGTTACCAACATCGCTGTGATGCGGCCTTCCAGTTCGTCGATCTCGACGCGCTCAATTTCTCGGTGCGCCATTTTAGACCAGGCGTCGCCGGGTCGCATGGCGGGCACCATGTCGGAGAGATACATCTCCGTGGTGAGTCGAGCAACATCGTGCTGTGAATAGACTTCATGGATCTTTTGGCAAAGATCGCGCAGACCCATGTCTTCATAGCGTTTGTGCTTCGCGACAAATTCGGGCATGCAGCGGCGCAGCGGTGTGTTACTGTCATAGCAGTCTTTGAATTGTTGCAGCTCGGTCACCAGGGTGTTCCAGCGGCCTTTGGTGATACCGATGGTGAACATAATGAAGAACGAATAAAGCCCGCATTTTTCAACAATGATGCCATGCTCTGACAGGTACTTGGTCAGAATGCCAGCCGGGATGCCCGACTCGGCGAAGTCCCCGTCAACATCCAGCCCGGGTGTGATAATGGTGGCCTTGATCGGGTCCAGCATGTTGAAGTCTTTGGCCAGCTTGCCGAAGCCATGCCAGCGGTCGCCGGCTTTGAGCATCCAGTCTTCTTTGTCGCCCATGCCCTCATCGGACAGCTGATCCGGACCCCAGACTTTGAACCACCAGTCGGTGCCCCATTCCTCATCGACCTTGCGCATGGCACGGCGGAACTCCATGGCTTCCTGAATAGACTCTTCCACCAAGGCCGTGCCGCCGGGGGGCTCCATCATGGCCGCCGCCACGTCGCAGGACGCGATGATGGCATATTGCGGTGAGGTGGAGGTGTGCATCAGGTAAGCTTCGTTAAACAAGTCTTTGTCGAGCTTACGCTGTTGCGAGTCTTGCACCAGGATTTGAGAGGCTTGGGATAGACCGGCCAGTAGTTTGTGTGTGCTTTGCGTTGAGAAGACCAGCGATTCTTCGCAGGGCTTTCGGCCTTCGCCGATGGCATGGAAATCGCCATAAAAATCGTGGAAGGCGGCATGTGGCAACCAGGCTTCGTCGAAGTGCAGGGAGTCGATCTTACCATCGAGTTCTTCTTTGATTTCTTCGACGTTATAGAGCACTCCGTCGTAGGTGCTTTGCGTAATCGTCAGCACGCGTGGCTTGGCATTCTTGTCGCCAATAAACGGGTTCTTGGCGATTTTCTTTTGAATGTTTGACCACTTAAATTCTTCTTTGGGAATGGGGCCAATGATGCCGAAATTATTGCGTGTGGGCATCAGGAAGATCGGGATGGCGCCCGTCATAATGATCGAGTGCAGGATCGATTTGTGACAGTTGCGATCGACCACCACGATGTCGCCCGGAGCGACCGTGGAGTTCCAAATGATCTTGTTCGAGGTCGAGGTGCCATTGGTCACGAAAAACACATGATCGGCATGGAAGATACGCGCGGCATTGGTTTCACTCGCTGCCACGGGTCCGGTGTGATCCAGCAACTGACCCAACTCATCGACCGCATTACACACGTCCGCGCGTAGCATGTTCTCGCCAAAGAACTGATGAAACATGTGACCGACGGGGCTTTTCAGGAAGGCGACGCCACCGCTGTGCCCTGGGCAGTGCCAGGAGTATGAGCCGTCTTGCGCGTATCCGACCAATGCCCGAAAAAAGGGTGGAGCCACGGAGTCCAGATACGCTTTGGCTTCACGCACCACGTAGCGAGCAATAAACTCAGGCGTATCTTCGAACATATGGATAAAGCCATGCAGCTCGCGTAACACATCATTGGGGATGTGACGCGAGGTGCGTGTTTCTCCGTGCAGGAAGATTGGAATGTCGAGGTTACGATTGCGCAGTTCAGCGATAAAGTCACGTAATTGAGCCAGAGTTTTTTGCGCGCAATCGGCATGGAACTCTTCGTCGTCGATCGACAGGATAAAGCACGAGGCGCGGCTTTGTTGTTGCACGAAGGAGGTCAAATCGCCGTAGCTGGTCACGCCGAGCACTTCCATGCCCTCGTCTTCAATGGCTTTCACCAATGCCCGAATGCCCAGGCCTGAGCTGTTTTCGGAGCGGAAGTCTTCGTCGATGATGATGATGGGGAATTGAAATCGCACGCGCGCCTCGTCGGAATTATGGCATTTGTTAAACAGAGGAAGGGCGGCCGAGCTGCCCAGTCTAGCTACCACTTAATACATAAAGATAAGGCGCGTGAGCATAACAGCTCAGCGCCGTCGTCGCCAGCATTGCCCGGCGCCTGAATTGATTGGCAAGCCGCGCCAAGTTTGGGAAACAGTGTTTCTTTTTTCCTAGTCAGCACTTATTATTGGGCCGATTTCTATGTTGGGCAAAAATAAAACCGCACCCACGAACCGTTTTGGTGCGTTCTGAGTTTTTAGTAGAAGAACAGGACGCTGGAAATTTTTTGATGGACCTTCAATTAAAAAAATGGGGCTCGGACTCGGATTATGACTTCACTGAAAAAAGTAACCTTACCTTTAGAGCAAGTGTATCGGTGGGAAAAGGCTCGTGCGGACGAGATTTACCTCACCCAGCCGATGGGCAACGGCGTGGTGCAGGAGTACACCTGGAATCGCGCTGTCGGCGAAGCGCGCCGCATGGCCACGTATTTGAAATCGCTCAACCTGCCAGCGAAAAGCAAGGTCGGTATTTTATCTAAGAACTGTGCCCACTGGATCATGACCGACATGGCCATCATGATGGCGGGACATGTTTCGGTACCTCTGTACCCAACATTGAACGCGGAAACCGTCGCCTACATTCTGGAGCACAGTGAAACGCGCGTGCTCTTCGTCGGTAAGCTCGACGACTGGGAAATGATGAAGCCCGGGATTCCAGCTGATCTGCCCTGTATTTCTTACCCGCTGAGTCCGCCGAACGATTACCCGACTTGGGACAAGATCATCTCTGAAAATGCGCCAATGCAGGAAGACACGGTGCGTGATCCTGAAGAGCTGGCGACGATTGTCTATACCTCGGGTTCAACCGGTAAGCCTAAGGGCGTCATGCTGTCATTCTATGCTCTGGCTGCGGCGTCTTCGGGTGTTGCGCAGGCGCTGGAAATGTTCCCGACTGACCGCATGCTGTCTTATCTGCCACTGGCGCATGTGTTTGAGCGCTACTGTGTGGAGCAGTCTTCATTCCAAACGGGTTTCCAACTGTTCTTCCCGGAAAGCCTGGCGACCTTTGCGCAAGACCTGCGTCGTGCCAAGCCCACTATTTTCGTTTCGGTCCCGCGTTTGTGGTCAAAGTTCCAACTGGGGATCTTCCAGAAGCTACCTCCGAAAAAGCTCGATCGCATGCTGAAGATTCCGTTATTGAATCGTCTGATCAAGAAAAAGGTGCTGACCGGTCTGGGCCTAGAGCATTGCCGTTTTGCGGGCAGTGGTTCCGCGCCTCTGTCGGAAGACATTATCAACTGGTACCGTCGCCTCGGGCTGGAGTTGTCTGAAGGCTATGGCATGTCAGAAAACTTCGCCTACTCGCATATCAGCTACCCTGGTCGTACCCGCGTCGGCTATGTCGGTGAGCCCTTGCCCGGTGTTGAACACCGAATCTCTGAAGTGGGTGAAATCCAGGTGAAGAGCCCGGCGACGATGATGGGCTACTATAAGGACGAGGAGAAAACCCAGGAGTCGTTCACCGAAGATGGTTTCCTGAAAACGGGTGACAAGGGTGAAATCGACGAGATGAATCGCCTGCGCATTACCGGTCGCATTAAGGAAATCTTTAAGACCAGTAAGGGTAAATACGTCGCACCCGCGCCAATTGAAAATAAGCTGGTGGTGCATGATGCCATTGAAGTGGTTTGTGTGTCCGGTGCCGATTGTCCACAGCCTTATGCTCTAGTGTTACTGGCTGAATCGATTCTGCCGAAGCGCACAGACCCGGATCTGCAGAAGGAATTGGAACCCAGCTTCAAGGAGCTGATGGAAAAAGTGAATGCGACGCTGGATCCGCATGAACAACTGGAGTTTATGGTTGTGGTGAAGGATATCTGGGGTGTCGACAACGAATTCCTGACCCCCACCTTGAAGATCAAGCGTAACGTGATCGAAGATACCTACCGTCCCTTACAGGATCAGTGGTTCAAGAGCCGTAAGAAGGTGATTTGGCAATAATGCCCTAATTCACTAATGCGATATGAAAAAACCCGCTTCGGCGGGTTTTTTGTTTCTTAGACTTTGGCACGTCTGTTGGGTGCTCAATGTGATCTAAATCTCAAAACTTTGTTGAAACTCAGCGACCGCACTCCGTTCGTCGTCATGCTTGACCGCTTGGTAAAAGCCAGAGGCATCTCGCAATATTCCGTCTAAGCTTGTGTTTGAAGAATTCTTATTGACCGGAAGGCGTGATGAAGCAGAAAGGTATTACCTTGATTGAGCTGTTACTGACTGTTGTGGTGCTTGCCATTGTGGTCGGGATTGCGGTTCCCAGCTTTGATTCCACCATCAAACGCAACAGTATTGTTTCCAATGCTAATCAATTGATTGGCGCGCTCAACTTTGCTCGGGTCGAAGCCACGAAACGAGGCGCCTCCGTTTATATTGCGTCAACCAATAGCGCTCAAAGCAATAATCGTTGGGGGCAGGGTTATGTGGTGTATTTGGATGCCGACAATGATGCGACCTATGACGCCGGTGAAGAACTACGTTTATATAAAGGAGTTTCGTCAGGTATCACGTTAAATGGCGCAAGCACTCAGCTACGTTTTCGACCTAGCGGCTTCGCCAGTGCTGCAATGTCGCTTAAAGTCTGTTCTAGCGATACCAAAATTGCCGGTCAAACCATCAGTATCTCGCTTGCAGGCCGCGTGTCTGGCAGCAGCACCACCTGTCCCTGAGGAGTAGAGAGATGACTAGGAGCAAGCAAAGCGGCCTCACCATGATCGAGATCTTGGTCGCTATTTTTATCATGGCGGTGGGTCTTCTGGGTACCGCGACCCTGCAAATGCGAGCAGTTCAGGACACCGCTAATGCGAACCTGCGAAGCATCGCACTGCATATGGCAAATGATATGGTGGATCGCATTCGTGCCAACAAAGTGGCCATTGGTTTGGGGCATTACAACGA
>JBFHRI010000046.1:0-14306 GCA_041591755.1 Oleiphilaceae bacterium
CGCAGCTCTTGCCCGGTTAGGTCGGCTAATGCCGCCAGGGATGTGCCGCTAATGAGCTCATCGACGATGGTTGGATCTAACATCAATTGGCCATCTGCCACAGCTTTAATGGCGCGTACCAACTCCTCGATGCGACCGACGGTTTGCTTTGATTCATTTAGAGTTCTAACAATCATTCTTAACTCTCCTCCTTAGCCTAACACTGGCTTTATTTATTGAAATTCGGCAAAATCTGGACAATTCTAAGCCAAATTTAGATAAACATACACCCTGAAAAAACACCCGAATTTACACCGAACTCTATTCATTGTGGAGGCTGTGCGACCAAATTGAATGATAAATCGTCGTTAAATCTGAACCAGGAAGTACTCACTGCCCTACGTCGCGTTATTCGGGCAACGGACATGCACTCCAAGCATCTGGCCAAGACCAGCAGTCTCACGGCGCCACAGATCATATTGATGCAGGCCATCGAAAAGAATGGTGCACTCACAGTCAGCGAGCTGGCCAGCCAGATGTCACTCAGCCAAGCGACGGTTACAACGATTCTGGATCGCCTGGAAAAACGCGAACTGATCTATCGCGAGCGTTCCAGCCAAGACAAGCGCAAGGTGCATGCGCGCTTGAGTGAAAAAGCGCGCCCACTGCTGGCACAAGCCCCCGCTCCTCTGCAGGAAAGCTTCACACGCCAGTTCAGTCGCTTGCAGGAATGGGAGCAATTGATGATCCTGGCAGCCTTGCAACGGGTGGCCGAAATGATGAATGCACCGAATCTAGACGACAGCCCAATGCTAGACCTAGGCACTTTGGACACCCCAGGCAGTGCAACAAGCCTGTGAGCTGACCGCCATCAAGACACGAGCAGCTGACACAGATTTAATAGAAATCAAGACTGGCCGATTCGAAAATTGTGGCCCAGAATGAGCAACTCAAAACGACGCTGAAGGCGTCACCGCCGCGAGTCAATGCGCCAGTCTGCAGCCAGCCCCTCTGGAGTATCAAATTGAAAATTGCTGTTCTCTCACGCAATAAGAACCTTTATTCCACGCGCCGCCTTAAAGAAGCCGGGGAAGCTCGGGGGCATGAGGTCGATATTATCGACACCCTACACTGCTACATGGACATCACCAAAAGCCGGCCCGCAGTACGCTTTCACGGAGAAGAGCTGCCGCATTATGATGCAGTGATTCCGCGCATTGGCGCCTCGATTACTTTCTACGGCACTGCGGTCGTCCGCCAGTTTGAGATGATGGGCACTTTCAGCGTCAACGAATCGGTGGCGATCAGCCGTTCGCGCGACAAATTGCGCTCGCTGCAACTGCTTTCACGCAAAGGAGTGGGGCTGCCGCGCACCGGTTTCGCCAACAAACCGGACAACATCAAGGACCTGATCGCCAACGTCGGCGGCGCGCCGCTGGTCATCAAACTGCTCGAAGGTACACAGGGTATTGGCGTGGTTCTGGCCGATACCAATAAAACGGCAGAGAGCATCATCGAAGCCTTTATGGGCCTGAAAGCCAACATTCTGGTGCAGGAGTTTATTAAAGAAGCCGGCGGCGCCGATATCCGCTGTTTTGTGATTGGAGGCAAAGTCGTTGCCGCAATGAAGCGCCAGGGCGCAGAAGGCGAGTTTCGCTCCAATCTGCACCGAGGCGGCTCCGCCAAACTGATTCGCTTAAGCAAAGAAGAACGTGCGACGGCCATCAACGCGGCCAAAATCATGGGGCTCAATGTTTGCGGCGTCGATATCCTGCAGTCCAAAACCGGCCCTGTGGTAATGGAGGTTAACTCCTCTCCCGGCCTCGAAGGCATCGAGACCGCGACCGGCAAGGATGTCGCCGCAATGATCTACCAATTCATCGAACAAGCCGCCAAACCCAACCAAACCAAGACCAAAGGCAAAGGCTGAACGCACATGGGCACTCTGATTATTGGCGAACAGCCGATTCGTCCCGGACAGCGCGTGCGTATCGAGCTGCCCGTGGCACGCCTCTATACCGACACAGACATCAGCATTCCAGTGGATGTGATCCGCAGCCGCAAAGAGGGCCCTACCGTTTTTGTTAGCGCAGCCGTGCATGGTGATGAACTCAATGGCATAGAAATTGTGCGCCGACTAATCCAATCACGCAGCTTGAAAATCAGCCAGGGCACCTTGATTCTAGTGCCCATGGTCAACGTCTACGGCGTCCTCAACCAAAGCCGCTACATGCCGGACCGACGCGATCTCAACCGCAGTTTTCCGGGCTCTGAAAAAGGCTCGCTGGCAGGCCGCGTGGCCGATACTTTTCTGGCGCAAATCGTGCGGCACTGTGACTATGGCATCGACCTGCATACGGGCGCGATCCATCGTTCGAATCTACCGCAAATTCGCGCGAATCTGGATGACCCTGAAACCTGCGCTCTGGCCGAAAGTTTTGGCGTTCCGGTATTGGTCAACAGCAACTTGCGCGATGGATCCTTGCGTCAGGCAGCGGTTGAAAATGGTACGCGCATTCTGCTCTATGAAGCCGGCCAGGCCCTGCGCTTCGATGAACTTTCGATACGCGCCGGCGTACGCGGCGTCATGAACGTACTGAGCAGCCTCGGCATGCTCAAGCGTAAACTCAAACGCCACCCGGTCAAGCCTTCGATTTCACACCAGACCTCTTGGCTGCGCGCCAACGGCAGCGGTATCGTGCGGGATCTGAAAAAACTGGGCGAACGCGTACAAAAAGGCGACGCATTGGCTGAAATCGGCAATCCCTTCGGGGACTCGATTGCCACCGTGACGGCAACGCGCGATGGCATTATTATCGGCAAGCAGAATATCCCGCTGGTGCAGGAAGGTGACGCCATGTTCCATATTGCATTTTTCGACACCTGCGATATGAACGTGGCGGCCAACATTGATGCCATGCAGGAAACCCTGCTGCCCGAAAGCAATGATCTAGAGTCCGATTACTAGGCGACTTAACGATTCTTGCGAATGAAACAACCAACTGGGAATTCAGCGGATCAAGCATAATGACTTGGACGACACTTTTGATGCTGGCGGCGATCGCCGTGATATACGGTCTCGTGCGCAAGCACATTCACGGGCTGGTTCGTCGCATCGGCCTGGAACGTAAAGTTTCACAAAACCGCGTTAACTATGTGGTCTCGGTGCTAATGCTGTTATGGACCGTCGTGGCGTTGATCGCTGCAGGTGTCGTAGCCGGCTTGAATTATCAAGACGTGGGCCTGTTTTTCGGCTCAGCCATCGCGGTACTCGGTGTCGCGCTGTTCGCGCAATGGTCTATTCTAAGTAACGTTACCGCCAGTGTGATCGTGTTTTTCTTTTTTCCTTATCGCGTGGGGGACTATGTCAAAATACTCGATGGTGACAACAGCATTGAGGGCGTGGTGCGCGAAATTACCTTGTTTCACGTCATTCTGGCAGGCCCTGACAAAGAAATTGCAACCTATCCGAATGCGATGATCTTCCAAAAAGCGGTGAAGATTACGCACGCTCCGGATGAACAGGAACCCAATTCAGAGACTTCCCATCCCGCACTAAGCACGCAGGAGAAAACAGGCTGATGAAACTGGATTTGCCGCCCGACAAAATCATCATTGGCAATCTCGAAATGTGCGACTTACCGGAGCTGGGTATTCGCGACTTGCAAATTAGGGTCGATACAGGCGCCAAGACCTCTTCCCTGCACGTTGACAACATTCGTTGCGTCAAAGAAAAAGGCAAGAGCTGGGTACATTTCGATCTTCATCCCAATGCCCATAAAGTTGAAGAGATCGTTCCCTGTAAAAGCCTCTTACATGATATTCGCCGCATCAAGTCTTCCAATGGCGACGTCGAGAAACGCTATGTCATCCGAACCCAGATTCGTCTCGCCAATATGTGCTGGCCGATCGAAATAACGCTGACCGACCGCTCCGACATGACCTATCTGATGTTGTTCGGGCGCGAAGGCATGGGCAATCGGGTTTTAGTCGACCCCTCGCAAACCTTCTTATTGACCGATTTGGAAGACCATTGAGCGGGGCATGCAACCGCAGGCCTCGTTAAACACTAAGTCTTCAAGCACCCGAAAGATTTCTGGAATAGCACGACTTATTAACCCAGATCGCACCCGCTGCGGTCCTCGCGAGGGTTGGAACAGAACGCTCGCATGAGTTTTATATTTGCCTAACGGAGCTTCCACCTGATGGCTCAGGAAATAATAACGCCCGAAGAGAATACGCCGGAGAGCCCGGTCGACAGCCCCAAACACGCCACACTCTTGTTTCATGCCAAGGAAGAGCCCTGGGTACGAGAGAATTTGCTACCTCAGCTGGCAAGCGTCGAGGTGCAATTATTTGCTCTATCGGAGCCCTGTCATCTGCCAGAGCTGGCAGAAACGAGCCTGGTACTCACCTGGCTCAGCGACGAGGCCCTGCAACATGTCTTGCCCGAAGCCGCAGCGCGACAGTGGGAAGTCGGCCTGCTACCACACGCTAAAATGACTCAAGCCCGACTCGGCTTCGGTGTTGCGGCCAAGGTTGAGCATGCGGTGGAAGACGCACTTAAAGAGGAAGCAGCACAAAGCGTTGACTTGCTGTACTGCAATGATGTGCCCGTGTTTAATGCGGTCGCGATCGGGCACACCTATAGTTTGAAGTCCGCCAGAGTCTCCGAAGACAATGTGTGGCAACGCGCCAAGCGTTTTTTTACCTTGGTCCCCAATTTGAAAACACTGCATTTACGCGCCTTCGATCTGCTGACGCGCAAAGAGAAAAATATCGACACAGCCGCCTTAGGCATCGTGGTGGTCGAGCATGGCCGCAGTTCACCACTGGCTCGGCGCATTATCGATGATTCGCAAATTAATGACGGCATGCTGCACGCATTGGTCCTGGCACCACGCAGCGTGGTCGAGTTTTTGAGTTTTTTGTTTGTGAGTATTTTTCTACCGGCTCGCAGTGCCCGCCAACTGCCCTCTTTCGTTGGCCATATCAAAACCGAAAGCATAAGCCTGTCCAGCGATAGCGAATTTGAGTACTCACTCGATGGCGTGGTAGGGCGCGCTGAAAAACTTGAGCTGCGCGTCGTCGCGCGCTGTCTAAAGTTACGTCCCTGCCGGCATCTCAACACCAAAGGCACCGGGTCCTCCAAAGAAAGCTACAAGATTCAGGCCTTACCGGTGGGCGAAGCGCGCCGCGAACTGGTTGCTCATCCGATGCCATGGATTCACCATGCGGCACCGGAGGAGTTCAAAGAACTGTTTTTGACGCTGCGCGAAAATGCGCGCGCCTCCGAGGCCTTTCTGGTACTCATGGTGCTCTCTACCCTGCTGGCCACGGTCGGCCTGTTCGCCAGTTCGGCACCGGTCATCATAGGTGCCATGATCCTCGCCCCACTGATGTCGCCGATTGTCTCTTTGGCGATGGGCGTGTTACGCCAAGATGAAAAACTCATCAGTGAGTCCACCCGCACATTGGGTGTAGGTATCGGGTTGGCCTTACTGTTCGCCACGTTAATGACCCTGCTTACACCCTTGCAGTCGATCAATGCCGAAATCGCGGCACGCCTTTCTCCAACCCTGCTGGATCTCGCCGTGGCAGTCATCTCAGGTATCGCGGGTGCTTACGCGCACGCCCGGGCCGAGGTTGCACGCAGCCTCGCAGGCGTCGCCATTGCAGTGGCACTGGTGCCGCCATTGGCGGTCACCGGCATCGGCATCGGCTGGCTCGACTGGGCAGTTTTTTCAGGCGCCTTGCTTTTATTCCTGACCAACTTGGCAGGCATCGTTCTGGCAGCGGCACTGACCTTTTTACTGCTCGGCTACAGTGCTTTTCACCGCGCCCGCCGCGGGCTTTTCCTTTCGCTGATACTGGTAATGGCGGTCAGCGTGCCCTTAGCGCTGGGCTTTAACAAGATGGTGGCGGAGCATCGGGTAAAAGAGAGTTTGGAGGGCTGGATGATCGAGGGCGTGACACTCAAGAACATCAGCGTCACCCCAGGCAGCCCTCTGCAGTTGCAGATTCAATTAGCCAGCCCCTCGCCTTTGGCCGAAACCCAGCTTGACCACATCAAGCAAGCGATTGAGCAGCGCCTGGGAGAATCCGTTAGCTTGGAAGCGGTCATCGCCATCGTCAGGTAACTGAGGACGGTGGAGTTCGGGCGCCGGCGTTACACGCCATGCGCCCTGGCCACCATGAAAATTCTGATGAAATTTCCCAAAGCTCTAGCTGACTCGCAAAAATAGCCCTTGCCTGCATTTGGGGGGTGCGATCATTTTTTAACAGGCTTAAAGTTAAATCCGAGACGATAAAAATAACACTCGGTACAGACTGATGATTCAGCATTCGCACCTATGTGGCACCTTTGTGCGTGCACTGCCTCGGCCGGCAGCGCGCCGCCATACTCGAATTTCCCTGTGTGTTTCTTCGTCCCAGATGAAGCGCTGCAAGCAGCGCATGCACCCTAAACCCTTAATTTTCAACCCTTAAATCTATCGAAAACCCAAAATCTATCGAAAAAGAGTTACGCCGCTTTAGTGCGTATGCAGTCTTGTTTTTACGATAAAAATAAACCGATAAAGCAGGAATGAACTCATGAAAACAATAAGTAAACTAATGGCGATGGCCGTGCTGATGTCCGGCGCATCCTGGGCCAACGCAAACCAGCTCGCCGGCAAGAATATTATTCTTATACAAGGCTTCCAATTTCAGCAGGTATTCATCTCGCGCACGCACGATGATGGTAAGCGTTTTGGCTATAACTACTGGAACCGCTTCGGCCTGTACAATAACGGCAACGGTGCAGTTCGCGTCGCCAATCCGACGGGACTCACCTTACTGGACCAAAATCTCCCAACGCTGAAGGACGCCAGCGGTCGCAGCTTCAACATTTTTGATACCTCTCGCCAAGCACAATACTTCAGCGATTCCACTGCACAAATCCTACATTACGACTCAACCTATCGGCTCGAAGGCAGCAACGGAATTGGCCGAACGGTAGCACAACAGCTAAAGGATTTGTTTGCAGCAAAACCCGATTTTTGCACCAAAACAAACGGCTGTCTGGTGATCACCCATTCTACCGGCGACCTGGTGATGCAGTACCTCGAAGACAATAAAGCCAGCCTTCTGGACAGCGCCACGCGCGCAGCTTTTGACGTGACGGCTTATGTCGACCTGGCTGGCGCGCGAGGCGGCACAGAAGGCGCAACAGTGCTGTACGAGCTGGCCAACTTCCTGAATACCATTGCCTCTAACACCGCGCTTTCGCCCACTATGCAAGCTCAAATCGATACTGCAAATTGGTGGTTGAATCTCTTTATGGGCTCTAAAGGTGTTGCCTACCTGGCGCCCGGCAAGCACTTCCAATCTGGCGTACTCTATAACCTGCAACCCGGCCCCGCGCGTAATACCGGCCTGGTCAATCCGGATCAGATCCCGCACCTGCGCGTCGCTTCCGGCGGTGATGAGCCCTATGGATTTATCACTCACCTCTTTATCAAAGGCACCGACGACAGCGTCGTTCCGCTGCATAGCGCATGCGGCTCAACCCGCGCCAACAGTTATAATTCGTGCGTTTGGAACCGTACTTTGGATGGCCGGGTGACGCTATTCGCCGATGCCCCCTCCAGCTACTACAACCTGCACTACCCCTTCATTCAGTCAGAATCACTGCGTCACAATGGCCACCAGTGGGATGATCGCGGCAATTACATGACGCCGTTGATGAACAATGGAAACGTGAAAGATGATCTGGATATCAGCATCAGCCGCAAGACTAGCTACAACATCTTTTTGCAGAAGTACATTCGCATCAGAGATGCAGAACACAAGACTTTGGCGCAAGTCCTGAGCAGCTCCTTGCGCTAGCAGCGGGACAGCCTCGTCGAATGGCGTTTTGGCGAAATTCGGCGGGGCGGTCATTTTAAAACGCTGAACCTTGTGCGACGGAATGCCCAGCGCATCGCACCAAGCAGACAGACTTTAAAATTATTTTTCCATGTAAATTCCGATGAACTTCTCAGCAACATTAAACGCCTCGCAAAAATAATCCATACCCCCATTTGAGGGGTGCGACCACGCGCAGGCGGCTTTAATCTAGCTCCCACGATAAAAATAAAAGGTTACAGCCATGAACGATTCACCTCGCCTGATCCAGGGCGTGTTGGTCGGCGTTGCGGCATTGATCGGCGTCGGCTTGTACAGCGCGTTCAATGAAACGTCCGACATGCCCGCACCCGCCACCGAGCAGCCCGCTCAAGTGCTGGCCAGCCCGAAGATTGAACAAGCACCTGCAGAGCTGCCCGGCACACAAATGACCGACCAGGGCCACGATTTCACACCCGAAATGAAAGAGCGTCTGCTGGAACTCAGCGACATCTACGAAGAGCAAACCAAATACCCCGATTTCTCGCTCCCGATCGACAAAAATGAACTGGAGACCAAATATCTGCCGGATATCGCGGTGGCCAATGAGCTGCCCGCGCGACTCAGTGACCCGAATAGCCCCGGCCTGAGTATCAAAACCTCGCGCCTGCGTTACTTTCCGGGTGACGAGGTGAGCGCGATCGCCGTGATATCGGGATTGCCGGAAGCGGAGCCCAGCAGTGTTCGCTCTCAGTTGCTATGGAATGGTGAAGCCCTGGCACACGCCACCGTAATGCCACGCGACGATGCGCCTCACAGTTACGACGTCCATTTTGGCCCACTACAGCTGAGCCAGGTTTCACAACAGGTCGAGCTGAATCTGTATACCGAGTTCATGTTTCAGGGCGAGTCCTTTGAGCGACTCACTAGTTTCGAATATGTCCCCACCATTGCACGGCTGGACGGCGTAGCGCCCGCCAGCGTCAATGGTGAAT
Organism: Oleiphilaceae bacterium; assembly: GCA_041591755.1. Taxonomy (GTDB): domain Bacteria; phylum Pseudomonadota; class Gammaproteobacteria; order Pseudomonadales; family Oleiphilaceae; genus JBFHRI01. The sequence continues at coordinate 8,841 of JBFHRI010000046.1, forward strand.
ACCTGGAGATTCCGGTGTATGTGAGCACCGACAAGCCCGGATTTCACAGAGTCAAAGGCAATCTGTACGACGCCACCACGGGCGAGCCCTTGGTGCATCTGCGGGCGGAAGAGCAACTCGACACCAGCAGCGGCACGCTGGTCTTGAAAGCGCATATCGCGGCATTGAAGAAAGCGGGCTCCGAAGGACCTTACGAATTGAAGGACCTCGGCTTGCAACGCTTACCTTCCGAGCCCGATTACATCACGGAATTTGGTTCTATCGAACAGGAGGTGTTCAACGTAAATTCATTTAGTTTCAACCAATATTCAGATAAACCCTATATCAACGAGAAATCACAACGTATCGCAAAAGAGTTACGACGCATCGGTTCGTAAGCAGTCTTGTTTTTACGATAAAAATAAACTTAAAAAGCAGGAACTAACTCATGAAAACAATAAGTAAATTCATGGCAATGGCGGCTCTTATGGCCAGCGCCTCCTTTGCCACGGCAGGCAAACTGGCGGGCAAAAACATCATACTGATCGAAGGCTTCCAGCCACAGCACGTGTTTATCTCGCGCACCCACGATGACGGTAAACGTTTTGGCTACAACTACTGGAATCGGTTCTCGCTGTACAATGGTGGGAATGGCGCTATTCGTGTGGCGAACCCGAACGGACTGAGTCTGGTAGAGCAAAACCTACCCTTGCTGAAAGATGCAGGCGGCAATAACTTCAATATATTCGACACCTCAAGAACACCGGTTTATTACTCTGATTCCAGCGCCCACATTCTGCATTACGACTCAAGCTTTCGCCTCGAAGGCAGTGACGGTATCGGGAGAAAAGTAGCCAATCAACTCAAGGCGCTGTTCGCCGCCAAACCCAATTTTTGCAACGATACGCAAGGCTGCCTGGTCGTCACGCACTCCACCGGCGACCTAGTCATGCAATATATCGAAGACAACAAATCCAGCTTGCTGGATAGCACTACTCGCAGCCGTTTCAACGTCACCGCCTATATCGACATGGCGGGTGCGCGTGGCGGCACTGAGGGCGCCACGGTACTTTACGAACTGGCTAACTTCCTGAATACATTGGCTTCAAATACGGTTCTGTCGCCCTCTAAACAGGACGAAGTAAACACCGTCAATGATTGGTTGAATTTCTTCATGGGTACCAGCGGTGTCAAGTACATGGCCCCGGGTAAGCATTTCAATTCCGGCGTTCTGTATAACTTGCAAACGGGCCCTGCGCGCAATACTGGCCTGGTCAATCCGAGCAATATTCCGCATTTGCGCATCGCTTCGGGCGGCGATGAAATCTACGGCTTCATCACCCACTTGTTTATCAAGGGCACCGATGACAGCGTCGTGCCACTGCATAGCGCTTGTGGTTCAGACCGCCCCGAAAGCTACAACACCTGTGTTTGGAACCGCACTTTGGATGGCAAGGTCACTTGGTTTGGTGATGCGCCCGGCAACTTGTATCGCCTGCATTTACCATTTATCCAAAGCGAAACCCTACGCCACAATGGACACCAGTGGAACGACAAGGGTAACCGTATGACGCCGCTGATGGGTAACGGCAATGTGCGTGGCAACCTGGATATCGGCATTGTCACCAAAACCACTTGGGATATTTTCCTGAACCAATACATTCGTATCGATGGCGCGGAAAACAAAACCATGGGACAAGTGCTGAGCAGCTCGCTGCACTAAGCTGAAGCCTTAGCCAGTATAAAGGCGGCACTCGCGGGAGTGCCGCCTTTTTTAAGCGTGCGAGGAAAGATCGAGCCTAACGTACACTCAAGCCTGCTTTAGCAGATACTCAAAAGCCGCAAGTGCCGCCTTCGATCCCTCACCCATCGCCACCACGATTTGCTTGTAGGGCACCGTCGTGACGTCGCCGCAGGCATAAATGCCTGGCGCACTGGTTTCGCACTTTTCATTGATTATGATCTCACCGAAGCGCGTGGTCTCAACGAGCTCTTTAAGCACCGCACTATGCGGTACCAGTCCGATCTGCACAAACACCCCAGACAATGGCAAGTGCTCGCGTTTATCGGTGCTGCGATCCTGATACACCAAGGCGGTAACCTGCCCCCCCTCTGCCAGAATTTCCTGCGTCGACACATTCTTCAAAATGCGGATATTGCTGCGAGCCGCAGCTTGTTTAACCAGCACCTGATCAGCCTTCAATTCCGGCGCAAACTCGAGTACGGTGACCGACCTGACGATTCCGGCCAGATCCAGCGCGGCCTCGATGCCCGAGTTGCCGCCACCGATCACCGCCACGTCCTTACCTTTGAAGAAGGGGCCATCGCAGTGGGGACAGTACGCCACACCCTGACCGATATTCTCTTTCTCGCCCGGCACATTGAGCTCGCGCCACTTGGCCCCGGTCGCGACAATCAGTGTTTTACTGCTGATTTCTTCTCCGGAGGAGAGCCGCAACTGCTTGATTTCGCCCTGACGGACTTGCTCCACCCTGACATGCTCACGCAAGGTGATGTCGTAATCCTTCATATGCTCGCGCAGGTTCTGCGTCAGCTCCGGCCCGGTGGTTTTAGGCACAGAAATCAAGTTCTCGATCCCCATGGTGTCACGCACCTGGCCGCCTATTCGGTCGGCGATCAAGGTCACTTTGAGGCCCTTGCGAGCACTGTAAATTGCTGCGGCAATGCCTGCCGGACCACCTCCTATAATCGTCACATCCTGAGTGGGTAAGGCCGGACCCTGAGGTGTTGACTTCAGCTCCGGAAACTTGGCCTGTAAGCGCTCCAAGATCTGGGCTATGTCAATTTTACCGTTCGAAAACACCTCGCCATTGAGATAGACCGAGGGCACGCCCTGAATGTTGCGCTCGGCAATCAATTCAGGAAACACGCCGCCATCGATGGTTTCAACCGCGATCAGCGGGTTGATCACGGCAAACTGATTTAGGGCCTGAACCACATCCGGGCAATTGTGGCAGCTCAAACTGACGAAAACCTCGAAGCGCAAAGGCTGCACGATTCGTTCGACCATTTTTTGAATCAGCGCATCGAGTTTCAGCGCAGTACCTGATAATTGCAAAATAGCCAAAACCAAAGAGGTAAATTCATGCCCGCCAGGCAGACCTGAAAACTGAATACCGCTCGCCTGACCATCGACTTCGAGAGCGAAGCTGAGCGGGCCGCGCACGTTCGCCTGAGGCCGTATCTGGTAGTGGAGACGAGGGCTGACCGAACAAAGTTTATCGACGAATTCGATCAGTTCAGCGCGCTTTGCATGCTCGCCATCCTTCAACACCAACACGACATCACGAGCCATGTTGGCGGTATACTGTTTTAACGCTTCTAACGTGTTGGTGTCTAACATAGGTTTTATCTCGAAAAGAACTGTTCTAGCGTAGGTTGTGATGAGGGACGAATCACAACGTGACGGCACCTCGGTGCTTAACCCTAAACGCCGTGCTGCCCTCTGTTGGGATTCCTTTGTCATCCCAACCTACGCAGAGGTGTGTTTTTTACGTCGGCTGAAGATTTAAATTTTGCCCACAAGATCCAAACTTGGCTTCAGGGTCTTCTGACCTTCCTCCCAAGCGGCCGGGCAGACCTCACCATCGTGCGACGCGACGTACTGTGCCGCCTTCACCTTGCGCACCATATCTTTAGCGGCGCGGCCGATACCCAGATCGTGAATCTCGGCCACCTTAATAATGCCTTCCGGGTTCGCCAGGAAGGTGCCACGCAAGGCCGCAGCTTCCTCTTCGATCATCACATCGAAGCCACGGGTGATGGCGCCGGTTGGGTCACCGATCATCGGGAATTTTATTTTCTTGATGGCTTCACTCGCGTCATGCCACGCTTTGTGCACGAAGTGGGTGTCGGTCGAAACGGAATACACTTCGACCCCCAGACGCTGCAGCTCTTCATAATGATTGGCCATGTCCTCCAATTCAGTGGGGCACACAAAGGTGAAATCGGCGGGGTAAAAGAGAAAGATCGACCACTTGCCTTTCACGTCTTCGCTGCTGATCGTCTTGAATTCACCGTTGTGGTATGCCTGTGCCTTAAAGTTCGGGATGGCCTGGTTAATCTTCGCCATGCTTTTTTCTCCTGATGATATAACGGTTTCACTTCGATATTGGGTTTGAAGCCGCTGTGCTTGCCTTCCCAGATGGGGGACGGGCATAGCATCGCGAACGCCAGAGAAGACTAACCGCCCCAGGTGTTCGTTTAAATTGATTTAAATAGATACTATTATTCGATTAAATAGATCGTAAACACCGAGACCCAAGCATGATCAGCTTCAAACAACTACGCTATGCGCTGGCCGTGGCTAAGCACTTACACTTCAAAAATGCCGCTGACGACAGTCATGTCTCGCAGTCGGCGCTAAGCACGGCCATCGCAGAGCTGGAAAAACAGCTTGGCTTTGCCTTGTTTGAACGCGACAACAAAAAGGTGCTGGTCACGCCGATGGGGCAACAGTTCCTCGCACGCGCTCATGCCATTGCTCAGCAGGTCAGTGATTTAGAGCAACTGGCGCGGAGCGCACGTGAACCGTTGAGCTATCCGATGACGCTGGGCGTGATCCCCACCATCGGACCCTATTTGTTGCCGCGCGTTCTGCCCTCTCTGCGCCGTACTTACCCCAATTTTCCGCTGCGTATCGTCGAAGAAACTTCCGCCACCTTGGTCGAGATGGTGCGCCAGGGCGACATTGATTGCGCCATTCTGGCACTGCCCTACTCCTTGCAAGGACTACTCAGCTTTGAGTTTTGGCAAGAAGACTTTTATTGGGTCACACATCGCGATGAGGTGAACGCAGAACAGCAAGAGATTAATAGCAAGGCATTGAACGCGGACGCGTTGATGCTGCTGAAGGAAGGTCACTGCCTTAAAGATCATGCCTTAGCGGCCTGTCGCCTGCAGGGAACGGAGTCGCTTAAAGCCTTTGGCTCGACCAGCCTACACACTCTGGTGCAAATGGTGGCCGGCAAGATGGGTTCAACGCTGGTGCCAGAAATGGCGCTGGCAGCACTGGTCAAGCCCAGTGAAGAATTGCGAGCCTTGCACTTGAACGAGCCCGGCCCACATCGTCGCATCGCATTTATTGTGCGCCCAAACTATACCGGTATGACCTCGATCGAAATCTTGCGGGCTCTGTTCAGGGAGACTCTGCTGCAAGCCAATTCGTCGCCCTGAACGTTGCTCACAGATCAAGCGATGGGCTCCACCAAGACCAAGCGCATTTCCTTGCCATCGAAGATGGTTTTCAAGGTTGTGCGAACAGCGTGAATATCGGCCGCTTGGATACGAAAACGGAACTTGGTGCCTTTTTTAGTAAATGCATTGACGCGAAACATGGGATCTCTCCTCGGGTTGTGGGTGAACACATGAGAGATCTTACGCAGCAAAGCGACATATAATGTCGCCGAAATAAAAAATCTACAGCCCCTCCCCCTCTCGGAGGGGGTGTCCGCCGGCGACACCGAG
>JBFHRI010000047.1:0-14138 GCA_041591755.1 Oleiphilaceae bacterium
GCGGGTCGAGGCTCGCCGCAATCGACTCTGCCGAGTGGCTCGGGATATGGCGTTGCACAATAGTGATGACTGCTGCTAAAGCCTCGCCACCTTCGGCGCGCGCTTGTTCGATGTCATGCCCCGCTTGACTGATGTAATGCATGACTTCTCGTACCGCCTCAAACTTCTTATCTAATGCTTGGTCGGTGGCTAATACAATACATTCGACGTGACCTTGTGGCCAGGGCAGCACATCCTTGGAATACCAGGCGATCTTGCCCCAGCCTTCGGTCTCGACAATATCCGCCCAGGGTAGGGATTGTTCAAACGCAGCCATGCGGGCACGATTGTCAGCCGCCCGTAAAAAGGTCGGTGAGCGAGGCGGAGCCACCGCGATGGCTGACACGGGAGCCTGGATATGTGGGCGAAAGCCGATCCTGACGCCATGTGTTTTGAAGTATTGAAAAAGCACCACCGAGTGTGTGGACAGCAGGTGTGGCACGGCAATCTCTACCGCTTCCCCAGTATCTTGGTAATGCTGCCACAATAGCTGCGCGATCTGCGGGTCGGGTTTGCGTTGTGCGCGTTCCAGAGGCAAAGCGAGTGCACGATGAATATGCTGGTTGAGAGCCATTGCATTGCCATCTCGATGCATCAGACCGATCCAGCGGAACGAGGGCTTTTTTTGGAACATCGACAACGCCAACGGACCCATGGCAAAGGCCATATCCGCTTCGCCGGACATGAAACGGGCACGCAGAAAATCCCAGTTTGTCATTTGTTCCAGGTCCAGGCGCGCATATTTCATTTGCGCCCCATAACGCTCATAGGCAACCAGGGCGGCGTAATGATCTGCCAGGGGGATATAAAGTGCTTTGATGTGATGCCTGTTGGCATCCGCCAGCACCGGTAGCGTAAACAGCCAGAAGCCCAGCAGGCAACACAATCCTTTTATGGTGTTTATCATCGCAAGCGACCGTGTGTGGGTAGGTTAAAGGCAAGCGAGAGGTGTACCCCAGTTTAGTACACCTGAGCCAATCTGTTCTAACTCGGTGCAAGCTTCAGCGGGTACCTAGCGCGAAATCTGAGTCATGCCGGCGGTCACGACATAGCGCATCGCCTGGTCGGCCGGAATATCCAGTCGTTGCAGGCGCGACTCCGGCAACAGCAAGGTAAAGCCGCCGATCTGATAGCTCAGTGGCAGGTACACAGCAACCAAGGCTTCCGCGCTTGAAAATGGTGTTGCCTTGTCCGTGACAAAGCCAATCGCCTGCATTCCAGGCGTTAATTCAACCAAGACCACTGAACGCAATTGCTCTTCATTTTCAGAGGCGGAGGCAAAACGGGAAATATCGCGAATGCTGGAATACACCACTTTGATCAAGGGGATCTTGTTAAACAGCAGTTCAATGCCTGCGCTCAATTTGCGGAATATCCATGCGTTTAACAACAAACCGATCAGCGTGGTGAATACCACACCAAACAGCAAACCCATCCCGGGGAGATACCAACCTTGCGGTAGCAGCATCAGTAAGAGCCCCCCGAGTAGTTGCTCGCACGCCGAGCCGAGCCCGTAGACGATCCAGACGGTCAGCACTAGCGGGAGTAGTGCGAGTAGACCATTAAGAAAATATTTGCTGAGAAGGTTCATTTGCTAAGCGCCTGTGTCGATAAGGGTAGGGGGCGCAGTCTAGCGGTTTCATCACGGTGCTGCGAAGTCTGCTCCCATCTGCTGAGGGCAAATAATTCACCCGTGGGCTTAGAAAGCAGCAGATTTCTTTCTAGAATGGCTTATCATGCGCGACGGTCAGTGCGTTGAGTCGAGAGGGCAGCATGCAGAAAATCGTCATTGTTGGGGGAGGCGCCGGCGGCCTTGAACTGGCGACACGTCTAGGCGATAAGCTGGGGCGTAAGGGCCTGGCCGAAGTGCTGTTGATTGATCGTAATCATACGCATCTGTGGAAACCTTTGTTGCATGAAGTGGCGACGGGCACCCTGGATGCCGAGGTGGACGCTGTAAGCTATCGCGCGCACTCCCACAATCACGGCTTTCAGTTCATGTTGGGGACACTGTGTGGCATTGACCGCGCCGCCAAAAGCATCCAGCTCGAACATCTGATTGATGAGGATGGCGTGGAGATATTGCCTGCGCGATCGGTCAGTTATGACATTCTGGTCTTGGCGATTGGCAGTGTTTCCAATGACTTTGGTGTGCCGGGTGTGCGCGAGCACTGTACCTATCTCGACAGCCCCGAACAGGCCAGGCGTTTTCAGCAAAAGCTCGTGAACCATTTTCTACGACTGAATCAAAAACTCAGGGACGGTCACTACGCCACGCTATCGATTGCAATCGTTGGCGGAGGCGCGACAGGCGTAGAGTTGTCGGCGGAGCTATTCAATGCGCGTAACTGGTTCTCTGAATACGGTATGCGGGCCATTGCGGAGGAACATCTCAAGGTCACCTTGGTGGAGGCCAGTCCTCGCTTATTACCCGCCTTGACCGAGCGGGTCTCACGGGCTGTGCATCGGGAAACTCAAGCCCTGGGTTTGAACATCTTAACCGGCACTCAAGTCGCGCGGGCCGAAGCGGGCAAGCTCATCACCACCGATGGCCGAGAAATAGAGGCTGATTTGATGGTTTGGGCGGCCGGTGTCAAGGCGCCGGATTTTCTAAAAGGTTTTGGCGGGCTGGCGACTAATCGCGCTAATCAGATTATCGTTAATGCTCACCTGCAGCCGGCGGAAGATGCGCACATCTATGCCATCGGGGACTGTGCCGGGCGGCAAATGAGCGATGCGCGTTGGGTGCCGCCGCGTGCACAATCGGCGCATCAGATGGCCAGTTTGGTGTACCAGAATATTTGCCGTTCGTTGGCCGGCAAACCACTCAAAGAATTCAGCTATCAGGATCGCGGCTCATTGGTCTCACTCAGCCGCTTTACCGCCGTCGGTCATCTGATGGGTGGTTTGAGCCGTGGCACGCTGAATCTTGAAGGACGCTTGGCACGGATGGCCTACGTCTCGCTCTATCGCATGCATCAGCTGGCTTTGCATGGCTGGGTCAAAATGATCCTGATGACCTTGTCGCAGCATATCAACCGCGTTATCCGCCCACGCTTAAAGTTGCATTGATGGGGCTTTGGCGCAGCTCATCGAGCCCGTTATATGCGGCAGGCGCGGGCGTGTCAATGCCTTGACTTAGGTCATGGGTCAGACCGCATGCGCGTTTTTTTCAATAATCATGGAGCGTTTTTGAACTACAATAGTCCGAATTCACTTCTTCGGGAGGGTGCAGTGTGGCCTTAAATAAAAACGGCATCAGGTGCGCGATGTTTTGTGCGCTGTGGGTGGTTTCGGGCATGATTCTGGCCCAGGACGCACCCAAGTGGCCACATGGATTCGTCAAAATATGCGCTGAAGACGCGGGTTGGCCGCCCTTTAGCTTCCCTCCTGATAGTGAGAACGAGCGTTTTCGTGGTTTTAATGCCGACTTGTTGGCGCGTATTTTTAAGCAACACCAGATTCCCTATGAGGTCAGTATTCGGCCCTGGAAGCGTTGTCTGCTGGATGGCAAAGATGGCGATATCGACATGGTATTGGATGCCGCGAAAAATCCCGAGCGCGATCGCGATTACTTGCTGACCGAACCGATTTATGAGCTGACTCCGGGCATATTCTTCGAAATCGAATATTCGCGCTTCTACCAAGAACCCGTGACCACTGCCAATTTGCAGGGTTTATCTCTATGCGGGCAGAAAGGCTACATCTATACCAATTTTGGCCTGGAGGAAAAGCGCATTCAACGTGTTTCCAAAGGCTTGCCGAAAATCATCGAGTTGCTGTTGCTGAAGCGCTGTGATATCGGCGTGGCACGCTTGGAAATCCTGTTGACTGAGCTCAAAGATGCACCCGACGCCAAACGCTTGGGCTACCAGCGCTTGCGCGATGCTTCAGCTGAGCAGTTTTACTGGATGCTGAATCGTCACTCGGAGTTTTCGATGCAGCTGAAACAGCTCATTGATAGTGAAGTCAAAGCTCTGGCCGAGCGGGGGGAGTTAGAGCGGATGTTGCAGGTTTATTTTGAGTAGAGCGTGAGTTATTAACTGCGCGGGAAGCTCCACCGGCAGTAGCATGGCCTGATCATCACGCGGCTTTCAGCTTACATTCATCCAGTAGCCTCCAACTTACAGTCAACCCGCCGCTTTCAGCTTACATTCATCCAGTAGCCTCCAATTTACAGGCAACCCGACGCTTCCAATTTACAATCATCCCGCAACCTCCGACTTACAGTCATCCCGCGGCTCGACCGCGGGATCTCTTGACGGCCATTGTTTACCCCCAGATCCCGCGGTCGAGCCGCGGGATGACTAGTTATGGTGCTGAGGTTTAAGTTTGGCTAGACCTTGTATTACGGTTTCAGTATGCCCATACGTTTTGCCGCAGTTTGACTAAGGCTACCTTTGCATCCTGCGAGCAAGGCCCCTTTTGGTGATTCTTCTGCCCTCAGATATCTGTCAAAATCCTCCGTTGGACAGTATGCTTACATCCCTACGCCCGCCGCTGACACGGAGCACTTGGATGAAATCAGCCCCCTTACCCGCGAATGAAAAGGAACGACTTGAGGCACTGTTGCGTTTTGAGGTGCTCGATAGTGAAGATGAGCGGGCTTTTGATGAGTTGACGCAGTTGGCGGGCGAGATCTGTGGTTCGCCAATCTCGCTGATCAGTCTGATCGATGGCGAACGCCAGTGGTTTAAGTCGAGAATAGGGCTTGGGGTTACTGAAACGCCGCGAGAGCTGGCTTTTTGCGCGCATGCTATTCACCAGGACCAGTTGTTTGAAGTACCCAATGCCCTGGAAGATGAGCGCTTTGCCGACAATCCTTTGGTCACCGGTGCGCCCGACATTCGCTTTTACGCGGGCGCGCCCTTACTCACGCAGGATGGTTTGGCTTTGGGTACCTTATGTGTGATTGATCGTCAACCACGCAAGCTCAATGACCTACAACGACGCGCTCTGCAAACGTTGGCGCGGCAAGTGGTGAGTCAACTCGAACTGCGTTTGCATGCACGCCGTCTGGAGCGCATCGACGAGACTCGAGGCAAGGTTTTTGCCACGATTGCGCATGACCTGCGGAGCCCCTTCAATGGCATTTTGGGGCTGACACGCATACTCAAGGACAATGCCAATGCCTTGTCTGCCTCATTGATTCAGAAGTCTGCCGCTTCGCTATATGAAAATGCGAGCAATGCCTACCAGTTGCTGGATGAGATGCTGCAATGGTACCAGCAGGAAACCGGTGGTGTGCCTCGCGCAAGAGAGGCTTCCTGCCTTTCTGAGCTGGTCAACGAGGCTTTACCCCTGTTACGTCAGTTGGCCGAATCCAAAGGCTTGGCTTTGCACGTCGAAGTGCCGGCGGAATTGTGCGTGTTGGCCGACCCCGCTGTATTAAAAACAGTCGTGCGTAATCTGGTTTCCAATGCAATTAAGTATTCGCCCTCGGGGGGGCTGGTGCAGCTCAAAGCCGTTGCGGTGGGGGGGCAGGTACGTGTCAGCGTGAGTGATCAAGGCACTGGCGTCTCAACTGAAAAACGCAGCCAGTTATTTGAGGGGACCGTAGAAAGCAAAGTTGGCACCTCGGGTGAAGAGGGCACTGGCTTTGGTCTAAAATTGTGCGCTGACTTTTTACGCGCTCAGCAAGGTCGTATTTGGCTGGATGAAGAATACACCGAAGGTACGCGAATCTGTTTCGAATTAGCGCAAGCTTGATTGGGTTTGTCGCTCCAATTCTCCTAGTAAAACCAAGGCTTCATGGTGGTCTCGTCCACAATCTTCGCTGGCCATAAAATCACGACAGACCTGAGGTCTGATTGCATAGACTTGGCAACGCAGGTCGGGCCCTAGGTTGATGCAGCGCTCTCCGGCGCGTTTGCCCTGCGGCATATTGGGTAAGGCCGAGCTGATGCTGAGCGCGATACAGCAGGCTCCGCATTGAGCGTGGCACTGCATAAAAACTCCGGACACTGAGGTCTTATAAACTCTGGTTCTTGGACTTTTCCAGCCAACACCTGCATGCTGGAGGCTTCGCGGATTACATTAGTGCAGTCCCGCGCACAAATCCATGGATTGCTCGACAGCATAAATAGAAATCTAACAAAAATATACCGGTTATAGCTGAAGGAATTGCAGCAATGACATTAAAAGCCCTGCTATTCAGCGCGTGCGTGTTGTGGCTGCTGAGTGGTGACGTATTGTCTGAAGAGTCGTCGATACAATTGTGTCGAGGCGAAATGCATGAAACGTACGATGGAAGGCAACGCGCATTTAAAGACCGAGATGTGGTGAACTGCGTGTTCAAGCATATGCAATTGACGCACGAAACCGTAGACAAGCCTTGGTTGCGCTGCGTACACGAATCTGAAAATGGGCTTTTTTCAGGCGCTTACCCGCTTAGTTCAGCGCCGGCTGCCCAGCGTCCGATGCAGGCCAGTGACCCGCTCGCGATCGAGAAATGGTACTGGATGAGCCGCGATGTGAGGCGTCCGATTAGTCAACTGCGTTTTGCAGCGATTGAAGGCTCCAATCAATATCGCTGGTTGCACGAACTGGGTTATCAGGTCACCGTGGCCGCAAGCAGTGTGCGCCAAATGTTCGACTTGTTGGATCATGGGCGGGTAGATGCGATTGTCGGAACCGACGAAGAACTTGACGATGCTCAGCGCCGGGGCATGTCTATTCAGTTTGTGCGCTATTTGCCTCTGCGCGTTTTTTTTAGCGACGATTTCTTACAGCGAAATCCAGGGTTCCTAGCAAAGTTCAATCGACAGATAAACGATTGCCAACCCGACAACTGGGTCGCGCTGAGCGCGCAAGAGCATGACCGGCTGGCGAATCTGGCCCTTGAATATAAAGGGAAAATTCGACCCCATTTGATTGCGATGCTGAAGCGGCACAATGCTCAGGCCCCCTCTGACGATTTAGTCTATGTGAAAAAAGTAGAGGCGCTCTGGCAAGAAGACAGTCCCCAGGGTCAGCAGCTGCGGGCCTCGGTGTTGCAGACCCCTGCGGCCGATCTGCTACGCCAGATCAAAGCGCAGAGTCAGGGCTTGATCGATGAGCTTTTCGTCATGGACCACAAGGGTTTTCTGGTCGCCAGCAGTGACCTCACCAGTGACTATTGGCAGGGCGATGAAGATAAATTCCAGCGTAGCTTTGGTCGAGCGCACGATGAAATTTTTGTCGATCGTATTGGTTTTGATGCCTCGACGCGGACCTTCCAATCGCAAGTTAGCATTCCCTTGAAAGACGAAGACGGGCGAGCGGACTTGGGGGTTGTCATGATGGGATTGAATATCGAGAAGGCGCTGTCGTTGTCACCACTTGAGAGCCCACCGTAGCGCCTAACGTCTGGACAGTTCTGCTAGCTGTTTTTCAGCACCACCCGATAGCGCGCCTCGCCACTGCGTAATCGGTCCATCGCCCGATTCACTTGCTGCATGGGGAAAATCTCCACCTGAGGGCGAATTTGGTGTCGACAGGCAAACTCCAGCATCTGCGCAATGACCGCTGGACTGCCTACGGGGGAGCCGGAGATCGAGCGCTGCTGACCGATCAAAGAAAACACATCAACTTCAAGCGGTGCCAAAGTCGCGCCCACGAAATGCAAACGACCTTTTGGCGCCAGTGTGCTGAGATACAGTCGCCAGTTCAGTTTGACGTTCACCGTGGAAATGATCAGATCGAAACGTCCTGCGGCAGCCTTGATAGCGCTTTCATCTCGTGAGTCGAGTGTATGGTGGGCACCCAGCTGGAGAGCTTCGTCACGTTTGCTCGGGTTGCTGGTAAAGGCGGTAACTTCACAGCCCCAGGCATTCAGAAATTGCAGTGCCAAATGCCCCAGTCCGCCAATACCGATCACGGCGACCTTGTCTGTGGGTTTGATCTGGTATTGCACCAAGGGGTTGAATACCGTGATACCGCCGCAAAATAATGGGCCGGCGCTTTCGATGTCGATCCCTTCCGGTAAGGCAACCACGCTGCTGGCCTGAGCCCGTACGCGATCAGCGAAGCCACCATGGTGCCCGATAATGGTCGCTTGGGCGCCGGCACATAGATTGTGCTCGCCCGCATGGCACTGGGAACACTGCTGGCAATAACCCGCGTGCCACCCTAGACCCACCTGTTGCCCAAGTTGCAGATGTTTGACGCTACTGCCTATGGCCGCGATGCGTCCAACCACTTCATGTCCTGGCACCACGGGGTAGGGCGTCGGCCCCCACTCACTCTCGATGACACTGAGGTCGCTATGGCAGATGCCGCAATAGTCCACAGCGATTTCTACCTCGTCGGAGGCGAGGGGGCCCGGATCGTATTCGTAGGGCTCGAATTGGCTGCCTTTCTGTTTGACTGCCCAGGCTTTGATCATAGCGGGACCTCCCGTTTTTTAACTCAGTTTCGAATGCCATCCTCTTGCGAAGGGCGGCGCTTTTCATCGAGAACGCATCATACCGACGCGTCAGTTTTCTTACCCAGCAATTCAATCAAATAACCGTCGGGATCTTTCACAAAGGCCAAGATTGTGCTGCCGTGCTTCATCGGGCCGGCGGGGCGGACAACTTGTCCCCCCTTGGCACTGACTTGTTCACAGGCGGCATAGACGTCGTCGACTTCAATCGCAATATGGCCAAAGCCGTTACCCAACTCGTAATGATCCGTGTCCCAGTTGTGGGTGAGCTCCAGCGCCGCTTCATCAGCTTCGTCTCCAAAGCCCACAAAGGCCAGCGTGAAGCGGCCGTCGGGGTAGTCCTTGCGGCGCAGTAAGCGCATGCCCAGAATCTCGGTATAAAAGGCAATGGAGCGTTCGAGTTCGCCCACTCGCAGCATGGTATGCAATATTCGCATCAAGCAGCCCTCTCTTGGTTTTCCGGATAAAAGTTGCGTAAGCCATGGGGCTCGGGCTTGCTCTGACGCCTCCGATCATGCGCCTGGATGCGCTCAATCAGGCGTTGCGCGTTAAACTGAATCGCATCGCTGGCTTGCGGTGCATAGCGTGATGCTTCAAAGGCCCGAGCTTGTTGATAAATCTCAATATCCCACGATGCCAAATCCGCAATGCCCCGAATTTGTCCTTGTGGATGCAGCGCTTGTGCCCAGCGGATGAGCCAAATGGGCATGTCGCCACGTTGCTCGCGAATGGCTTTGACTAATTGTTTATCCAGGGCCAATACGCGGGCCTCGCGCCTGAGTTTTGGCAGCGCTTGGCCGCGCTTGAGCAAAAACCATGTGGTGGCGCCCCAACCGAGTAAGAGTAATGTCGTCAGTAGATACCAAAAGTGCTGGCTTGGTCCCTCCTGCAGGATGACGGGTGAGGCTTCTGGCGCGAAATCAGAATTGGCTTTGGCGGGTGTCGGCGATGTGCTGGGTGCGGTATCGGCGGCCGGCAGAATGCGGATGCTGCGCGCGGGAACCGTCGCAACACGTTCCACATCGTTCACCGTGTCCCACCAGGGAATCCGTACTTCCGGTAAATTGACCGTGCCAGGTGCGACGGCAATCCAGGCCACGGTTTCTCGACGCAGACCTTGTGCGCCGCCTTCATGTTGCGACGACTCAACCATCGGCTGGTCCGGATAGCGTTTCACCAAGGGGTAATCCTCAAGGGATAAGGGCGGCAGCGCGGAACCCAATAAACCTAGGGCCTGAATTTCCAGGGTGCGCGTATGCGAATCGCCGACCTGCAATTCTTTCGGCTCGAGATCCCAGCTCTCGCTCAAGTGCAGACTGGTGGCCGGTAACCAATGTTGGCCGCTAAAACTTGCCGGGGGCGCTTTGACTTCCAGCGTCAGGGCATCGGAGGTCTCGCTTACTCGCAGTCTGCGCCGTGAGCGCGTATCGATCAGGGTGCCCTTGAAATGCTGTGGCGCGATTTCTAAACGACCACTTTTTTGCGGGAACAGCAAGTATTGACGCTCCCGCACTTCGTAACGTTGATTGTAAGCCATGCGATAGAACGTGCGGGTTTCACCGAAACTTTCCACGATCAGATCCGCATGCGCTGGCGCACTGAGTTCACCGCTATCAAGGTGTTGTGACGCATACAGGCGCAGCGTAAACAAGACCTGTTCCTGCACATAAGGCTGTCTTTTATCGACTTCGACCTCAAGAAAGACCAGGGGCGGTTGTGAGCTGTCACGCGGCGCGCGCCCAGCCAGTACCTCGATATGGATCGGTTTGCTGGTGCTTCCTTCATACTCCAGCGACGGGATTTGCAATTTTCCGGTCTTTTTGGGTGACAGGATCAGCTCCCACACTAACTCTGCAGTGGCGCGGCCATTGATTGTTTGCATGTTGTAGCGTTGAGTTTGATCAACAATCTCAAAGTCTTTTTGCAGGGGCGAAAAGTCAGGCGGATCAATGTTCCCCGCGCCGAAGCTGAAGAGTCCGCCAATACTCATGCTCTTGTTACTGACGGACACGATCCGAAGATTCACTGTATCCTGTTGGTAGATACGGTTTCGGTCAACGCTGACATTCAACTCGTTGGCGGTGGCCAAGTTCTGCAACGAAAACAGGAACAGAAGCCATCCCGCTAAAATTCTAAGCTGCAGCCTTACCATAACGGTTCCCCTTGCGGATTTTCTTCGTAGTTGCGTTCGGTGGCCTGGTGTCGAAACTTGTTGCGCAATAGGCCTGCTGGATCATCGGGTACTCGACGCATCCATTGTTCAAAACTTTGTTTGTCTTCGGCGCTGAGATGGGCTTCGGGTATGCCTTGCCCCTCAGCCTGCTGATCCTCCCCCGCTTGTTCTGAGCGAGCCTGCTGCGACGCGCTGTCGACATCATCTGGCTGCTCGCTTGGGTCTTGCGGGGAGGGGGCCTGCTCGGCTTGCTGGGGTGCTTGCTCAGACTGCTGGTGACCGGATTGCGGTTGCGCTGAGTCTTGTTGACCCTGCTTTGGTTGGGAGGAATCACCGGCCTGCTGGTCTGCGTTGTTTTGATTCGAGTGCTCGCTGTTATCAGAGGATTCCTGCTGCGAGTCCTGCTCGTTTTGATCCTCTGCGTTCTGATTTTGCTGCGAGTTATTTTGTTGCTCTTCCTGTTGTTTGAGTAACTCTTCAACGATGGACTTATTGTGTTGCGCATCCTCCAGTTCGGGCGCTTGTGCCAGCGCTGTTTCATAGGCCGCAATCGCCTCAGCGTATTGTCCCGCATGCGCCAGGGCATTCCCGCGATTATAGTGGGCACGAGCGGTATCCAAATCGGCCAGCTTCTCTGCTGCACTGGCGTATTCGCCTGCTTTAGCCGCCGCATAGGCTTGATGTTCGGGGGATTCAAATAATTGAGCGGCTGCCTCGGCATCACCTGCCTGCAATTTGGCTTGGCCCTGTTGGTCTCGCGTTTGCCACAGGTCTGCCCACGAGAATGCTTGGGCAGGTTGGGGTTGAGCGATCATGAGCAGCCACAGCAACAAGGCGCCCTGGCGCCGTGCCAGCAGGACCAGTGGAATTAACAAAGCCACTAAGAGATAGCCTCGATCCTGCCACAGATCGGAGTGCCGCGCATGGGCTTGCTGAGCTTGCTGGCGAAATTGCGCACGCAGGCGATCAGCTTGGATGTCGAGCGCCTCAAGATCGCTGTCGTCCAGTGCCAGTGTTTGCATTTGGCCGCCGTTGTTCTCTGCCAAACGACGCAGGTGCGCGAGATTGGTCTTGGGGATGACCACCGCTCCCTGATCCTTCAAGAATTGGCCATCCTTGAGTTGCACCGGCCCGCCGCCTGCAGTGCCCGTGGCGAGGATATGTAAGGTGTGTGGCGTGGGAGAGAGCAGCGCGTCAATGCGTTCACCTTGATGTGTCTCGACGCCGTCAGTCATCAGCACGATGCGGCCACGCGATACCCCAGCTTGCTCTAGCAGACGCAATGCTTCTTCCACCCCGCGGTCGGGCCGCGCACCGATCACCGGCATAATATAAGGGTCCAGTGCCGGGATATTGGCCGCGATGGTGTAGGTGTCATCCGTCAGTGGCGTGACCACATGCGCATCGCCGGAAAACACCACCAACGCGGTGAAGCCCTCATTCCGAAGATTCAGTAAGTCCTGCAATTTTTGGCGCGCCCGGGTGAGGCGATTGGGGCTGATGTCTGTGGCCAGCATCGACAGCGAAAGATCAAACACCACAACCAGATGGTCTTCTAATTGGAGAACGGGCTGAGGTTTTTTCTCCCAGGCAGGTCCGGCCAGTGCGCCCAGTCCCAGAACCAAGATCAGCATCGGCAGAATCGAACGCTGGGCTTTGCCACCTGCGCCTTGCCCAGGCGTTAGCCAGCGTAAAAGACGTGGGTCAATGACGCGCGCCCAATCATGCTCCAGACGCTGTCGTTGGCCTTGCAACCACCACAGCAACGGGCACAACAAGATGCCCCAAAACCACTCCGGGCGCAAAAAGTGAAAATGGTTGAGAAACTCACTCATCCCTGCGCCTCCGTTTCGGTCGGCAGGACGCGAGCGGGCGTGCGGGGGCGGCGCCGACGCAGCAGGCTGAACGCATGCGAACTCAAATGTAGGCTGTAGAACAAAAGGCTGGAGGCGAGTAGCCAGTGAAATAACGAGCGGCTGGGGCGAAAGGTTTGGGACTCTTGCTCGATGGGTTCCAATTGATTGATCTGATTATAAATCTGGTTCATTTCATCCCGGTTACGTGCACGGAAATACTGTCCGCCCGTGGTCTCGGCGATTTGCACGAGCATGTCCTCATCGAGGTCGGCCGAGGGGTTGATGCGACGGGTACCAAAAAAAGAACGTTGCAGCATGGCTTCGGCACCCACGCCTATGGTGTAGATGCGAATGCGCTCTTGCGCAGCGAGCTGGGCCGCCTTATCGGGGGGAATATCGCCGGCAGTGTTGGAGCCATCCGTCAAGAGGATCAACACGCGCGATTGCTCAGGTCGCTTGCGCAAACGCTTGACGCCGAGCGCTATGGCATCGCCAATCGCCGTGGCCTGGCCGGCCATACCCAGGAAGCTCTCTTGCAGCAGCGTGTTTACGGTCTGCAAGTCAAAGGTCAGTGGCGCCTGAATATAGGGTTTTGAGCCAAACAGAATCAGACCCACCCGATCTCCCGCTCGTTTCTGTACGAATTCTGACACCACGTCTTTCACCACATCGAGTCGCGTCACGGGTTTGTCTTGTAGCGTCATGTCCTGCTCTTTCATGCTTGGTGATATGTCGACCGCCAGCATCAGATCGCGCCCGGACAGCGGCAGACTGACGGCATCGCCGACCCAAGTCGGACGCATCACCGCCAGCACCAAAGACAGCCAGGCCAAGCCCAAAAGCAGGCGATGCCAGGGGCTGCGCTGAGAGGCATCTCCCATGTGTGCCAGGCCCATGGCTTTGACACGGCCGAAGATCGGAAGTTGTGGGGCCAACACCTGTTGCGCTGCCCGCGCGCGGCTACGCAATCCTCGCAACCACGGTAGAGGTAGCAGAAGCAGTAACCACGGCCATTGAAATGTCAGTCCGTTCCAGTCGCTCAGTTCGATCATGCTGGCAGACTCCTGATCCATAACGCGACGCGCCGCAGGTGGCCGGCTTCCAGCGGAGGTGGTTCAGCCTTGTATTGGGCGTAGACAAACAAGTGAATGTCATGGGGCGTCAGCACGCGGGAGCTGGCCCGAAGCGCATTTGCCCAGTTGTCGCCGGTCAGCGCCATGAGGGACCGTGCTTGTTGCAAATCATTGCACCGGCTGGCCAGGCATTGTTTGAGGAGTTGGCTAATCTGCGCATGCACCTTGCTGTCGTGCGGATCAAACGGGCTGGCTTGAATGCGCGCGAGCTGATGGAGGGCCTCGCGCCGCCAGGCATTGCGGCGATAACGTTGCCGCGCATACCAAATCAACGCACACATTCCAGCCAAGAGCAGTAGACTCAGAATCCACCAGCCGGGTGCCGGGGGCCAGCCGGAGATGGTTTCGGGCGCGTGAAAATCACGCAGTTGCTGCAGCAGCGGATGAGCGGTGGACGCAGCGTCTTGCTTGGCGAGCGCAGTCATTGTCAACTCCTGATCGAGCGCAGGGTTTGCTGGAGCGCCGCGGCAGGTGCCTGATGCGTGTACACCGACGCAAAGGCTGCGCGCAAACGTTGACTCAGCGCTTGCAGA
>JBFHRI010000048.1:0-14033 GCA_041591755.1 Oleiphilaceae bacterium
CGTCATCGCCTGCACCTTGTCGAGACCTTTGCTGAGGTTGAAGAGATAGATATTCAGCAAGTGCACGGCATCGCACACGGCAATCGACAAAATGATGATGGGACAGGCGACATTGACCTGGTTGATGGCATAGCCCACCCAGCCCATGAAGCCTTGAGTGGCAGCAATACAGGTGCCAATTAGAATGACTGTGCTGAGCGTGCCCGCAATTGAGCGCAGGATAACTTGCAATAGCAACACAATCAGCAAGAACATCAGCGGAATCAACTGCTCCATGTCTTGCTTGGACATCTCGTTGAAG
This sequence comes from Oleiphilaceae bacterium, assembly GCA_041591755.1. Taxonomy (GTDB): domain Bacteria; phylum Pseudomonadota; class Gammaproteobacteria; order Pseudomonadales; family Oleiphilaceae; genus JBFHRI01. The sequence goes on from JBFHRI010000048.1 coordinate 302, forward strand.
GTCGTGTTAATGATCGTCTGGCCGAGCAGATGAATCTTAAGTCCGGGATGCGCTTCTTCATAGCGTGCGGCCAGTTCCCGTGTGTAGGCAACCAGTTCGGCCGTGGCTTTATCGGCATCGGCGCGCAGCTCCGGCATCGCCAGATCGACATTGATTGCCGTGACATGTGCTTTGTCGCTGATTAAGCGCCGCACCAAGGCGGGTTCTTTCAGTGCAATAGCGCGTAATTGCTGTAGCTGCTCGGGCGTTTTCGAAAGGGGCTCCGAGACCAGATCCTCTACGATCAAGTCGTCGCCATCGACCCAGGTATGTTGAAAGTTTGTAATGGACTCAACCCGAGAGGAAAAAGGGATCTGCCACGCATCCTCGGTCAGTTGTAGCAAAATGCTCAAGAATTCCGGCGCAAACACCTCCCCCTCGGGCGGTGCGACCACCAACATGATGTTGTCACTGCGCGTAAATCGATCCTGATTGGACTCATGCGCCAAGAGCTGAGGATTGTCATCATCGAAGAATATTTTGTAGTCGCTTTCAAAGCGCAAAGACTGCAAGCCGAAGGCCAGAAAACCAATCAACAGTAGACTGAACAGACTAAAAGCAAGGCGGTATTGCACAAACAGTTGTGCCAGTCGGGCTTCTTTCATGCGAGCTTCCTGTAGCGTACGTCACTTCGACGCTTGTTATTATCACCTGAATGTTAACTGTGAGAGGCTTCGTTGCCAAAACCTCAAGCGCCCGTCTCTGCGTAGTGTTCACCTTACAAAGTGGTTATAATCGAGCGCCGTCACGATGGGTCAGTTTGCTTTCTTGCCCCATTGAAGGCAAGCGCAGCATTTGCAACGCAGCTTTCCAAATGCAGTAGCCTATGTTTAAGGCGCAGGGTGTCTCCCTCGCTCTTACACTGACGCGCTGACAATCATGAATGCGTCGCCGCCGCGCGCAACAGCAACGCGACGAAGAGAACGTGCCCAAGCACCCAGAGTACACTGCCAGCCCTTATGAGTATCGTCACCTCCGTCGCACCTAAGGCCCTCGTTCAAGCCCTGACCCATGCCTTCACGAACCACGACCTACCACAGGCCGCCGGCGACATAAAGCGTTGGAGCGGTTTGCATTCAGGCGCTGAGCCCTTCGCGCTATTACAACTGGCCTTGCAGTCACAACGTTTTTGCCTGGTACTCGCGCGCGACAGCCAGCATGCCGCGATGTTGGAACGCGCCCTCAAGTTTTATGCGCGTTTTGCCGCGCAAACGCTCGCCGTGCAGGTTTTCCCCGACTGGGAAACCTTACCCTATGACAGCTTCTCGCCCCATGAGGACATCATCTCGCAACGCTTGGAAGTCCTGCATGGCCTACATCAGCACGAGCGTGGCGTACTGATCGTTCCTGCCGCGACGCTCCTGCTTCGCTTGCCACCGCAAGAGTTTGTCCGCAGCAATGTGTTGCTGCTGGAAACCGGCCAAACCTTCGACAGCGAAAGTTGGCGTCAACAACTGACCGCCGCCGGCTATCGCCAGGTCGATACGGTCTTTCAGCATGGTGAATATGCAGTACGCGGTGCGATATTCGATCTTTTTCCGATGGGCTGCGAAGTCCCTGTTCGGATTGAGCTGTTCGATGATGAGATCGAAAGCCTACGCACCTTCGATCCGGACAGTCAGCGCTCGCTCGAAAAATGCGAACAGGTCCGAGTGTTGCCGGCCTTCGAGTTTCCCTGGGACAATACCAGTCGCCGCATCTTTCGCGCCAATTGGTTAGATCGCTTCCCCAAAGCTGCCGATGCCCCCCTTCTGCGAGACCTCAAGGAAGGCATCAAACCGCACGGGATTGAGTATTACGGTCCCCTGTTCTTTGACCAGATGGCGACACTGTTTGACTATGTTCCCAAAGACACCCTGGTGGTGTTGCCGCAAGCCTTGCCCGAGATATTGGAGCAGCTGACGCGCGACATTCAGCATCGCTACGAGGAGCGCTGCCACGACATTCAGCGCCCCATCTTGCCCCCGGCTGAATTGTTCCTGCGCAGTGAAGAATGTTTCGCGCTGCTCAAACGCTGGCCTCGCATTGCACTGTCGGGCACCGCGCAAGAAGACGAGACAAATTGGCAATCTCACTATGGCGCCTTGCCCGATCTCAGTATCGACAGTAAAGCCGAGCATCCTTTAGCACCTTTGCTGGCGCAATGCCGCGCTTTCTCGGGCCCCTCCTTGGTCGTCGCCGAGTCCGCTGGACGGCGTGAAGTTTTACAGGACTTGCTGAAACGTCACAATGTAAGCGTACAGCTCTGCACCGAACTCAGCGCTCTAGAATCCCTAGCGCCGGGCGAGCTGGGGTTAACGGTGGGAGAAGTCGACAAAGGACTGATGGCACACCGCCTACCGCTCCAGATCATCTGTGAGTCCGATTTGTTCGGCCACCGCGTCATGCAACGGCGACGTCGTAAACACGACAGCGACCAAGCAGCCAATGCGATCAAGAACCTGACTGAGCTACTACCCGGCGCACCGGTGGTTCATTTACAGCACGGTGTTGGCCGCTATCGGGGTTTGCAGACCATTACCCACAACGGGCAAACCGATGAGTTTCTAGTGTTGGAATATGCCGAAGAAGCCAAGCTCTATGTACCGGTCTCCTCACTGCATCTAATCTCCCGTTACTCCGGCACCGACGAGTCCCTGGCCCCCTTGCACCGATTGGGGACGGACAAATGGAGTGTGGCCAAACAAAAGGCCTTGGAGAAAATCCGCGATACGGCCGCCGAGCTGTTGGAGATCTACGCTAAACGCGAAGCCCGTGTCGGGCTCTCGCATGCGTGTCCGGAAGATGCATATGCAGCCTTCTGCGAAGGGTTCCCGTTTGAGGAAACCCCCGACCAACTGGCCGCCATCGATGCCGTGCTCGGCGATATGAAGAACAAGCGTCCGATGGATCGATTGGTTTGCGGCGATGTGGGCTTTGGTAAAACCGAAGTGGCCATGCGCGCCGCATTTATTGCCAGCTATGCCGGCCATCAAGTAGCCTTTTTGGTGCCGACCACACTCTTGGCACAGCAGCATTACGACACCTTGTGCGATCGTTTTGCCGACACCCCGATCCGCATCGAAGTGCTGTCGCGCTTTAAAACCGGCAAAGATCAGCAAAAACTGATCAACGATGTGGCCGAGGGCAAGGTCGATATCGTGGTGGGCACACACAAGCTGCTGCAGCAAGACATGAAGTTTCAACGCTTGGGCTTGCTGATCATTGATGAGGAACACCGTTTTGGGGTGCAGCAAAAGGAAAAGCTCAAACAGTATCGGGCCAACGTCGACATCCTGACACTAACCGCCACACCGATTCCACGCACCCTGAATATGGCCATGGGGGGGTTGCGTGACCTCTCGATCATCGCCACGCCTCCCGCGCGCCGACTGGCCGTCAAAACTTTTGTGCGCAAACGCGAGGACGCTTTGATCAAAGAAGCCATCTTGCGCGAAACCCTGCGCGGCGGTCAGGTTTATTACCTGTTCAATGAGGTCAAAGAGATCGAAAACGAAGCCGATCGCCTACGCAAGCTGCTGCCCGAGGCGCGTATTGGCATCGCCCATGGCCAGATGCGAGAACGCGAACTGGAACAGGCCATGTCAGATTTTTACCACCAGCGCTTCAATATTCTGGTGTGTTCGACCATTATCGAAACGGGTATCGACATCCCCAACGCCAATACGATTATCATCGACCGTGCTGACAAGTTTGGTCTGGCCCAATTGCATCAGCTGCGCGGCCGTGTGGGACGGTCGCATCACCAAGCCTATGCCTATCTGATGATTCCAGAAGAGAAAAAAATCAGCCAGGATGCCGAAAAACGTCTCGAAGCCATCAGTGCAGCGCAAGATCTCGGTGCCGGCTTCATGCTGGCAACTCATGATCTGGAAATTCGCGGCGCGGGCGAATTGTTGGGCGAAGATCAAAGCGGACAAATTCAAAGTATTGGTTTCAGCCTGTACATGGAATTACTCGATCGGGCGGTCAAGTCCTTGCGCGCCGGCCAAGCCTTGTCGCTCGACACGGATGACGGCGGCGGGCCGGAAATCAATTTGCGGCTTAGTGCCATTATTCCCGAAGACTATCTGCCCGACGTGCATGCGCGACTGATTCTGTACAAACGTATCGCGAATGCGGATTCGGAAGACGCGCTAAAAGAAATTCAAGTGGAAATGATCGACCGCTTTGGCATACTACCCGAGCCGGTAAAGAACCTATTTCGCCAAACCGAGCTCAAACTACGTCTGGCCCAACTCGGCATTGCCAAGCTGGATGCCGGCGAGCAAGGCGGCACAATCGAATTCACCAAGCAGACGCGTGTGGACCCTCTAAAAATTGTTACGCTGGTGCAAAAGAAGCCTCAGCAATATCGTCTGGAAGGGGCGACCCGCTTACGTTTCACCCAAGCACTTGGTGATGCTCTCACGCGCTTTCAGGCGGTCGAGGCCCTGCTCGACCAACTAGCCAATTAATCCTTTCCGTGTGGATCATGACCGTAAGAATGACCCAACTGAAAGCCAGACCCAGCGCTGCCGCAGGAGATTGCCGAAGCGATGAATAAACCGATACGAAACTGCGGCAGTTGGGCCTCGGGCCTAGTGTTTCTGAGCTTGTTGTTGGTCACTGCGCACACTCAGGCAGAAAGCGAGGGCAATAGCGGCGAGCGCTGGCTGCTCGTGGACTATATCCTGTTCGAACATTTGGCCACCGATCGCAGCGTCTTACGCCATGAGCAACCGCGACTGGACCCTGCCAAACCGGCCGGCGCTTTGCGCTACATGAGTCGTGCCAGCTCGGCCAGCTCACCTACCCAAAACAACCAAGTCCTGGCCCGTCTAAACAATTACCCGCTGGATGCCGCCGCCGGACATCTGCGCTATTTACGCCGGGAATTTCGTATCTGGTCGCGCGGGCATTGGGAACAACCCAAGCCCGGTAAACGACCTTTGCCCGTGCAACTGGAAACCGAATCACGCCTGACCGCGAACGAAACCAAGTTGCAGGGCACCATCAACATACGTCGCCATCGCTATTACCATGTCGATATCGACGCCAGCCTCTATGTGCCGATGCGTTTACCCTGGGAGAGTCTACTCGATTGGGTCTATACCGCAGAGAGCCAACGCTGGCCTTTGAGCTGGCTGTTACTGCCCATGAGCGCTCAGCAGGCTATGAACAACAACTTTGGTAGCACCGAGCTACCGATGCAACTGATCCGCTTTAAGGCGTCTCGTCGCATGAAAGTGGGAGAGATTCATTATTTGGATCACCCGGCCATGGGCTTATTGGTGACGGTGCGTGAGATTGAGAGGCCGCAGGGTTCTTAGGGATAGTCTAGGTTCAAACCACCCGCCCAGAATGGTACTTTCATAAGATGCAATTATCATTTCAAATAGCTGACTGCATCACCAACCCGTCATCCCGGCGATCTTTTGAGCCGTGATCTGTGGCGAACTCTGGGACTCCAAGTTCGTGTTCCCTTTAGCGCGCCTAATCAAGCCCTGCATTAATTAAAAGCAGTGGCATTATGGCGATCCCGGCTCAAAAGACCGCCGGGATGACAGAGTAGTTATCTATCTCATCGTTTTTTCTATGACGGAGAAATTGATCGCGCCGCTAAAAATGCTTCCAACACCGCAAAGACTTTCCCCATGCCCTGTTGCACCGCCGCATGAATATCGTCCATGGTGATGGGTTCTTGCGTCAGCCCGGCCGCCCAATTCACACTCAGCGCCAAACAGGCATACTCGAGCCCTAGCTCCCGCGCCAACGCGGCCTCCGGCATCGCCGTCATACCGACCATGTCGCAGCCATCACGCTGACAGCGCCGAATTTCTGCGGGTGTTTCCAAGCGCGGTCCCTGCGTCACCCCGTAGACACCATGGTCAAGGAGCGCAATCCCCGCGCTCTGCGCCGCCTGCAGCAGTGATTGACGTAACGACGGCGTGTAGGGATCGCTGAAATCAATGTGCTCCAAGGGGATGGAACCATCATAAATCGTGTGTTCGCGGCCCCAGGTGTAATCGATTAACTGATCCGGCAGGGCCAATTCAGCTGGCCCTAACTGCGCATGAATGCCACCTACGGCATTCACCGCAATCACCTGGCTCACCCCTACCTCTTTGAGCGCTAAGAGATTGGCCCGATAATTCACCATATGGGGGGGAATTTGGTGGGGATTACCATGGCGCGCCAAAAACACAATTTTCTGTCCCTGCCACTCGCCAAAGGTCAATGCAGAACTGGGCTCACCATAACGTGTTTCATGCCAAACCGGCGCCAGTTTGCTGAGACCTGGGAGCTCATAAAGCCCGGTGCCACCGATAATGCCAATCATGGGCGTTGCTCCTCAAGTTCACCCCCGGGCATGCTTGCCAAATGCAAAGTCGAGGTCGGATACGCAATCTCAGCGCCTTCTTTATCAATGATGTCGAGAATCTTCAACAGTACGTCCTGCTTAACCTCGTGGTACTTGATCCAATTAACGGTATGCGTGAACGCATAAATAAAAAAATCGAGTGAAGACGGGGCGAAGGCATTGAAATTGACGATCAGCGTTTGACTATTGTCGATTTCGGGATGCGCCTGCAACATCTCTCGTGTGCGCTGCACGATCTTCGCCACTTTGGCCGCATCGTCATAGCGTACGCCGATCGTCTCGTGAATGCGGCGATGGGTCATGCGCGAGGGGTTTTGCACCGATACACTGGTAAACACCGAATTGGGCACATAGAGCGGTCGCTTATCAAAGGTACGAATGGTGGTTAAGCGCCACCCGATATTCTCAACCGTACCCTCGATTTCTTTGTCTGGCGATCGGATCCAGTCGCCGACCTTAAACGGACGATCCAAGTAAATCATCAACCCGCCAAAAAAATTGGCTAACAGGTCTTTCGCCGCAAAACCCACGGCAATGCCACCGATGCCCCCAAAAGCCAACACACCGCTGATGCTGTAGCCCATGGTCTGCAATACGACCAAAATCGCGGTAATGATGACCGAAGCCCGCAGTAACTTGCCGATGGCCGAGACCGTGGTCTGATCCATCGGATGCTTCATTTTATCTTCACTGACGAGGATCTTTTCACCGCCGGAGATAAAGCGTACCAGGAACCAAGTCAGACAGAAGATGACGCCGACACGTTGTATCGGCGGCACCAAGTCAAAAATTTCGGTCTCGGCATATTGTTTGGCCACGTGTGCCGCCCACGATAGCCCGATCAACCAAATAACGAACGAAACCGGCGCGCGCGCGGCCTCCAATAAATTATCGTCCCACAAGTTTGAAGTATGGCTGAGGCGCTTCTCTGCTAATAGAAAAAGCTTGTTCGATATAAAGCTTGCCGTGGCCGTCAGAACCACCACCAGAAAGATCTCAGCGACGCCGCGTGTGGCTTGATTGGTGAGGCCAATTTCGGTCAACAGTGAGCCTAAGGCAAACGTTTCCATCTGCGCCCCCTTTACACCTTCTGACACGCCGATCGAAGTGTTGCGATTTCAGCAATGATCCGCTGCGCTCGCTCAGTGCTTTGCAACGCGGCCAACGATGTCGCCGGTGCGGGTCGGCGTCCTTGCATGGTTTGCAGGCGTTGTTGCACGCGTGCATCCGGCATGCCCTCTCGCGCACTCAGGTACTCCAGCACTTCCAATGCACCCTCGCGGTGATTACACACCAGCACCATATCGCAGCCCGCTTCGAGCGCCGCTTCCGCACGCTGTGCAAAGGAACCGGCACAGGTGGCCCCCTCCATGCTCAGGTCATCGCTAAAGATCACACCATCAAAGGCACAGCGTCCGCGTAAAGCGTCTTGAAGCCAAAAGGGTGAGAATCCCGCCGGCTGCGCATCGGCTTCGGCATAAATCACGTGCGCGGGCATCATCGCATCGAGGCCTTGACCGATCAGCGTGTGGAAAATAGACATATCCTCGCGCTCGATTTCTTCGAGAGGACGGTGATCGATCGGGATCGCCACGTGCGAGTCTTCCGCCACGGCGCCATGCCCGGGAAAATGTTTACCGGTCGCGGCCATACCGGCCTCATGCATGCCTTGCATGAAGGCGCCGGCTAACGCTTCGATCACCTCAGGCTGCTGCGCAAACGCACGGTTACCAATGACTGCCGAAACGCCATAGTCGCGGTCCAATACGGGCGCGAAGCTGAAATCGATATCAACGGCCCGTAACTCTGCCGCCATCAGCCAGCCCCAATCTTGCGCTCGCTGCAAGGCTTGCTCGGGTGCCACAGCATAGTGCTGGCCAAGCTCAGCCATCGCCGGAATATGGGTGAAGGGCTGTTTGAAACGTTGCACCCGCCCCCCTTCGTGATCCACACAGATCAAGCAAGCCGGATTGATTTGCCGCACTTCGGCAATCAGCGCTTGCAGTTGCTGCAAACTGGAAAAATTACGGGAAAATAAAATTAGCCCACCCACGCTTGGATGCGCTAACAAACGTGCGTCTTCTGCGTCTAAAGCGTGACCGCTGATATCCAGCATCAGCCGTCCAATAGTCTGTGACATGCAAGGTTTACTCGAGTGATTCGGTGATCAGAACAGGCGTCCCCACCGGGACACGATCAAACAGTTCCACGACATCGGTGTTACGCATACGAATACAGCCGTGAGAGGCGGGCTGCCCCATCGGTTCGCAATCAGGCGTGCCGTGGATGTAGATATAGCGACGCATGGTATCAACATCGCCCAGGCGGTTGAAACCCTTTTCGAGACCACTGAGCCAAAGAATGCGAGTTAAGATCCAGTCACGCTGCGGAAATTTTTCGGCCAGCGCCGAGGTCCATATCTCACCGGTCGGTCGGCGTCCGACGAAAACACTTCCCAGCGGCGCGCCTGCGCCGATTTTCGCGCGCACGATATGCCGCCCCAAGGGCGTGCGGTTAGAACCCTGTTTTTGTCCCAGACCCAAAGCAGAGGTCGAGATCAGATAGCGTGTATCACCCCCTGCACCGCTTAAGTAGAGTGCTTGTTCGGCGACCGACACCACAATCCGACAGGGCGCAGGCATGGCGCTAGACCTTGGGTGGCAGGACGGGTTTGGCTTTCAGGCCGGCGACCAGATAGGGTACCAGCAATTCGACGACCCGCTCAGGTTTGGCTTGAGCGTTAGCGCTGTTTTCGAGGATTTCAGTCAGCGGTTGAATACTCGACATCGAAAAGGCAATCGTGCCCAGGGTGAACTGAATACGCCAAAACCGCTCTTCCGGGGTCAACTCAGGCGTACAAGCTTTGATCAGGCGCATAAACGAAACCAACGCGCGAGAATACTCCTGCTCCAGATACTTGCGTAAGTGCCCCTGCGACTGCGAGTATGCAAGCCCAAGCAAACGCATAAAGTTTGAAATGCCGTTTTTATGGCGAGTGGGGATTTTCAACAAACTTTGGGTATAAAGTCGAAAGATATCTTCCAACTCAAAATGATCGGCCTGGCCCGTGCGCCAGCCCAACTCGCGGATACCCTGCTCCATCATGTGTGAAAGAGGATCGAGAAAACGCGAGAACACCGCCTGTATCAAGGCGTTTTTTGAACCAAAATGATAGTTGACGGCCGCCAGGTTTACCTTCGCTTTGCTGGTAATCATCCGCAAAGACGTTTCGGTAAAACCCTTCTCAGCAAACAGCAGCTCAGCCGCATCAAGTATTCGGTCGACCGTTTCGGAATGACTCATGGAAAGGGGGCTTTCAAACCAGAATCCAAACAATTGTTTAAAACATACGTTTGATATCTGATTCTGTCAAGTCAGCTTGCGCCATGCTAACAGCGCGTTCACCAGACCTTAGAAACAGCCTAGCACAACTTCGTGCACCTTAGGGATTGGCTGCCGCTTCTTCCTGTTGTTGCAAACTGTCTGCTTCGTCATCCGAGATCCGATCATCCATGCCCTGCTCCAGGTTGCGGAAATGATTTTCGAGATAGGTTTTTTCCAGTTTCTGATAGGCCTTTTGCGCCTCGATGCCGTAGAGCAAATACAAGCGGATATGCTGGCGCGACCGCAACATGTCGATTAGCGTCCCATTCGCTGAAAAGTTCACCAGCCCCGCGAATAACTTGCGCCCCAGATTCGGGTTATAACTGGCCATCTCTCGACAACGCCACATCAAGCCGCCGTGCGACTCGAGAAAGCGAATATGGGCCAAGGCGCGGAACTCTAATTCTTTACGCTGCTGCAAAAGCTGACCTAATGTAGGGCGCTCAAAAAACACCGTGCGCAAGGGCGAAAAAGCAAAGATTGCCGCCAAGATACTGAGCCCCAGCGCCGAACCTGCAATCCAGCCGTTGATCAAACCCATTAAGCCCAAAAGAAAAACCAGGCCCAATACACTGCAGACGAACAACCATAGATCGCGATCTTGTCGCGCCTGGGCCAGTAAGGTGTTTTCCGGGTAGTTATCCATCGCCAGCAAATCATAGTTGAGACTAGTGATAGGCTCACAACTGGCCAATAAACGTTTGCGCCGATGTTGCGCCAGCTTCATCGCGCGCTCTTCCGCGATGCGCTGAAGCTCTTTGCGTTTTCGTTCTTTTTCGTCTTCAACCGGCTGACTCGCAGCAAGCGCCTGTCTGCGTTGCTCACCCGATCTGCGTTCTCCTGCAACAGCGGGCGATTGGTCCGACTCACGGCGATCGATCTCCTTGCGCCGGGATCGCGTTTCCGGTAATTGTGTGGGCGCCCCGGTCATACTCAAATTTGAACGCGGCGGTAGAGGTACGGTACGCGGAGCATCTGCCACTTTTAAAGTGCCTCCCTTTGGGCTTTTAGAAGTTTCTTACCTGACTTCTGCATATCGGCTCAATATTAAAACGCTTTAGCCCGCGACAGCCAGCCTGTTACACTGTGCGCCGACTTTTTTCGCAGGAACGATCTATGTTTACGGGTATCGTACAAGGTATCGCCCAGGTTGCAGAGATTCGGGAGCCGCTTGCTGACGCCAAACTGAAAACACTGGTGATTCAATTCCCGGCCGATGCCTTAGAGGGCATTACACAAGGGGCGAGCATTGCCATTAACGGTGTCTGTTTGACGGTCACGCAGTTCGACATGGCGCATCATCAAGCGGCGTTCGACGTCATGGCCGAAACCTTGGCGCTCACCAACCTGGGACAGCTGGCAGCTCATCAGAAGGTGAATTTTGAGCGTGCGGCGACCCTGGGTAAAGAAATCGGCGGACACTTGATGTCGGGCCACGTACAAGGCTGTGTCACCCTGCTCCGACGCGAACAGCGCCCCGGCAATGTCAGTCTGCACTTCAGCACCCCAGCGAGCTTTAAAAAATACCTGCTGCCCAAGGGCTTTGTTGGGCTCAACGGGTGCAGTCTCACTTTGGGCTCGCAGATCAATGAACAGTTTTCGGTTCACCTCATCCCCGAAACCCTACGCATGACGACATTTGGCGAATTAAGCGAAGGCGCGCAAGTCAATTTAGAGGTCGACCCTGCTACGCAGGCTATTGTGGACACCGTCGAACGCTATTTGGCTAGTCGAGCGGACGACCAAAACACGCCAGCTGTCTAAGGCAATCGGTGGTATGGCGTTGACCCAGCGAGGGCGCTACCTCAATGCCCGGCAAACTCATGCCATAACGCCGCTTTTGGCCGTGTAGCCGCAATACGTCATACACCATCATTGCAAGCCGCTGCTCCCCCTCTGCCACGTGATAATCGGCCCAACGCACCCACTGATCATCAATTTGAGCACTCGTATCATAAGCGCGGATATAAAGTTCATCCTTTGACGCAAATTGCTTCCAGGCGACGCGACTCAAACTATCACCGGGCGCATACAACTTTAAATCGCCGCTATTCTCGCGCACGGTAAAATTGGCTCGGCCAGCGTCAGTAGATTGCCCGCCACGCTCTCCACGCAGGGGTTCGATAGGTCGCGGGTAGACATACACCTTGGCCTCCGTCCGCAACCACGTCCAGGCGCGAATCAAACCAAACGGAAATCGCGTCGCCAAATAAAGTCGCGGCAAGCGATACACACCGCGCCGATCAGGCTTACCTGAGACCGTGATCGCTTGCGCCTGACCTCGTTGCAAATAGTACAAGGCTTCCGCTTGCACGTCGGAGCCGACATACAAATTAGGGACATCTTTGCCCTCATGTAATAGCGATATCTGAAAACGCAGCGGCTCACCCTCAAAAACATCCCCGGCCTCTTTGCTTAAAATCTGCAAGCCTGACAGATTGAGATAGGCCAACCAAATCGATAGAAAGAAAAAGGTGCCCAGTAAGAAAGTCAGAAGATACACCAGGCTATTCTGATAGTTGATGGCGGTGATCAGTAAGATCACCAGCAAAACGACAAACACCAGCCCTGCCGGGGTTGGAAACACATAGATATTGTCGCGCGATAACTGAATATGCGCAGCGGGAGGACGCTTATTACTAATCGTTCTACTGATACGGTCCGTCAGGCTGAGCCGCTTGGCAATCAAAACGCTATCCAATTCGCACCCTTACTTTTCTTAACACGCCGCAAATCAAAAACACCTTGCAATAGCCTGCCTTAGGTTAAATACTTGTGGTAGCTACTCAACACCACGTAGGCAATGATTATGAAACTATCACGTCGCGCCGCATCGATTCTAGTGCTGGGCTCCATCAGTGCATTACCGCTTTCGGCAGTCGCGGAAGTCAAGTCGCTGTCCAGTTCAGAATTGACCGAAACTTATATCAAAGATTCGACGATTATCGTCATGCCGAAGAAGCAGCAACAAGCCAGTCGTCAACAAACGATTACCAGCTTGAGCATTTCTCCGACCGATATGAGTCAAAGTGAGATTGAAGAGATCTCTCACTCGCAGAACCATCTGAAGGATACCAAGACCGCGTTCGTTTTGTCCGATGAGCTGATGCGCAATTCATCGGTGGATGATGCCGTTGCCCTGACCACGAACCCACAACCCAACATTCTCAGCTTCGATGAAATCAACGCCCCGCCGCCAATTTCGGAGATTTTGAATGACGACCGCTATGCGGTGCCCGAGGGTACGCAGTGGGCGCGCAATTACGCTGGCGATCAATTGGGCATCAGTATGAATGGTGGGGCCAATGGCGATCGCTACTACACGATCTCGATTGGCAACCCAGTCGGCATCAACCCGATCCATATTCCTGAAGCCATTCACGAAGGGCCTGTCGACCTGGTACCGCGCGAAGGCGGCGGGTTTGATCTGACGATCAAGTTGCCGGATCGTAATTAATCTCAATTTTCGCTTCTAGAAAACCGCGCCTTGTACGCGGTTTTTTTGTTTCTGTGGATACATTTCGGCCTGCGCAGGAATGACGGGGTGGTCTATCGTCACCCCGGACCTCCACGCTGTCGCCCCGGACGCCCACGCTCTAACCCCGCCCCACTCTGTCTTCCCGGCCCCACTCTGTCTTCCCGGACTCGATCCGGGATCCAATAGGCCACTCGGTATTTCAGAGATACGAGCACTTAGCCAACAACGCAGTGGCCTGAACCATGGATTCCGGCCTGCGCCGGAATGACGGGGTGGTTTATTGTCATCCCGGAATCTCACGCCGTCAACGAAGTCTCCCGCGCTTTCAACCCGGAACCCCACTCTGTCATCCCGGCCCTACTCTGTCATCCCGGACTCGATCCGGGATCCAATAGGCCACTCGGTATTTCAGAGATACGAGCACTTAGCCAACAACGCAGTGGCCTGAACCATGGATTCCGGCCTGC
>JBFHRI010000049.1:0-14019 GCA_041591755.1 Oleiphilaceae bacterium
GACCACTTGCAGCGGTAACTCAGGCCATTCACTCAGAACCTGCTGCATGAGTTCTTGCAAACGTGCTAACTCAGCGTCGTCGAGCTGACTGGGCTGCAATAGCAAGTCATCCAACTGCGCTAGCGTATGCTGTCCCACGCGCTCGGCGATTTGCTGTGGCAAGACCTGGGCGATATGTTCCGCGGCCATCGGGACGCCACGCACAGCAACCCAGAGCGCAAAACCAACGACACACAGCAGCCCCACCAGCACGTAAGGCCAGCGCGATTCTAGCTCATGTAACCAGCGCCAGCCCGTGGGTTGCCAGCGCGCTTGCCACTGATCCAAACGATCGTTTTCGCGCGTTTCAAAACTGCCGCCGTCCGGAAACGCAATCCGGCGCGGGGTATTGCCTAAGCGAGTGGAGATCTCCAAGCTATCAAAGCGACAGCGCCGAACGCTTGTGCCCTCGACGCTTAGACTCACATAACCCGTCGCATCCAACCGAAACAGGGCGCGTTGACGGCGGGAACTCTCGCCGTCAAACCAATCGCCCTCGATACATGTCGGGTCACTGAGCATCAGAAGCCAAAGTCAAAATCATAGAAGTCACTGACTGCCTCACCCAAGGCGCCGACTTTTTCGGCCTGCGCGGCGGAGAAATCATCCAGCGATTGTGCGGCAATAATGTGGGTGTGTTGCGCGCGATAACGTGCCATACGGACCTTGGCGAAGGGCCAGAACAAGCCCAAGGTCAGCAAGGTCAGGACGGCATTACTCACATACAGCCAAAGGTAAGCGCCCAGGGTGTAATTGGCGCGAAATTCGATGCGCTCAATCGCGCTATGATTGAACACCAGGTTGTTGGTTTTGACCACAAAATAGACGTAGGGCAAATTGGCGAATAGCACGAATAAACCGAACATCAGAATCAAGGTCGGCAATACCGCACCCAGCATCGGCTCGGGGCTGCCCATTTCTCCAAACAACAGAGCTAAATCTTCAGAACTACCGACGACGATTTTTAAGGTAGCAATTAAGGCCAGCAATAACAAAAACGATAACAAGACGCTTTGTAAGGTAATCAAAACGAAGGGGCGCAGGCGCGCTGTAAAGCGAAAAGGGGCGGTGCCATAACGTGAGCGACTGATGGCACATTGCTTAAAGCGATAGAAAAGATACGGCGAGAGTCCAAATACCGAAGCCAAAAATACGATCACGGCCAGCACGCCGCTCAAGGCCTCGCCCCCGATCAGCCCTCCCAAGCCAAGCAAAGCGCCCGCGGCGAGGGCAAACAGCACGGGCCAACCCAATACGATCATCGCAAGCTCTTTATAGGTGCCGTCAAAGCCAAAGCGCACATGACGATAGCTGCTATAGCGCGCATTGAACTGCAACGAACGCTGCATAAAGAAGGGTAAGAGCAATAAGAACACAAAGGGCACAATAGCCGCCAGTATGGGCATCACACTGCTCAGAATTGAGATCAGCACAAATACGCCCAAGACCAGCAAACGCCCTTTGAGAATCTGTATGGGTCGGGCATCGTAGGTAAAGCTCGCGCCATCCAGTTCGGTGTTACCGTAAAAGTATTGCTTATTGCGTACTTTGGCCCAGGCGCTATAGATACCTAAGGTCAAGACAGTCAGAACGATGTTGACGATCCAAATTCGAAAATACTCCCAGCCCTGACCATGAAACTGAAAATCTAAGCTTCTGGCCTGACTCGGTGCGTGGGTAGCGCTAGAGGTGGATGAAAAAGAAATCGAAGGGTTTTGCCCCAGAGCGTCAGACGTTGACATACGGTCTCCCTGTGTCGTGTGCATTCCAGTAAAGCTGCATTCTTGCCCGCTCTGGCGCAAAAATCCAGCTTTACCCTTTTCGCCACGTATAGTGTGCCCCATCCCTATGATTTTTCGAAGAAACTGAATCAAGGAAAAAATTTTTAACCAAGAAATGTTGCGGCCCATTGACTCGGCTACCAACTATCACTAATATGCGCACCGTCGTTCAGGCTAGGCCTGCAATAGACAAGCCCAGGTGGTGAAATTGGTAGACACGCTAGCTTCAGGTGCTAGTGGCCTTGCGGCCGTGGAGGTTCAAGTCCTCTCCTGGGCACCAACGAATTCTAGAAAGCCGGATCGCAGTATCCGGCTTTTTTTATGGTCGGTAGACTCCGCGCCGTCGAGGACTACGTCCTCACCGCTTCCGGCATCCTGCCTCTCGCGGCACTTGCACTTCCCTGTGCGTCGTCCTGGGCACCAACGAATTCTAGAAAGCCGGATCACAGTATCCGGCTTTTTTATGGCCGAAAATCTTATCCCATATCCCACACTAAGGGTCGTTTGCTGCTATGCTTTGCAATGGATGACGCATCGTAGAATAGACAATCACAAATCTAAAAATCACCGAGATTCAAGGAGTTGATTGAGAAATACAAGGAAAGCGTGCATGGAGAGGGTGAAGTGATCTAGCAATGAAGTTTAATGCGCCATGGCTGACCACAGAAATCAAAGGAAACACCAAGCGTAGATGTTGGGCTATCGGAACCTGAGCATTCGCAACAAGATCATTTTGATCGCCATGTCGTGCACCCTAAGCGCGCTGCTGGTTTTCGTCCTATTTAGTGACCTCTATCTTAGTCATCAACGTCGCGTGCAAATCGAAAGCGAACTGAACGCGCTTGCCATCTTATTGGCCGAGCGCAGCACCGCCGCGTTGCAATTCGGCGATGTGACCGTTGCAGCACAGAATCTTTCAGCACTACGTGCAGTGAGGGATGTCGTTAATGCCTGCCTGTATGACGACAAGGGTCAGCTGTTTGCGCACTACCACAATCAGCCGGGCGCCAGCGATATCTGCCCCGACAGTGCCCAAGATATGGCTATACGCCAACATGAGGACTTCCTGCTCATTCCTCAAGCGGTGGTGCTTGATGACGTTGAAATTGGCCAACTGTACTTACAAGCCAGCCTGAAAACACTGGAACAACTGCTCTTTACCTATTTACTTTTTAGTCTGCTGTTTGGTGCCGCGGCCGCGCTGATCTCGTTTGTGTTCGCAGCGCGCCTGCACAAAGTGATCACCGGCCCCATCAATCGTTTGCGTAGCACCATAGCCGATATCGAAGCCACTCAGGATTTCAGCTTACGCGCTTTACAATACAGCCCGGATGAGATTGGCGAGCTGGTACAGGCGTTTAATCACATGCTCGACCGACTGGATTCAGAGAACCGCCTGTTAAGCGAAAGCGAAACACGCTTTCGTACCTTGGCAACCGCCTCTCCTTTTGGCATCTTTCAGGTGGATGAGGCCGGCAACTCCGTCTACGTCAATGAGTGTTATCGTGAGTTGACGGGCATTCACACCCCCCATATCACGCTGTCAGTATTTCTCAAGTCGATTCATCCGCAGGATCGCGAAAGTGTCAAGGAGATGCTGCTCAATGCTCATGCGGACCGGCAGGCTTTCAATGCCGAATTCAGCATCATGCGAGCAGACGACACGGTGGTCCACACCATCTGTCAAGCCAAGCCCATCTTCGATGCCGACAGCCATTTCAAGGGTTTTATCGGCAGTCTGGCCGATGTCAGCGAACTCAAACAAATGCAGGCTCAGCTGGAGCGTCTGGCCTTCTATGACCCCCTTACCGGCCTGGCCAATCGTCGACTGTTCCGCAACCGCTTGGAAAAAACCATCCGCATCGCCGGGCGCTCAGGCAAACGCTTTGCACTGCTGTTTATCGATTTCGACCAGTTTAAACGCATCAATGACACCCTGGGGCACGATCGCGGTGATGAGTTGCTGGTTGCAATGGCGCGCCGAATTCAACTCTGCTTGCGCCCATCCGACACGCTGAGTCGCCTGGGTGGCGATGAATTCACGGTACTCGTGCCCGACTTAAAAGAGCGGCGCGATGCCGATGTGATCGCACGGAAAATCCTCAAGGTCTTGGGCAAGCCCGTGCAACTGCACGGACTCGAACTGACTTCGACCTGCAGTATTGGGATCACCGTTTTCCCGGACGATGCGGTTACCGCAGATGCGCTGATGAAAAACGCCGACCTGGCCATGTACAAGTCGAAAGAAACCGGCCGCAATCGCTTTCATTATTTTTCGGAGAGCATGAACACCGCCATCAATCGGCAAATGGAGATCGAGAACGACCTGCGACTGGCCATCACCGCAGCTGAGTTCGAGCTCTACTTCCAGCCCAAGATCTACCTGGATCGTCATGCGCTATCAGGCTATGAAGCGCTGATTCGCTGGCACCATCCGGTCAAAGGCATGATTTTACCCGGCGAGTTCATTCCTGTAGCCGAGGACACCGGACTGATCTCAGACATCGGACGCTGGGTGATCGAAGAGGTCTGCCGCAAGATTCCCGACTTCTTGCGCCAGGGGCTGTTGCCGGCAGGCTGCCGCGTCGCGATCAATCTTTCCGCCAAGCAATTTCGAGACCCTGAACTGGTACCCGAAATTCGTCAGATACTAGGGCGTTATGCAGTCGACCCTAAATTTCTTGAATTGGAAATTACCGAAAGCCTGATCATGAATGATATCGATATCGCGATTCGGACGCTGGATGAGCTGCGCGGCATGGGTATCGAGATCTCGATTGACGACTTTGGAACCGGCTATTCTTCATTCAACTATCTTAAGCGCCTGCCGATTGACTACATCAAGGTGGATCAATCCTTCGTTACCGATATTCCGCATGATCGCGATGATATGGAAATCACCAGCGCGATTATTGCGATGGCGCACAGCTTGCGTCTCAAGGTCATCGCTGAAGGATTGGAAACCCTACAGCAAAAGGAATTCCTGCAACTTTCTGGATGCGATATCGTCCAAGGCTACTTTTTTGGCCATCCGATGCCCTTAGAAAAATTAAGTGCCTTCTTTAACTCTGTGGCCTCTCAGGGCGTTCATCAAATAGAAGCTGAGCTGACGCAGCGCGATGCAAAGCCCTAATAAATAATGTACGACGCATTGCTTAGGCCTTCGCAATCGTTATGGTTAAGGAATACTATGCGCCAAGCGTGCTTTCCTCGCCTATAGTAAAAACTCGCATTCGTCTCAGAATCCAAGGTCTGCTTATGCCACAAACCCTATGCGAATCACGCACATTGCTCTGTGCACTGCTGATGCTCAGTGTTGTCTCGCTCAATGTCTGGGCCAGCACCGAGCCCATTCCAGTGCGTATTGCCGTGAGCCAATCGCCCCTCTCCACCCCTTTTTTTGTCGCACGTGACTTAGGCCTTTTCAAAAAACATGGCATTGAAGTGGAGTTTGTTTCTGTCGTAGGCGGCCATCGCGCCATGCGAGAAATGCTTGAGGGCAAGGCCGATTTTGCCACCAGCTCTGATATGTCGATTGCTGGCAAGATCCGAGAGGGGAAGGAGTTTCAAGTCCTCACCACTTTTGTTCACTCACCTGGCGATAGCGCAATTATTGGCCTAAAAAGCAGAGGCGTGGATAGCATCGAAGACCTGCCCGGAAAGAAGATCGGCATTACCTTGGGCACTTCCAGTCACTACTACATCGACGGATCTTTACTGCTTAATGGCATCATTCCTAACGAAGTGACCTTGATACCGATCGCTCCGGAGCGCATGAGTCGCGCCTTGCAGCAAGGTGAGGTCGATGCAATTTCGACCTGGCAACCGTGGGCCGGCCGCAGCCTTGCCGCAGCGGGTGAAGATGGTGTGCTCTTACCCAGCGTTAATGCCTACACCTTAACTTTCAATCTGATTGCCATGCGCCCACATCCAGCGGCGGAGGGTATTATTCGCGCACTGGTTGAGGCCGAAAAGATTATCGCCAGGCAACCCGTCCAGGCGCAAATCATTGTGGCCCACGCGCTCACTTTGACCCCAGAGAGCGTGCGCGCATTTTGGGATGACTACATCTTCAGTATTCGTCTGGATCAATCACTCTTGATGACGCTGGAAAACGAATTCATGTGGCTGAATAATCAACACCCCCCAGCCAAGCCCATGGTCAATTTTCTCAAGTTCATGCATCCTGGCCCTTTGCTTGAACTTGATGCCCAGCGCGTTAGTCTCATCCTCTAAGGACAATCGGATGGTCAATATCAAAGCTCAGATACTCCTGGTTGCGGCGCTCATCACAGTGTTGATTGGCGCGACTTACTGGGTGCAGTCGCAAGCCTCGACGCAATACGCAGAAGACAGCACAACCTTTGCGCTGAGTCACCAACTCGGTCGCAGTATCTCGTTATTGACCGAGACCTCGTTTGAAGTCCTGCAATCTAATCCACGCGCACATCAGCAGTGGCAGGTCGTGACCGAGCGCACGCGTGGACTGCTCATGCAAGTCCGTGCGCATCCGGCATTTGCGCAGCAAGCGGGCTTGGAAATCAGCGCCGAACGCATCGAGCAAAGCCTTCTTAATCTACAACAACTGACTGAACGCATTCACCAGCTGCTGGAGAAAGAGCCCAATCTGGATGACCAGATCAAACGCTTTTTCATGAACAAGGTGCTGACAGAGGTAAAGTTCGCGGCCGAACAGCTGGAACAATTGAATATCGAATTCGTACAGTACTCCCAAGAGCGGCGCGAGGCCAACCAAGCGCTACAGGAATGGGTCACCCAAAGCGTCGGCGTGTTCGTTCTGTTACTGACCCTCATGTTGGGTCTTTCAACTATTCGCAACCTCAATCGCTTGACTGACGCTGCTCGCGAGCTGTCGCAAGGGCATTTCGATATACGCCTGCCCGATGCAAAACGCGACGAGGTGGGTGAGGTCTTCCAAAGCTTCAACCGCATGACCACCGAGCTGCACAAAGCCTATGGCGAGATTAACGCGCATCGTGAGCGGGCCGAGAAAGCCAACCAAATCAAAAGCGAATTTCTCGCCAATATGAGCCATGAAATCCGCACCCCGATGAATGGCATACTGGGCACCACGCAGCTGGTGCTGAATGATGAGTTACCTCAATTTCAGCGCGAACGTTTACTGCGCGTGCTGGCCTCCTCCAAAACCCTGCTAAACACCCTGAACGACCTGCTCGACTTTTCCAAGATAGAAGCCCGCAAGCTCGCCATCGAACCGGAGAAGTTCGATCTTGAGCAGGTGCTGCACGCGGCAGTCGGTTTGTTTTCTTATGCCGCCGAAGATAAGGGCCTGGAGCTCTTGATCGAAGCAGACCCACTGATGCACCGCTATTACCTTGGGGACTCACATCGCATCACGCAGGTATTGAACAATCTGGTCAGCAATGCGATCAAATTCAGCGCGCGCGGGGCCGTGCGCATTCGTGCGAAGGAACAACAGGAGCCGGACAGGAATCTTCTTTGTTTTGAAGTGCAGGACCAGGGCATTGGCATGAGCGAACAATTCATTGAGCAGGCCTTCCACCCCTTCTCCCAGGTCGATACCGGCACTACACGAGTCTACGGTGGTGCCGGACTCGGTTTGGCGCTGTGCAAGGAACTCTGCGAACTGATGAGCGGCCATATTGATATACACAGCGAAGTCGGAGTGGGAAGCACTGTACGCTTTTGCCTGCCGCTCGCGTCGGTGGACGACACCGTTCTGGTCGGGACCGCAAATCTCAAGCCCTGTCGCACTTTAGTGGTCGATGATGAATCCTCGACGCTGCTGTATTTAAGCCGAATATTGCAGCACTGGGGCTACGAAGTACGCACTGCACCTTCGGTTGAAGAGGCGGAGCGTCAAATCGTATTGCATGATGCCAGCAGCGACCCATTTGAGCTTTACATCATCGACTGGAAACTGGCCGGACGCTCTGGTGTCGAATTGGTCGCCCACATTCGCAAACTAGAAGAGGAGAACCCCGAACACCCGCGCGCCCGGATCATCATGATGTCGGCCTACGATGCCCGCCGCGCAGAACAGGAAGCCCTGAGTCGCCGCTTGCATCTGGATGCGCTGCTCGACAAACCGCTACAAATTTCGCGGCTGCATCAAGCACTTGACGATGTACACGGCTCACGCAGCGCGCACTCACCTGTTGCCACCAGTGTCGTTGCTAATTTAGAACAACTGGCCGCTAAACTCGCGCCCGTCGCTGGCGCCCGCGTGCTGTTGGTGGAAGACAATATGACCAACCAACTTCTGGCCAGCGAATTGCTGATGTCGCTGGGCTTAGCGGTACGGGTGGCCAATAACGGCGCCGAAGCGGTGGAGCTGTTCGACAAGGAGCCCTTTGAATTGGTTCTGATGGATCTACAAATGCCGGTCATGGATGGCTTCCAAGCCACACGCAAGATTCGCGCGCTGCCACGCGGTCGCGACGTCCCGATTCTTGCCATGTCCGCGGCCGCAATGATTCAGGACCGTATCGCCGCCAAAGAAGCAGGCATGGATGATCATATTGCAAAGCCAATCGATTTCAGTGCGTTGGCTGATCAATTACTCAAGTGGATACGCCAGCGCGCTGCCTAGGCTCTCCCCTATTTCAGGTATCCCCCTCCTATCACGCCCCTTATACATAAGTTTTTTATGGGTAATTTGGCACGCTTCTTGGTTGCACAGCTTTAGCGCCCGAAAACTACCTCAAAAGAGGTAGTCATGGCACCATTTAAGAGCACTAAGACCCAATAACCCAAAATTACACGATCTATTTTGGTGCTCTTCTCGGCAATGAGAGGACCTTCTGCGATGCTGTTTGGCCGTAAAGAACGCAATAAGATCAAAATACTCGACAAAAAAGTCGAGTCCTGGAAGTACACGACCTGTGGCTATTGTTCCACCGGCTGCTCGATTGAGGTGGGCCTGGATAAGTCAGGTAAAGCTGTGGCCACACGTGGTGTCGCGGATGCCGACGTCAATCGCGGCAAGCTGTGTATCAAGGGCATTTTTGAACATGAGTTGTTCGAGGCCTCGGGACGAGGCACGACCCCCATTATGCGTGATAAGCCCTGGCTGCCTTTTCAGCGAACCGACTGGGACACCGCGCTCGACAAAATGGGTTCTGAGATCCAACGCATCCAGTCCCAATATGGCCGCGACGCATTTGCCATTATTTCTACCGGCCAGATCATGACTGAGGAGTTTTACACCCTTGGCAAACTGGTCCGTGGCTGCATCGGCACCAACAACTACGATGGCAATACCACGCTGTGTATGGCCTCCGCGGTGTCGGGCTACAAGCGCTCCTTTGGCTCCGATGGACCACCTGGCTGCTATGAAGATTTCGAACACACCGAATGCCTGATCGCCTGGGGCTCTAACCTGCCCGAGCAACACCCCATCATCTACTGGCGCCTGAAAGAGGCCATGGAGAAACGCAAGTTTCCGCTGATCGTGGTCGATCCGCGCGTCACCATGCTGGCGCAGTTTGCCGATATCCACCTGCCGATCACCCCTGGCACCGATGTGGTGCTGATCAACGCCCTGATGCATGTAATTCTGGCGGAAGGCTTGGAAGATCGCGCCTATATCGAAGCGCACACCAACGGCATTGAAGCGGTTGAAGCCTGCGTCAAAGACTACGACCCGATCACCGCCGCCAAGATTTGCGGTATCGACGAAGACACCATTCGTAATGTGGCGCGCCTGTATGCGAAAGCTGGCGCGGCCATGAGCATCTGGACCATGGGTATCAATCAAAGCACCCATGGTTCCGATGGTGTGGTGGGTATCAACAACCTGAATCTGATTACTGGCAACGTCGGTAAGCCGGGTGGCACCAGCCTCTCGATCACCGGTCAGTGCAATGCCATGGGAACGCGAGAGTGGTCCTCCTGTTCGGGTCTACCGGGCTATCGCGCCCTGGAAAAGCCGGAACATCGCAAAGAGATTGCGGAGTTTTGGGGTATCGATGAGTCCTTCTTCCCGCAAAAACGCGGCATGTGCATGACCGACATCCTGCCGGCCATTGAAACCGGCCAGGTCAAGGGCCTGTGGCTGGTCGCGACCAATCCGATGACCTCGATGCCGAATACCGCACGTATCCGTAAGACGCTGGAAAAGCTGGAGTTTCTGGTGGTGCAAGACGCCTACCAAGACGTCGAAACCACCCAGTATGCACACATGTATCTGCCAGCGGCGGTCTGGGCTGAGAAAACCGGCTGCTTCACCAATACTGAGCGTCGGGTCAATCTGATCCGCCCTGTGGTCGAGCCGCATGCAGACTCCAAGCCTGATTTCTGGATTTTTAAAGAGCTGGCCAAACGCTTCGAGAACGGCCGCAAGATCCACTTTCCGGAGACCCCTGCAGAAGCCTTCGAGGAGATGAAACAACTCTCCAAGGGCGACGGCCGCACGCTCGATATCAGCGGCATGAGCCACGACTTGATCGAACAATCACGCGGCATCCAATGGCCCTACCGTGAGGGCATGGAAGGCGGTAAGGGTGATCAGCGCCTATACACCGATGGCGTATTCCAGACCAAAGACGGCAAAGCTAATCTGATTCCTCTGCCGTTTATCGACAATAACGAGAAACCTTGCAGCAACTACCCGTTCTGGCTCAATAGCGGTCGGGTGGTCGAACACTTCCATACCCGTACCCGAACCGGCAAGCTGGGCAACTGCAACAAGTTCAGCCCGACCCCGTACATGGAAATGAATCCGGATGCCGCACGCGAGCTCGGCGTACAACATCAAAGTTACGTGCGCCTGGTATCACGTCGCGGCGATGCCGTCGTGCTGGTGCAGCTGACGCAGCGCGTACCGCGCGACATGGTATTCATTCCGTTCCACTTCCACGACTGCGTCAACCGCGTGTCACTGGGCCTGCTCGATCCGCACTCACGTCAGCCTGCTTACAAGCAGTGCGCCGTGCGCATTGAGCATGTCGACCAGAAAGAGGCCGCCGAGTTGAACGCTAAGCGCCGCAACTATTAAGGGGAACTGAGATGTTGAGTTTGTGGAAAACCGTACGCAACCGCCTGGATCAAATCGGCGCCGAGCCTGATCCAATCTATACCGAGCCGATTCGTATCTGGGAGCCACGCCCGGGCGAGCAGCCTTATGCGAAGTTGAATGATCCGGTGACCCCGGAAAAGAACCGTTATGGTCAGATGATTGACCTCATGGAGTTGCTCGAAGGCAAGTATGAGCCCGGCCAGTCACTGAAGATCAACCAGAATCCAGCGGTCGGCGATAACCCCAACCGTTATAAGCAACACGGTTTTCACTTTACCGCCGACAACTGCATCGGCTGCCATGCCTGTGAGGCGGCCTGTAGCGAAAAAAACGGCAACCCGGCGCATATCAGCTTTCGCTCGGTCGGCTATGTCGAGGGCGGCACTTACCCCGACTACAAGCGCATGAATATCTCCATGGCCTGTAACCATTGTGACGATCCGGTCTGTCTCAAGGGCTGCCCCACCAATGCTTACACCAAGCACGCCGAATACGGCGCGGTATTGCAAGATCCAGATACCTGCTTCGGCTGTGGCTATTGCACCTGGGTCTGCCCTTACAATGCACCGCAACTGGATCCCATCGAGGGCCAGGTGTCGAAGTGCAATATGTGTGTGGATCGTCTGGAAGTCGGTTTAAAGCCGGCTTGCGTTTCCGCCTGTCTGGGGAACGCTCTAAACTTTGGCGTGATCGAAAACACGCCGGAAAATCGCGAGCAGACGCTGACCAGCATCCCTGGCTTCCCCTCGCCGGAGATCACCCACCCGAACATTCGGTTCCAACAAACGCGCACCATGCCAAACGAGGTCACGCGCACCGATTCGCAGCCAATCAAGTATCACAAGGCTGAAGACGGCAGCTTCCGCTCAGTGGTTGATGAGAAGGCCGGGAAGGACACACATTGGAACTTGAAGCGACTGAGTTCGCGTGAGAACCCGCTGGTGATCTTTACCCTGGCGACGCAAGCGGTCATGGGGGCGTTCCTGGCGCTGTTCTTCGGCCCGATGCTGGGTATTGAGTCCATTAATACTCTGCAGCAGAGTTTCCTGTTCCTGCCGATGTTGTTCTTGATGATCGTGGTGCAAGCCGCCGTGCTGTTTATTTCGACCTTACACTTGGGCAAGCCACTGCGCTTCTATCGCGGCTTCAATAACCTGAAGTATTCCCCCTTGTCGCGCGAAGCGCTCGGCGTCGCAATGTTCTTCGCCGGCCTTTGCGGCTACACCGGCCTGAAGCTGATCAATACCTGGCTGGAATGGGGCTTTGTGGATGTTTTGGCCCAGCTAGCGGGCGCCTTTGCTGTGGTGAGCGGAGTGGCGGGGCTGTGGTTTATGCACAAGATCTATCGTATCAAGGCACGGCCATTTTGGAACCATTGGCAGGTCATCACCTCCTTCTTTGGCACCCAATTCAGCCTGGGTGCGCTCTTGCTTGGTTGCTTCCTGGTCCCGGCCGTGCTGATGAGCGAAGGCACCTTGGCCAGCCAAAATGCAGCGTTTAGTCTTATTGGCGCGCTCGCGTTCCTCGGTTTTGCTGCAGAAGGCTTGGGTTTATATCGCCACGCACAATACTTGAATACGGAGCAGGGCGAAGGCGCTGCAGCGCACTACATTCAGTGCACGACCTTTGGCAAAACCTACATCTTGCGTAACGTCTTACTGGGTATCGCTTGCTTGGCCTCACTGACCCTGATGGTCGCGCCGCTGTACGGCACCCTGGGTACCAGTTTATTTGTGGCCCTGCTGGCACTCGGTAGCGTTGCTCTACTGATCGGACGCTGCCTGTTCTACGTGCTGGTCATCCCGACCACCATGCCCGGCGCCTTCTTTTGGAAAAACAAAGCTTTCGAAGAACATGCGCGTGATATCGGCTTGGCCAACATGCCGCAGGTGGGCGTGGTACCCAAGTCGAAGCTGCACTAAAGGCTTCGGCTGGCACGCGCCAGCCAAGCTACCCCCTCCGCGCCATGGCCTTAAAAGGGCGGTGGCCGAGTCGACCGCCCTCCCCTCTATCCGAGGGGAGGGCCAGGGTGGACTCGCTTCGGTAGGCGCACCTAGGCTAACCAGCCTTGCTGCAAGCGCTCTAAAGATACGCGCGTTAATTGCCTAACGCGCTCTGTCGACAAGGCCAAGGCCTTACCAATTTCCTCGAAGGTATGCTCCTTACCCAAGCCGATGCCAAAGCGCATACGGATGATCAGCTGCTCTCGCTGCGGTAGCAACTGCTGCATACGCGTCAGCAAACGTTGCGCATCGATACCCGTGTGCGGGGCATGGTCTTCCGCATCCTCTAGGGCGTGATCCTGTACCTCGGGGGAATGCTGATACAGCGCTTGCGCGTCGGCAGTCGGCGCGGCGACGCGCTCACCATGCAATGTGCGATAGGGCATGTCTTCCGGCAGCGCCGCCAACACTTCGGCCGCCTGCACGGCGCGACCGTGCTTTTGCTCCATTTTCTGGCGCGTTTCATCCACCAAGGCCTTGTCGCGCAACATCCGGAACGGCTTGCGCACCAGCGCTGACTGCTTGTCGATGGCCAAGTGAATGCTTTGGCTGATGACCCGATGCGCATAAGTCGAAAAGCGATAGCCCTTGCGCCAATCGAAATGCTCGATCGCTTTGAGAAGACCCAGACACCCTTCCTGCACCAAGTCTTCATAACTTAAACCCAAATAGCGAAAGCGCGCCGCGATGCTGTGCACCAAGCCCAGGTTAGACGTCATCAAGCGGTTACGGTGGCAGTGGTAGGTTTCCAACAACCGCTGCATCAAAGCGGGCGGCGCCCCTTCGGGCCAGCGCAGCATGGCTTGGCTGACCACGGGCACAACCTGGTAGTGTGGCGGCGCCCACTGCATCAGGCGCGATTTCAGGCGGTGCCGACGACGGCGCGGCACCCCCTCCGGATCGAGATGAAACAGCGTTTCCAATTCGTCGATGAGGCCCGCCAGGTTGAGCTTGCCCACCGGCTCCGCATGGGCCTCTTGTAGAGGCTCGCCCTCATCATCGGTTGGCACCCCATCGAGCAAGCATTTCAATAACGCCAGGCCGGCCGGCGACTCGACACAGGCCAACAACAAGTGACTGGCGCAACGCTCCAGCGCCCGCCACGATTGCTCTTCCTCCTGCTGCGCCAGCTGCGGCAGTTTTTTGAGCCGCGCCGACAGCGCAAAACGTTCGA
>JBFHRI010000050.1:0-13830 GCA_041591755.1 Oleiphilaceae bacterium
CCCTGCGGGTATTGCGGCCAACTCAGTTTCTTCAAATAGTCGCCTGCTTAACGTTTACAGTGGATCACGCAAACGGATGACGCAAGACGATGGTTTCGTTGCGATCGGGGCCGGTCGAGATAATATCAATCGGCGCTTCGATTTGCCGCTCCAAATACGCAATATAGCGACGCGCGTTTTCGGGCAGCTCCTCCAGTGACTTTGCGCCGAGCGTACTCTCAGACCAACCGGGTAAGGTTTCGAATAGCGGCGTGATTTTTTGGTACATCTCACCGTCAATGGGCGGACGCGTCAGCGGTCCATTCTCGGTCTGATAACCGACACAGACCTGAATCTCTTCCAATCCATCGAGCACGTCGAGTTTAGTCAGGCAAATGCCTGAGACGCTGTTGATCTGAATGGCATGGCGCAAGCCTACGGCATCAAACCAGCCACAGCGACGTGGGCGCCCTGTCGTCGCCCCAAATTCATGGCCGCGGGAAGCCAGGTGCTTACCCTGATCATTGAACAGTTCAGTCGGAAACGGACCCGAACCTACGCGCGTGGTATAGGCCTTGGTGATCCCCAGCACATAATCCAGATACAGGGGGCCAAAACCACTGCCCGTAGCCGTGCCGCCTGCGGTCGTGTTAGATGAGGTCACAAAGGGGTAAGTACCATGGTCGATATCGAGCAAAGAGCCTTGCGCGCCTTCAAACAGGATGTGGGCCCCCTGCTTACGGTATTCGTGCAACAGATCGGTGACATCACACGCCATCGGTAACAAGACCTTGGCCAACTCCAGCGCATCGTCGAGGGTCTTTTGATAATCCACCGTTTCGACTTTGTAAAAGTGTTGCAGCTGGAAGTTATGGTAGTCCATGACTTCCTTCAACTTTTCAGCAAAGCGCTGTGGATTGGCGAGATCGCCCAGACGCAAGCAGCGGCGTGCCACTTTGTCTTCGTAAGCGGGGCCAATACCACGCCCCGTGGTACCAATCTTGTTCTCACCTTTGGCGGCTTCGCGAGCCTTATCCAAGGCCACGTGGAACGGCAGAATCAGGGGGCAAGCCAAACTCAGCTTGAGGCGGTCCCGTACCGGATAGCCCTTGCCTTCAAGTGCCTCGATTTCTTTCAATAGCGCGTCCGGTGCCAGCACCACGCCATTGCCGATCATACACACCACATTGTCACGCAGAATGCCAGAGGGAATCAGGTGCAACACGGTTTTCTGGCCATCGATGACCAGGGTATGTCCGGCATTGTGACCACCTTGAAAACGCACCACCGCCGCCACCTGATCCGTCAGCAGATCCACGATCTTGCCCTTGCCCTCGTCGCCCCACTGGGTGCCGAGAATGACCACATTTTTACCCATGTCTCTCTTCTCTTAATCAAACGCAAACTGCCCGACAGTGCAGCCGCTAATCATGTTCCGATCGTGAGAACGCGCAGACGCGTTCTCAAATATTGACTACTTGCCAGTGGCCATCTTGCTGCACCAAACGGTGCGAACAGCCATAGGTCTCGGACTCCGGTTCAGTCCCCAGCAACTGGATCACGCGTTGATCCTGTCTGAGGTTTTCAATCACTTGCAGCAGGGCCATGTCGTTGCCGGCCGGCGCCAACACGCCCGAGCCAAACTTGTGCCCTTGCTTCGGCGCTAATCCCGCCAGTACCTTCAGATCGGCACTGAATCCGGTAGCCGGTCGGGACTCGCCAAAATCCTTACCAATATCATCATAACGCCCGCCTTTGGCCAGCGCTTGGCCGATGCCCGGGGTATAGGCGGCAAACATCACACCGGTGTGGTAGTTGTACCCACGCAACTCGCAAAAATCGAAGCCAATCTCGATACTTGGAAAGCGACGCGCGATTTCATGGGCTACGGCTTCCAGCTCATCAAGCGCTCGAAGTACGGCAGGCAGTGGCGTACGAAGGGCCTGAACCTGTTCTCGAATACGCTGCAAGGCCTCATGACCGCTGCTTAGACGCGCGATATCGCAAACCAGTGCGATTAACTCCGACTGCTCCCCGGCTTCACGCGCCATAACATCCAGATCGGGGACAGATTTGCGGCTCAGCGCATCCAGCAAACGTGCCTCATCAGCGGCATGTAAGCCCGCGGACTCGACAAGCCCTTTGAAAATACCAACATGGGCCAGATCAATATGCACACGCTCGATGTTGGCCACTTTTAAGATCGCCAACATCACCGAAATGATTTCTAAATCAGCGGCTTGATCGGCTTCGCCGAACAGCTCACACCCGATCTGCAGTGGAGAGCGCGTACCCAACATGTTGGCCGGGCGCGTGCGTAGGACGCTGTCGACATAGCAAAAACGATTGACGCGACCACTCTTACAGGCATGCGAGTCAAGGCGTGCGATCTGCGGAGTAATATCGGCACGCACCCCCATCAGACGTCCAGAGAGCTGGTCGGTTAACTTGAAGGTTTCCAGATCTAAATGATTGCCGGTGCCGGTCAGCAAGGACTCTAAGAACTCAATCAACGGCGGCACAACCAGCTCGTAACCATAACGGGCGAATACATCCAGCATGGCGCGTCGCAACAATTCGACATTCCAGGCTTCTGGCGGCAGTAACTCATCTACGCCATCCGGCAACAGCCAACGATCGGTTTTGCTCATCTCGTTTTCCGGTTTAAGTATGTCTTGTACACGCTCATTATGAACGCACAATCATCAAGGTCACGACACCCAATGCCAGACTAATCAGACCCAGGCGACGAATGGCCGTCAGATCCTGACTCACCAGCTGTTGCATAAACGCCTGCCAGCGGCGAGGGAACAGCACCGGCCCCAGCCCTTCGAAGATCATCATCAGAGCCAGGGCGGTCAGAAACTCTTCGGCAGTCACATTCGGTCTTCCTTCGACAGGCGGGATACGCCCTCACACAGGCGATGCGAAACCCCGCAAAGCCGCAGATTTTACCGATTTCACTGCGCCAGCAAAACCTACTTTTTTGTTGCAGATCAAGTCGCAAAAAAAAACGAGCTTAACGCCCGTTTTTTTTGCGCTGCAGAATCTTAACGATTCTGCATCTGCTCTTTGATCAAATCGCCGATCGTGGTAGGACCGGAAGATTCCATCTGCTTCTCGCGCACTTCTTTCATCGCCTGCTTTTCGTCATCGATGTCTTTCGACTTAACGGACAGGTTGATGACGCGGTTCTTGCGATCGATGTTGATGATCTTGGCTTCAACCTCTTCACCCACTTTCAGCTGGGTGGTCAGGTCTTCGACGCGATCCTGGCTCATTTCTGAAGCCTTCAACACGGCGTCAACGTCTTGGTTCAGTGCAATCACAGCCGCCTTGGCATCGACTTCTTTCACGGTACCCTTGACGATGGTGCCCTTGTCATTGACTTGGACATATTCGGCAAACGGATCGCGCTCCAGTTGCTTGATACCCAGGGAGATACGCTCACGCTCAGGATCCACAGACAGGATGACGGTTTCGATTTCATCGCCCTTCTTGTAGTTGCGAACGGCTTCTTCGCCGGCTTCGTGCCAGCTGATGTCAGACAGATGCACCAGACCGTCGATGCCGCCTTCCAAGCCAATGAAGATACCAAAGTCGGTGATCGATTTGATCTTGCCTTTGATCTTGTCTTCTTTGTTGTACTTGGAAGAGAACTCTTCCCATGGGTTAGCGTGACACTGCTTGATACCCAGAGAAATACGACGACGCTCTTCGTCGATGTCCAATACCATCACTTCAATCTCGTCGCCCACTTGTACGACTTTTGAAGGATGAATGTTCTTGTTGGTCCAATCCATTTCGGAGACGTGAACCAGACCTTCCACACCCTCTTCGATCTCAGCAAAGCAGCCGTAATCGGTCAGGTTGGTCACACGCGCCACCACGCGGGTGTTCTCTGGGTAACGCTCCATGATTTGTACCCATGGATCTTCGCCCAACTGCTTCAGGCCCAGTGACACGCGGTTACGCTCACGGTCGAACTTCAGCACTTTAACAGTAATTTCGTCGCCCACATTGACGATTTCGCTTGGATGCTTGATACGCTTCCACGCCATGTCGGTAATGTGCAGCAGGCCGTCCACGCCACCCAGGTCTACGAAAGCACCGTAATCGGTCAGGTTCTTAACGATACCTTTCGCTTCCATACCTTCGGTCATGGTTTCCAGCAGCGCGTCGCGCTCGGCACTGTTTTCAGCTTCCAGCACGGCACGACGTGAAACCACGACGTTGTTACGCTTCTGGTCCAGCTTGATGACTTTGAATTCGAGCTCTTTACCTTCCAGGTGCAGGGTGTCACGTACGGGACGGACATCAACCAGAGAACCGGGCAGGAAGGCACGAATAGATTTAAGATCAACGGTAAAGCCACCTTTGACTTTGCCATTGATAATGCCCTTGACCACTTCTTCTTTCTCAAAGGCTTTTTCGAGTTCTTTCCAAGATTCAGCGCGCTTCGCTTTTTCACGTGACAGACGCGTTTCACCGAAACCATCTTCGACTGCGTCGAGGGCTACGTCGACTTCGTCGCCGATCGCCAGTGTCACTTCACCGTTGTCGTTCATGAATTGGGACAGCGGGATCACGCCTTCGGACTTGAGGCCGGCGTTGACTGTTACCCATTCTTTATCGATACCAACCACGATACCGGTGACGATCGACCCGGGGGTCATATCAATTTCTTTTAAACTTTCTTCAAAAAGTTCAGCAAAGCTCTCGCTCATTCGTATTCCTGTGTTTCAAACATTATCCGTATTACCAGCTAATACGGTCAGTTAAATTTAGCCTGGCCCGGTGTGCTGGCCTGAATTACCGGAGCCTGACGCGTCTTCGTTTTTGCAAGCAATTTGCAAACGACATAGGTCGCTCAACACTGCTCTGGCTTGAGCTTACGGTCGATTATTACGAACCAGATCAAGCACTTGCTGATAAACCTCGTCAATCGACAACGTCGTTGTGTCGATCAACACCGCATCGTCCGCCGCTCTGAGCGGCGCGTCCTTGCGGCCCATGTCACGCGCATCGCGCGCTTCGATGTCCCGCAAAAGGGCGGCGATTTTAACATCTTCACCCTGCGCCTTCAACTGCTGAAATCTTCGCTCTGCGCGAGCCTCGGCACTGGCGGTCATAAACACCTTAAAAGGCGCATCCGGAAACACCACGGTGCCCATATCACGCCCATCTGCCACCAAACCCGGAGCCTGATAAAAGTCTTTCTGGCACTGCAGTAAAGCCGCCCTGACACGCGGCAAAGCCGCGACGATCGAGGCGTTGTTACCGGTGGTTTCGGTGCGCAATTCTGCGGTCACATCTTGGCCTTCCAGCAGCACGCGCACCGGTTGATCCGGCCCCGAGGGCAAGAAAGCAACCTTTAAACCCAAAGCCACCCGCTCCAGGCCATCCAGATCATCGAAAGCAATCCCCTGCTTTTGCGCCGACAAGGCTGTCAAACGATATAACGCGCCGCTGTCAAGCAAGTGCCAGCCCAGTTCGGTGGCCAGGCGCTGGGCAATCGTGCCTTTGCCGGCCCCACTGGGGCCGTCGATAGTCAGAATATTTTTAGGCGTGGCTGCCGTCATGTGCTCTCTCTCCGCTTGTCCGCTTCGTACCGCTATTAAGACTCGACGCTGACCTTCATGCCAACCTGCTGCGCTAAACTGACGAAGTTCGGGAACGACGTGGCCACGTTGGCACAGTCGTGAATCTCGATATCGCCCTCGGCGCGCAATGCCGCCACGGTAAAGGACATCGCAATGCGGTGATCACCATGGCTATGTACCACACCGCCATGCATACGACTGCCTTTGATGCGAATACCATCGGGTGTCACTTCGGAACGCACGCCTAGCTGAGCCAAGCCATCTGCCATGACCTGGATGCGATCGCTTTCTTTAACCCGCAGTTCTTCAGCGCCACTAAGCACCGTTTCGCCTTCCGCACACACGGCTGCAATAAACAGCACAGGAAATTCATCAATCGCCAGCGGTACCTGATCTTCCGGGATTTCAATGCCACGCAGAGGCGCATGTTTCACGCGCAAATCGGCAACCGGCTCGCCGCCCACTTCGCGCGCATTCAGCACTTCAATGTCGGCGCCCATCAAGCGCAGGATATTGATCACACCAATCCGGGTCGGGTTCATGCCCACATGCTGCAAGGTCAAATCCGCACCCGGCGTAATGGACGCCGCGACCAGGAAGAACGCTGCCGAACTGATATCGGCCGGCACATCGATCTTGCCACCTTGCATGCGGCCGCCGCCTCGAATCGTCGCCACCGCACCTTCGCGCTGTACCGGATAACCAAAGCCACTGAGCATGCGCTCGGTATGGTCACGCGTCGGCGCGGGCTCAGTGACGCGCGTTTCACCCTCGGCATACATTCCCGCCAACAACAGGCAGGATTTCACCTGCGCACTGGCCATCGGCATCACATAGTCGATGCCTTGCAGCTTCTGCCCACCTTTAATCTTGAGTGGCGGACGTCCACCCTCACTGGTCTCAATCACCGCGCCCATCTTGCGCAACGGACCCGCCACGCGCTCCATAGGACGCTTACTCAGCGATTCGTCACCGGTCAATTGCGTATCAAAGGGCTGCCCGGCCAGCAAACCGGCGAACAGGCGCATGCCGGTCCCGGAGTTGCCCAGATAAATAGGTCCCGGAGGCGGCTGCAGACCATTGAGCCCTACACCATGTACACGTACAAAGCCACGATCTGGACCCTCGATTACCACCCCCATATCGCGAAAAGCCTGCAGGGTCGCGAGACTATCCTCACCTTCCAAAAAGCCCTCAACCTCCGTCACACCCTCAGCCAAAGCGCCCAGCATGATGGAGCGATGGGAAATGGACTTGTCGCCGGCCACACGGATGGAGCCCTGCACAGCGCCACCGGCACTGGCTTTGAAGATAACGTTTTTGCTGTTCATGGTTTTTAGGTATGCCTGTCCGGATAATACTTTGCTGAAATGTTCACGCGCTGCCCGGGCGCGCGTAAACACACCGAGGATCGCCTGACTGTCTTTATTCTCAATCGCCTGGGCGAGCTTGGCCAAATCGGCCGTGAAATGCCCCAACACTTTCAATGTGGCCTCGCTGTTGGCCAACAGAATGTCGTGCCACATCAAGGGGTCGCTGGCGGCAATCCGCGTAAAATCGCGAAAGCCTCCTGCGGCATAACGAAATATTTCCTGGTTATCCTCTTCGCCCGCCAGCGTATCCACCAGCGAAAACGCCAGGAGATGCGGTAAATGACTGGTCGCCGCTAAGACCTCATCGTGATGCTGTACATCCATCTCCAACACCGTGGCCCCAAAAGCCCGCCACATGGCGCGGGTTAAGGCCAGTGCTTCTGCAGACGTTTCGGGCAAAGGCGTCAAAATCACCTTGTGCTGCACATACAATTTTTCATTCGCAGCGGTAATGCCACTTTTCTCGGAGCCAGCGATGGGATGCCCCGGCACCACGCTGGGCGGAACGCCACCAAAAACTTCGCGTACAGCATCAACAAAGTCGCCCTTCACGCTACCGACATCGGTAACCACGGTATGCGCCGCCAAGACAGGCTTTATCGCCTGCAGCGTGCTGCGAAAGGCGCTGACCGGCACCGCCAATACCACGATATCTGCGTCTTTGACCGCGCTTTCGAGGTCGGACGCGACGGCATCGATGACGCCCAATTCAACACCCAGGCGCGCATCATTCGCGCGCAGCGTATAACCCACTGTGAGCTTGGCGAAGCCGCTACTGCGAGCGGCTTTGGCGACCGAGCCACCAATCAGCCCCAGGCCGATCACAGCCAGTTTATTGACCGTCACACTCATAAAACTTTGGCCAACGCCTCCAGAAAACGGGCATTCTCTTGCGGCAGACCGACGCTGACACGCAAGTGTGCCGGCATCCCATAAGGCCCTAATGGACGCACGATAACCCCTTCGCGCAATAGTGCCTGATAAACATCTTGCCCGTTTCGTCCTGTATCGAAACTGATAAAGTTGCCAAGCGAGGGAATAAAATCCAAACCTAGGGCTGCAAAGCCCTGCTCCAACTGCGCCAGGCCCTGCGTGTTGACACTGCGCGAGCGCGCAAGATAGTCGACATCCTGCAATACCGCACTCGCCGCCGCCAAGGCCAAGGCGTTGACATTGAAGGGCTGGCGCACGCGATTCAGAATATTCGCCACATCAGGATGCGACACGGCATAGCCGACGCGCAAAGACGCCAAACCCCAGGCTTTGGAAAAAGTGCGCGTCAGGATCAAATTCGGGTATTGCGCCAAATACTGTAGTGCATCGGGGTAGTCAGGATGGTCGATATATTCGCCATACGCCTCATCCAGCACCACCAGCACATTTTCTGGCACCGTCTGTAGAAAACGTTCGATTTCAGACTTGCCCAGCCAGGTGCCAGTGGGGTTATTTGGATTGGCAATAAACACGAGGCGCGTACGCTCGCTGAGGACTGCAAGCATTGCATCAAGATCATGCCCCCAGTCTTTGGCCAAGGTTTGTACCGGTGTCGCCCCCACCGCTGTGCACGACAGCGCATACACAGCAAAGGCGTATTGAGAGAAGACGATCTCGTCACCAGGACCGGCATAGGCACGCGTGATCAGCTCGAGCACATCATTCGAGCCATTACCCAGCGTGATTTGCGACGGGCTGACCTGCAAGGCTTCCGATAACGCCTTTTTTAACACGAATCCGTTGCCATCGGGGTAAAGCGTGAGACTGCGAGAGGCGCGCGCAATGGCATCCAGGGCAATCTGGCTAGGCCCCAGCGGGTTTTCATTGGATGCTAATTTAACGATGTTCTTGAGCCCCAGCTCCCGCTCCAGCTCTTCAATTGGTTTACCTGGCTGATAGGGATGCAGCGCCTGCACGCCGGGTTGCGCTAATTTGATCAAGTCACAACTCATTTACAGCACTCCCACCGGATAGGAACCCAGATGTTTGATCTCCACCGCATCGGGCGAAATCTCACTAATCACCTGCTGAATATTCGGGTCTTCGATATGTCCCTCAAAATCAATGAAGAAGACATAGGCCCAAGTGCCGGTGGGTGATGGCCGAGTTTCCAGCCGGGTCAAACTCACGTTATGGCGATGGAACGGTTCCAGCACATGATACAGCGCACCCGGTTTGTTCTTGGCCGAGACCATAATGGAGGTTTTGTCCTGTCCACTCGGCGGCACCACATCGCGCCCAATAATCATAAAGCGCGTAGTATTGTCGGGCCGGTCTTCGATATTTTCAGCCAGCTTTTTCAGCGCATACCGTTCGGCAGCCATTTCGCCCGCGATCGCGGCTACACCGGGCTCTTTTGCGGCCAAACGCGCCGCTTCAGCATTGCTGGCGACCGCCACGCGCTCGATGGTCGGACAGTTCGCATCCAGCCACTTACGACATTGCGCCAGCGACTGTGAATGCGAATAAACACGCGTCAGCGCGCTTAACGGCTGCTCGGTCTTGCACAGGAGATGATGATGAATACGTACCTTGACCTCTCCCGAGATATATAAGGGCGAATCCATGAAGCTGTCGAGCGTGTGCGACACCATCCCTTCTGTCGAATTTTCCACCGGCACCACGCCATAGCTGACGGCGCCGGCGGCGACTTCGCGAAACACCTCATCAATCGCGGCCATCGGTTCGGCCTGCACAAAGTGTCCGAAATGCTTCAGCGTCGCTGCATGGGTGAAGGTGCCCTCGGGCCCCAAATAGGCCACCGCGAGCGGTTTCTCCAAAGCCAGACAGGCCGACATGATCTCGCGAAACAAGCGTGCCATTTGCTCGCCCGGCAAGGGCCCGGTATTGCGCGCCATGACTTCACGCAAGACCTGTGCTTCGCGCTCCGGTCGATAATATTGCACCGTCTTGTCGCCAGCCTCCTGCTGCTTCACTTCAGCCACTTTCTGGGCGCATTCGGCACGCTGGTTGATCAGGCTTTGGATCTGTGCATCCAGCAGATCAATCTGCTGGCGCAAAGCCGCCAGGGTCGTCTTTTGCTCACTCATTTCGCTGACACTCCCTATCCCGATCAGTGCAGCGAAGGATCGGCATCTTGATCGTCTGCCGACGCGGAAGTGCTGGCATCGTCTGCCTGACCCGGAGCGGCTTCACCCTCTTCGACAGCCTCCCCGACGAGTTCGAGATCTTGCTCCTCAGCGACGACCGCCTCGTCGATACGTTCGACCGCGACCAGTTTTTCATTTTCAGCCAGTTTGATCAGGCGCACACCCTGGGTGTTGCGCCCCAACACCGAAACTTCTTCGGTACGCGTGCGGACCAAGGTACCCTGATCACTGATCAGCATCAGCTCGTCGCCATCGAAGACCTGTACCGCTGAAACCAGCAGACCGTTTCGGTCGGAACACTGCATCGCAATCACACCTTGACCACCCCGACCAATCACTGAGAATTCGTCCATCCGAGTCCGTTTGCCGTAACCGTTCTCGCTGGCCACCAGCAGCAAACCGTTGTCCTCGGGTAATATCAGCGAGACCACGCGATGCTCGGGCGCGATGCGAATGCCACGCACACCCCGGGCGAGACGCCCCATGGCGCGCACATCTTCTTCCTTAAAGCGAATCATTTTGCCGGAATTGCTCATCAGCATGATTTCACGCGTGCCGTCGGTAATCGCCGCGCCAATCAGGGTGTCGCCCTCATCCAAAGCCAAGGCAATCAGGCCGTTAGAGCGTGGACGACTGAAGTTTTCCAAGGGGGTCTTCTTGACTGTGCCCTGCGCCGTGGCCATAAACACGTAATGGTTCTCGGTGTATTCCTTGACCGGCAGGAAGGTGGTGACGCGTTCACCTTCTTCCAGCGGCAGGATATTGACCATCGGACGCCCTTTGGAGCCCCGGCTGGCCTGCGGAATTTCAAAGACGCGCAGCCAATACACCTTACCTTTATTACTGAAGCACAAAATGGTGTCGTGCGAGTTGGCCACCAGCAGCTTCTCGATGAAGTCTTCATCTTTCATGGCGGTTGCAGACTTACCACGACCACCACGCCGTTGCGCCTGATAGTCAGCCAAAGGCTGGGTCTTGGCGTAGCCACTGTGGGAAATCGTGACGACCAGGGTCTCTTCATTAATTAAATCAGCGATGGTCAGATCGAGACGCGAACTCATAATCTCGGTCAGACGGCCGTCACCATATTCGTCACGTACTTCAACCAGCTCACCGCGAATCACTTCCATCAGACGATCTGGGTTGGACAGAATCTCCAGCAACTCAGCGATCTTTTCCAGCAGCACCTTGAACTCTTCAATCAGCTTCTCGATTTCGAGTCCGGTCAGCTTTTGCAGACGCATGTTGAGGATTTCCTGCGCCTGCACCGGTGACAGGAAGTACTTCCCATCACGCAAACCATATTGCGGCTCCAGATCATCCGGACGACAGGCGTTCTCACCGGCCCGCTCCAGCATGGCGACCACATTGCCCGGCTCCCAGCCCTGCGCCATCAAGCGCTCTTTGGCTTCGGCAGCGGTCGGCGAGGCTTTGATCGCGGCAATAATCGGGTCAATATTGGCCAGCGCCACTACCAGACCTTCGACCAAATGACCGCGTTCACGCGCCTTGCGCAGCTCGAATACCGAGCGACGGGTCACCACTTCACGACGATGCTTGATGAAGATTTCGAGCGCTTGCTTCAGGTTGATCGTACGCGGCTCGCCGTCGACCAGCGCCACCATGTTGATCCCAAACACATTTTCAAGCTGGGTCTGGGAATACAGGTTGTTCATAATGACGTCGGGCATTTCACCTCGACGCAATTCGATCACCACGCGCATCCCTTCTTTGCTCGACTCATCGCGCAGCTCGGTGATGCCTTCAACTTTCTTTTCTTTGACCAGCTCGGCGATTTTCTCGACCAGACGGGCTTTGTTGACCTGGTAAGGAATCTCGGTGATGACGATACGTTCTTTACCGGTTTTGGCGTCGGTTTCGGTTTCGTAGCGCGCCCGCAGATAGATCTTGCCACGACCCGTCTGGTAGGCCTGCACAATACCGGCGCGACCATTGATGATGCCCTGGGTCGGGAAATCGGGGCCCGGAATAATCTGCATCAGGTCATCGACCGTGAGATGCGGGTCTTCGATCAGTGCCAAACACGCATTAATGACTTCGGTCAAATTGTGCGGCGGAATATTGGTGGCCATGCCTACCGCGATGCCGGAGGAACCATTGACCAGCAAATTGGGTACCCGTGTCGGCATCACTTCAGGAATTTGTTCAGTGCCGTCATAGTTGGGTACGAAATCGACGGTTTCTTTGTCCAGGTCGGCCAACAGCGAATGCGCCAGCTTTTTCATGCGAATTTCGGTATATCGCATCGCTGCCGGGTTATCGCCATCGATCGAACCGAAGTTCCCCTGACCATCAACCAGCGTGTAACGCAGCGAGAACGGCTGAGCCATCCGGACGATCGTGTCGTACACGGCGGAGTCGCCATGCGGGTGATATTTACCGATGACATCACCGACCACACGCGCCGACTTCTTGTACGCCTTATTCCAGTCATTACCCAACTCGCTCATCGCAAACAGCACGCGACGGTGCACCGGCTTGAGGCCATCGCGGGCGTCAGGCAAGGCGCGACCGACGATTACGCTCATCGCATAGTCGAGATAGGATTGTTTGAGTTCGTCTTCGATATTGATCGGGAGGATTTCTTTTGCTTGCTCACCCATGTGGATCGCGTTCCTGTCATTATTCTGATCGGCGTTGGCTGATTGACTAACCCTCTGTACGACACGAAGCGTCGAGCAACTTCGGGCATATCAGACAAGCGACCAATCACGGCCTTGAAGCGAAACAGGCGATTCCGGCCTCTGTCACAGCAGAGGTTCGGAGTTACC
The DNA here is from genome assembly GCA_041591755.1 of Oleiphilaceae bacterium. Taxonomy (GTDB): domain Bacteria; phylum Pseudomonadota; class Gammaproteobacteria; order Pseudomonadales; family Oleiphilaceae; genus JBFHRI01. The sequence goes on from JBFHRI010000050.1 coordinate 12,852, forward strand.
CGCCAAAGCGCGCGATTTTACCACAGCTACAACATAAAAGTGACGCTTGATATTGCAAAAACTGGAGACCAGGCCAAGACCATCTAAGCTATTAACCAAAGATCGCATTATTCTGTTCCAAGCCCAGCTCGTGAGCGCTTTATGAGGCACGCATGAATCAATTCCTGTTGGTAGAAGACAGCCCTATCGTCACCAAGATTGTCCGCCATGTGTTAAAAGCGCATCCAGGGCTCGACTGCGACATCGCCACCACACTGGCCGAAGCCAAAGAAATACTGAGCAAACAAGACCCCTCGCGCTTTTTAGCGGCTGTAGTGGACCTGAACCTGCCCGACGCCCCCAATGGCGAAATTGTCGACGCCATAAAGCCCTACAAACTCCCAGTTATCGTACTGACCGGTAACTTCGACGAAGATACGCGCTCGCAAATTCTCGACCGGGGCGTTGTCGACTACGTCGTCAAGGAAAGCCGGTTTTCCTATGAATACGTGATTAAACTGGTACACCGCCTGCGCAAGAACAAGCACATCAAAATATTGGTCGCCGATGACTCCAGCACCTCCCGCAACTACGTTTGCAACCTACTGAAATCACATATGTTTCAGGTTATCTCAGCAGATGATGGTGATACGGCGCTAAAACAAATTCAGTCGGACCCCGAGATTCGCATGCTGATCACCGACTACAACATGCCACGCATGAATGGTTTTGATTTGGTGCGCGAGATTCGTAAAGACGTTCGCTTCAACGACTTGGTCATCATCGGCCTCTCCGGCGAAGGCGATAGCCGCCTGTCCGCGAAATTTATAAAAAACGGCGCGAATGACTTTTTGATGAAACCCTTTAGCCATGAGGAATTTTTCTGCCGCGTGATGCAGGACATCGAAAACATGGAGCATATGCAAACCATGCGTCATATGGCCTACCACGATTACATCACCGGCTTGCCAAACAAACGCATGTTCTACGAAAAAGGCGC
>JBFHRI010000051.1:0-13607 GCA_041591755.1 Oleiphilaceae bacterium
CGGGATCTCCTTAAGGCCACACCTTCTATTCGATACAAGGCGCGTAGGTTGGGATGACAAAGGAATCCCAACAGCCGGCGACGTGGTGATGAGGGGCAAGCACCGAGTTGTCTTCTTGTTGTGATTCGTCCCTCATCACAACCTACTATTTTCAATGACTTCAGGCTTTTTGATTTCTCCCTGCTTCGGGCAAAAAAAAGGCGCGCCGAAACGGGCACGCCTTAAAAAACCACGCATGAAAGGACGAAAAAATTCGGAGGATTGAAACGGCCCCTAAAAAATGGCGGAGGTACAACATTACCCTCCGCCTAGGGGGGATACTACTCAAATCCACGTATATAAGTGTATGACGTCTAAGAGATTTTGAGTATTGGAGTCGGGTAAAGAGACGTTTGAAAACTGTAACTTAAGTGTTGCAATTTGTGTGTTGAGGAAGGTCTGGCTTAAGGGTTCACATGCGTCACTGCGGCATGTGAACCAAAGGAGTGCGGTAGCTTTAAGATTTCCAGCGATTCAGGGTGAGCGTGTCGGCTTCCACTGCATGTTTGAGCAGCTCACTGCAGCCCTCTTCCACTTGTTGTACGCTAGGGATGGGTGTGGTATCCGCGGCGATGGTGCACACACTGGAGGCGACCTTGACCGAGATATAGCCCGAAGACGTGCGGAATGACTGGTGGTTGATGCCATCGAAGACGCGACGATAAGCACTCATGGTGCAGTGTTCGATGTCTTCAAAATTGGCCAGAATGCCATAGGTATCTTCAGCGACGCGGCACACGACATCGAGCGGACGGGTCAGGTTGCGCAAGCGTCGTGCGATGCCCACCGACACCTCTTCCAGCACATGCTGCTTGTTACGCGTTTTGATGTCTTTCCAGTTTTTGATGCGAATCAGCATATAGCTGGTGACGCCGCTACGCGCTTCAGTGTGGCGCAGTTGACGCTCCATTGCATCTTGCAGGTAGCGTTGATTGCCGATCCCGGTCTCGATATCTATCAAATTAAACTGTTCCAGGTGCTGATTGTTCTCCAGCAGCAACTGGTTGGCCGTGAGCAGCGTATTTTGCTGGTCAGCCATGCGATCGGCGGCATAAATGCGCGGTAGCAACTGCTTCGACATGTCGGACTTGAAAATAAAATCCTCCACGCCTTTGTCGAAGGCTTCGGTCAGGGCATCGGGGCTTTCTTTCGCGGTCAGCAGGATGACATAGGTAAAGTGATTGGCCTGCTCATCGAGCTGGCGCACTTTCTTAGTCATTTCGAGTCCATCCATTTCCGGCATCAGCCAGTCAGCGATCAGGACGCTACAGCGTTTCTGCTCCAGCATGGCCAGGGCAGACTTGGCATCATTGGCGATGCGCAGGTCGCGGTAGCCAGCGTTGGCAAGGGTTTTGGCGATCAGAGTGCTACTGAATTTGGTGTCGTCAACGATCAGAATGGACAAGTCAAGGTTAGGCATGAGATTAATCGTTCTCGTTTTGGGGCATGCGGGCAAATAAAAAGCTGTGGCGCCCGGAGTCTTTCCGAACATCCTTAGTTATAATAGCCGCCTTTAAAAAAAATGTTCAGGGAGTTCAGCATGCCCTTTTTCGATACCGTCTCAGAAGTTGATTTTCACGAAGTCACCAATGCCGTTGATCATGCCAAAAGAGAGCTCGCTACGCGTTGGGATTTTAAGAATGTAACCGCCAATGTCGAGCTGAATAAGGAAGAAATTGTTCTGACTGCGGAGCAGGATTTTCAATTAGAACAATTGACTGACATTCTCCGGTCGTCATTCACTAAGCGCGGACTGGATGCCCGATCGCTCAGTACACCGAAGGAAACGCGGACCGGAAAATTGATCAAGCGCGCGTTTTCCGTGGTACAGGGCATCGACCAGGACACGGCGAAAAAAATTGTAAAATTAGTTAAAGACAGCAAGATTAAGGTGCAAGCCTCAATCCAAGGCGACAAAGTACGCATGACCGGTAAAAAGCGGGACGAGCTGCAGGAAGTCATCCAGATGTTGCGCGCAGCCGAGTTGGATGTGCCTTTGCAATTCAATAACTTCAGGGACTGAACATACCGTTGTCGACCTATAACAAGAATCATAACTGGCGAGACGCCGTTGCGACGTATCGAGATGCCCGTTTATGGCGCATTTTTGGCCTCGGAATCGCCAGCGGTTTTCCTTGGGTCATTATCGGATCAGCAATGACTGCGTGGCTCTCAGAAGAGGGCATTACGCGCAGTAATATCGGCTTTTTTGGCCTGATTTTTATCGCCTATTCCATCAACTTTGCCTGGTCGCCCTTGCTTGACCGGGTCAAGCTACCCATCTTAGGGAGACTGTTTGGACAGCGCCGCAGCTGGATCATGAGCATGCAGCTATTGGTGGTGGCGGCCTGTCTGGCGATCTCTTGTGTAGACCCTGGCCAGCAGTTGCTAGAAGCCAAGTTGCTGGCCTTGCTGCTGGCGATTGCTTCGGCGACGCAGGACATCAGCATCGATGCCTTTCGTATCGACTCGTTTGCGCTGACGGACTCTGACAAAGTCGCGGCAGGCTCTGCCATGGCGACCATGGGCTGGTGGACGGGCTTTGCGGGCTTGGGTGCCCTGCCGTTCTTTCTGTCTGACTTGCAGGGCTGGTCCTGGGCGCAGGTGTATCAGGTGATGGCGGCCATGATGCTGGTGCTGTTGCTGGTGCCCCTGTCAGCTGAAGAACCCGAAACTGAGCGCGAGGCGATGCAGGCCGAGCGCGCCAAGGCGCTGCGCGAAACCATGAAAGGGCACCCCCTGCTGGTTTGGCTGTGGGTCAGCTTTGTTGAACCAATGGCCGAATTTTTCCGACGCAATGGCTTTTGGTTCGCCTGTAGCATTTTGCTGTTTATCTTCTTGTTCAAAATCGGCGAAGCCTTTTTGGGGCGGATGTCGATCGTGTTCTACAAGGAGATTGGGTTTAGCAATACGGATATCGCGGTCTACTCCAAACTGGTCAGCTGGTGGGTCACCATTGTGTTCTCATTGCTCGGCTCATTTGTCACCATTCGCTATGGCATTCTGCGCGGGCTGTTTATTGGTGGTATAGCGATGAGCGCCAGCAATCTGCTGTTTGCGTTGCTGGCGGCGGTGGGTCCCGATAAGCAACTCCTGTTGTTGGCAGTGCTGGTTGACGGCTTCACCTCGGCCTGGGCGACCGTGGCGTTTGTGGCGTTTTTATCGATTATGTGCAGTCAGGCCTTTACCGCCAGTCAGTACGCGCTGATGGCGTCTATCGGAACCTTGGGGCGTACGTTTCTAGCCTCTTACAGCGGCGTCTTGGTGGATTGGTTAGACGGAGACTGGTTTATGTTTTTCTTGCTAACCACACTGATGGTGGTGCCCAGTTTGATCTTTCTGTACGGCATTCGGAAGCGGCTCAGAGCACTGTCCAGTGCGATTTGATCAGGCGATCTGTCTTTAGAGATAGCACTGCTGATTGCGGATCAGTTCGATGAACTCGGCTTCGCACACGGGACGACAGTAGTGGTAGCCTTGTACCAGGTCGCACTGCATGTCACTCAGTAGCATGGCCATTTCATGGTTTTCCACCCCTTCGGCCACGACTTGAATGCCTAGGGCGTGCACCATGTCGATAATGCCTTTGACCAGCGTGCGGTCTTCTTTCGAAATCAGAATCTCGTCGACGAAGCTCTTATCAATTTTAAGGATTTCGATGGGTAATTTACGTAAATAACTGAGTGAGCTATGGCCCGTACCGAAGTCGTCGATCGCGGTACGAATGCCCAGTTTCTTCAGCGCATTTAATGTCTCTACCGCCAATTCCACATCATCCATAATCGCGGTCTCGGTGACTTCCAGTTCGAGTTGTTGCGGGCGAATATTGAACTGGCCCAACAGATTCGCAATATCCAACTGCAATTGGCCGCGCTGAAAATGCTTGGCGCTGATGTTCAAGGCCAATGCAAAATCTTCAGGTAGGAAGCTGCTCCAGTCTTTGAGATGCTGACAGCTGCGCCGAATCACCCACTGACTGATGGGTACGATCTGGCCGCTTTCTTCAGCAATTGGGATAAACTCGAGGGGGCTGCGATACTCACCCTGGTTGGATCGCCAGCGAATGAGTGCTTCGGCTCCCATAATCATGCCGCTTTCGAGGGACACTTTGGGTTGGAAGAACAACTCGAACTCGTCGCGTTCAAGTGCCAGCTTGAGCTGATTGCGGATCTTCAGCCGGTGTGACGGCATGCTTTCGCGATCCGCTCTGAAAATACGGTAAACGTTCTTGCCTTGGGTCTTAGCCTGGTACATCGCCATGTCGGCATGGGCGATCAGCTTGTCGGTATCGTCGCCATGATCGGGCGCGAAAGCGATGCCGATACTGGTACTGATGTAGATGTCATCCTCGCCCAACTGGAAGGGTTGGCTTTGAAAGGCATGTAATACGCGATTGGAGAAGATTTCCGCCAGTTGCGTGCTGTGCTGATTCTCCATGGTGACCACAAATTCATCCCCGCCATGGCGGTACAGTACGGCGCCTGACGGCAATAAGGCTTCCAAACGCATCGAGACATCCTTAAGTAAGGCGTCGCCGACGCTGTGGCCCAGCGAATCATTGACGTCTTTAAATCCATCCAGATCCATAAACAAAACGACTGTTTGGGCATTTCGCTGACGATCCAACTGCAACATCTGCGTCAGGCGCGAAGAGAGTAGGCGGCGATTGGGTAGGCCGGTTAGCAAATCATGATAAGCGCGATGCCGTGCTTCCTCTTCTTTCAGCTTGAGTTCCGTGATGTCGCGAAAACTCCAGACCTGGCCCACAATCTTGTGTCCTTGCCATTGCGGATTGGAGAAGCACTCAATGGTGCGCCCATTGCGAGTGCGGAACTCACATTCCGATTGTTGTGCAGGATGCTCGAGCGTGTGGCGAATTTCTCGGAGCAGAGGTTTGGCATCTTCGAGGCGTGCTTCGGCCAGCGTGACTAAGTCATCAATGGTACAAGGTGGCTCCGGCTCATTGTCGATGCCGAACAGATTGCGAAAGTTACAATTTTGCAGGCGAATGTTGCCGAACAAATCAAGCCCGAGGAGGGCCTCATGTGTCGCGTTCAGGCTGGCTTCAAGTAAGGAGTTGGATTCCAGCAGTGCGCTCTTGGTCTGCTCCAGAATATCAATTTGCTGCTTTAGGGCTCGGGTGTGATAGTTCAGCTCATTGGCGCTGAGCTCAATCGATTTCTCCAACACCTGCTGGCTCTGATCGAACTGTTCCAGCTCATCATCGACCGCATGCAGAAAATGCGCGAGCCTTTCAATATCGCTCAATGCAAGGTTGTGCTGCTCCATCAGCTGCAACAAACGTGGATGATGATGACGGAGCTGTTTGGCCAAGTTGGACATAACGTAATATCTGCTCTACTGCGCGCCTGAGTAAACGAACATGTTGCTTGGATGAAGATTGAGCGTCTCCTAAATTTAGCTCAAAAAAAACAGCTGAACAGGGCATTTTGCGACTTGGCACATTAGCTTAAAAAATAGACACGAAAAGTGTGTAGAAATGCTCATTTTGGCCACAGAAAATGCTGCAAATTTATCGAGTCGCTCGCTGAGAAGACCACCTTTTCAGCCTCGAGTAACGCTTTTTGTCGCATGAAGGGGAGACTGTCGCGGGGAAATGCGATGCGCCCCTGGGCATTGATCACGCGATGCCAAGGAATTGAACTGTCTGCAGGGAGATGTTTGAGGATGTAGGCCACCAAACGGGCTTTACCTGGCTGGCCGGCGAGTTTAGCGACCTGACCATAGGTGCAGACACTCCCGGGGGGGATTGCACCTAAAACGTTTAAAATGGCCTGTTGATCCTCGACTTTGGGCAATGTCGGACTCGGAGATTAGAGCCGTACGCCGCCATCGATTTCGATGACGCGTCCAGTTAAATAATCATTCTCCAAAATAAAGCGTACGGTATGGGCAATCTGTGTGGGATCGCCGACGCGTTGTAGTGGGATCTGACGGGTGAATTTCTCGAGTACGTCGGGCGGCATGGACGCGACCATCTCCGTAGCGAAAAATCCTGGCGCGATCGCCATGGATCGAATCCCATGGGCTGCAAGCTCACGCGCCCAAGTTACCGTCATGGCGGCCACACCGGCCTTGGCGGCGCTGTAGTTGGTCTGGCCAATATTGCCGGCGCGCGAAATGCTCGAGATATTGATCAAACACCCTTGGCAGCCCTGCTCGATCATCTGTGCGCTGGCCTCCCGTGCGCAGAGGAAGACACCGGTCAGATTGACATCAATCACGGCTTGCCACTGAGCCAAAGAGAGTTTTTTCTCAACTTTGCCTTGCTTGGCTTTCAGCAGCAGGCCGTCACGTAAGATGCCGGCATTGTTTACCAAACCATGGAGTTGGCCAAAGTGTTCGACGATGGCGGCAAAGCTTTGTTCTACCTGCGCTTCATCGGCGACGTTGCAGACATAGGGTCGTACTTCCGCGCCTGTCGCTGCGCACGCTTGTGCGCTGGCGTTTAGGGCCTCGATATTGACGTCCAGCAGGGCGAGGCGGGCACCCTGTTTTGCCAGGTCGAGCGCGATCGCTTTGCCCAAGCCATTGGCAGCGCCGGTGATCGCAATCACAGAGTTTTTGATTTGCATGGCACTCTTCTTCCTCAGGTCGTTTGATGAGCCGCATGTTAGCGAAACGCGAGTACTGAAGCGAGCCTCCTGCATCTGTTACACTGCCTCGGAAGTGCAGATCTGTGTAGGAGCGCGCATGCCTTTTTTCTTACTCTTCGTATTGGTGCCTATCACTGAGTTGTGGTTGTTGTTTCGAGTGGCCGAGATCATTGGCGGCGGCTGGACACTGCTATTGGTCATCCTCACGGCGATGATCGGGGTTTCCCTGCTAAAGCGGCAGGGATTGCAAACCTTGTTGCAGATGCAGGGGCGCATGCAGGCTGGGCAATTACCGGTGGATGAGTTGGCCCAAGGCGTCATGCTGGCAGTCGCCGGAGCGCTCTTACTGACGCCGGGCTTAATCACCGACTGTATGGGCTTTGCCTTACTCAACCCAGTGTTTCGACGTCAGATTGCACGCCGGGTCCTCGCCAAAATGGCCGCACAAGTGCAGGTACGCTCCTATCATCAAGGGCCGCAGTCGGGGGCGGCACCTCATGCGAGGTCAAACGCAGGGCGGCCTCAGGTTTTCGAGGGAGAATTCGAACGTGAAAGTGACAGCAGCCAGCCCTCGCGTTCCTTGGATGACTCCAAAAAGCCCTAAATGCAGTCTTCGTCTGTGGCGAGCATGAGGCCCTGTAAAAAAAAATTGCCGTGACGCTTGAAATGGTCCATGCGGCCCCCATTTATAGTGCCACCCAGTTATGGGGATCACGGCACATTTAACTAAGCTGCTGTTTTCCGTTTAAAAATTTATCCACCCTGCAAAGCGGGGGAGATAGCTTTTCGGTTTTAGAACCTGTTAGGAGAATCTTTGAGATGAAAATCCGTCCATTACACGACCGAGTTGTAGTTCGCCGTAACGAAGAGGAAACCAAATCCGCTGGCGGCATCGTGCTGCCCGGTAATGCCAAGGAAAAGCCTTCTCAAGGCGAAGTTCTGGCTGTCGGTAACGGTAAAGTGCTGGACAACGGCGACGTACAGGCCATGTCGGTCAAGGTCGGCGACAAAGTGGTATTCGGTCAGTACGCAGGCAACACCGTGAAAATCGATGGTGAAGAGCTGCTGATCATGAGCGAGAACGAAATCTACGGCGTGATCGAAGCCTGATTTCCCGCCTCTTTAAGCTAACGAACAAGATACTGATACAGGATTAAGAAGATGACAGCAAAAGACGTAAAATTCGGAAATGCCGCGCGCCAGCGTATGGTGGCGGGTGTCAACATTCTGGCCGACGCGGTGAAAGTAACCTTGGGCCCCAAGGGTCGTAACGTGGTGCTCGACAAGTCTTTCGGTGCGCCCACCGTGACCAAAGACGGTGTTTCTGTCGCCAAAGAAATCGAACTGAAAGACAAGTTCGAAAACATGGGCGCGCAGATGGTCAAGGAAGTGGCTTCTCAGACCAACGATGCAGCCGGTGACGGCACCACCACCGCGACCGTATTGGCCCAGGCCATCCTGAACGAAGGGCTGAAATCCGTTGCTGCGGGCATGAATCCAATGGATCTGAAGCGTGGCATCGATAAAGGTGTCCAAGCTGCGGTTGAAGCGATCAAGGGCTTCGCCCGTCCTTGCGAAGACAGCAAGGCCATTGCGCAAGTCGGTACCATCTCTGCGAACAGCGACGAAAACGTCGGTCGCATCATCGCTGAAGCGATGGAAAAAGTAGGTAAAGAAGGCGTCATTACTGTTGAAGAAGGCAGTGGTTTCGAAGACGAGCTGGACGTGGTCGAAGGTATGCAGTTTGACCGCGGTTACCTCTCGCCTTACTTCATCAATAACCAAGACAACATGAGCGCGGAGCTGGATAACCCGTTCATCCTGCTGGTGGATAAGAAAATCGCCAACATCCGTGAACTGCTGCCGGTGCTCGAAGGTGTCGCTAAGTCAGGCAAGCCCCTGCTGATTGTTGCAGAAGATGTGGAAGGCGAAGCGCTGGCGACACTGGTCGTCAACAACATGCGTGGCATTGTTAAAGTGGCTGCGGTGAAAGCGCCAGGCTTTGGTGATCGTCGCAAAGAAATGCTGCAGGACATCGCGGTTCTGACCGGTGGTCAAGTGGTATCGGAAGAAGTGGGTCGCTCACTGGAAACCACCACGCTGGATGACCTGGGGACCGCGAAGCGCGTCAATATCAGCAAAGAAAACACCACCATTATCGATGGCGCGGGTCAGGCTGCTGAAATCGAAGCGCGTGTGACCCAGATCCGTCGTCAAATCGAAGACAGTTCTTCTGACTACGACCGTGAGAAGCTGCAAGAGCGCGTGGCCAAACTGGCGGGCGGTGTAGCTGTGATCAAGGTCGGCGCCGGTTCTGAAGTCGAAATGAAAGAGAAGAAAGCCCGCGTGGAAGACGCCCTGCATTCGACTCGTGCAGCGGTTGAAGAAGGCGTCGTTGCCGGCGGTGGCGTGGCGTTGATTCGTGCGTTGCAATCGATCACTGACCTGAAAGGTGACAATGAAGACCAGACCGTAGGGATCAACCTACTGCGTCGCGCGATGGAAGCACCGCTGCGTCAAATCGTTGAAAATGCCGGTGGTGAAGGCTCTGTGGTGAGCGACAAGGTCAAGAAAGGCGAAGGCAGCTACGGCTTCAACGCCGCGACTGGCGAATACGGTGACATGTTTGAAATGGGTATCCTTGATCCTGCCAAAGTCACGCGTACTGCGCTGCAGTCAGCGGGCTCTGTAGCCGGTCTGATGATCACCACCGAGTGCATGATCACTGAAATCGAAGAAGACAAGCCTGCTCCAGCGATGCCAGATATGGGCGGTATGGGCGGCATGATGTAAGCAGCCTGGCTGTTTACTGATGGCAAAAGGCCGAACCTTTGGGTTCGGCCTTTTTGTTTGTGGCAGGATGAGGCCTTGCACGAGTGAGTCGCTATGGCGTCTATGCGCGACAGCTCTCGTATAGCGCCTGATAGTGCTGTGCCGTGTGACGGATATCGAATTGATCAACGTATTCCGATGCGGCCTGTGACATCTGAGTCAGCAGTGCCGGATCTTGCTTCAGCTGCACGATGTGTTCTGCCAGCGCCGCCGCGTCACCGGGACCGATCAGCCAGCCATTGCGGCCATCCGCAACGATATCGGGAATGCCTCCAGCGCGGGTAGCGATCACGGGTAGTCCGGCCAGGTTGGCTTCCAGGATCACGGATCCCAGGCCCTCAGAGTGAGAGGGGTGAATCAATACGTCAGCCAAGGCGAACCAAGTGCCAATATTACTTTGTTGGCCTGGTAGCCAGACGTTTGACAAACCCTGCGCCTGTTTTTTTATCGTCTCGAGCTCCGGGCCGTCTCCAATTAGGCAAAAATGAATGTCGGGCTCTTTATGGGCCAGCAGGCGCGCCGCAGCAATGCTCACTTCGTGGCCTTTGTGGGCGTGAAATTTAGCCGCTTGCAGTACGACAAACTTGCCTTGGAACCGATTCCGTAGCTCGGCCAGCTGGGCCGTATCGACCGGGTAGGGCTTGGGTGAGCTAGGAATAATATGGGCATTCAAGCCAGGGCAGCCGAGTTCGATGGCCTCTTTAATCGCGCGACTGAGCCCGACGACGTGGCGCGCGCGACGATAGGCCTGATCGAGCAGCCACTTGCGTTTCAGTGGGTTGTCGATGCGTCGGGTGATGAGATAGGGGACACCGAATAGCCTATGTTGCAGCAGTGCCCAATACACTGCGCGTCCTTCATGCACATGCATGGCCTGGGCTTCGCGTGTAACGGATGCGCGATGACCGAGCAAGAAGTGTGGGGTTTCTATCAGCTGACAGGGAAGTGTGCGAATGCGTTCCGCAAACGGACTGCCCCGACTCGCTACGACGCTGAGCGTATAACCGAGTTGCAGTTGGTGCTCGATGAGCAACAGGGTCTGTTGCTCGCCACCGCTGAAGCCGGTGGCAAGATTGACATGGCAAATATGCATGCAGATTGCGTTCGCGTTTGAGTCTAGACGCCAAAGATTGTGGTGCGGTTGCGGCCACCCTGTTTAGAAGCATACAGGGCTTGGTCGGCTTGTTCGAGCCATGCTTTGTAATCAGTGATTTGCTCGTTGGCCTGGCTGATCCCGAGGCTGACGGTAAAGCGGATGGTCTGGTTGTCGTGCACGACTTGCAGCGCAGCGACTTGCTCGCGAATACGCTCACAGAAGATGTGGGCAGATTCGGCATCGGTATTGCCCAGAATCACACCAAACTCCTCGCCACCGTAGCGCCCGGCCACGTCGGTTTTACGCAGGTTATCGCGCAGCACCTTGGAGACGATTCGGATGACCTCGTCGCCAGCCTGGTGACCGTAGGTATCGTTGACCTTTTTAAAGTGGTCGATATCAAACATCACCACCGAGCAGGTCGTATTGTAGCGCTTAAAGCGACTGAATTCCTGCTCCAGGCATTCTTCCCAATGGCCGCGGTTATTTAGCTGTGTCAAACGGTCGGTGCGACTCAGGTGTTCAAGTTCGTGATTGGCCGCTTCGAGCGCTTTACGGTTGGAGGCGATGTCGGTCACATCGTAAATGATCAAGGCGATGTGGTCGACTTCTCCGGTAATCGAGGCCAGTGGCGCAATGGTCACGTTTTGGTACATATGCGCTTCGGTTCCGGTAATCGGGCGGTAGTTCTTGAAACGGAACAGATAGGGGCGTTGTTCCCAGGTCATAAACGATCTGCACTTCAGAGTGAATACCGTGTGCGCCTTGTGCCGCAACCAGGTTTCCGGAATTTCTTCAAAGGCTTTAAACAGGTTCTGGCCTTTCACGGTCTTGGGGGTCAAGCCGCTATGGTTTTCCATGAAACCGTTCCAAACCAGTATCGAAAAATTTTTGTCCACAACGACTAGACCGACATCGATCGTCTGCAGCATGTCCATCAGCCAGTGGAATTCTTTAATGTCGATCGTTGATTCTTGCATGTCGTCGCGCTAGTTCATTAAGTAAGAGAGTCGTTTGTAGAGATTATTCAGGGAGTCTTCGGTAAACAACAAGAGCAAGTCACAGCTGATGTTGTAATTCTCAATTTCGTAAGTAATCTCGATCGTCAGCGTCTGTTTCCAACGCCCGGCATTGGCCCGAATCAATTCGCTGACTTTGACATGCTGGCCCAAAACCACAGGATGGCCCTGACTGAATGTCGTATCCAGTTGTTGGGCGATACCGCCGGTACAGGCTCCGACCAGAATACTGGCAATCTCCATCAGCAGCTCGAGTTCGGCGGTGCGATCGAGCTCGCCCGAGTACTTTAGCAGTTTGGCGATGTCGCCAAAGCTGGAGTCGCTGAAAATTAACAGCGCCTCGCCCGAAATGCCGGAGCCGATGAACCCCTGGCAGACGGCTGAAAAGGTCTTATCCTGTTCGGTAAAAGACAAGGCCATTTGTAACTCGCCGCTTTCCATCATGTTCACATTGGGAATCGGCAGTTTGACGAAAACATTAAGCAAGCGCGCGAGCAGATCCGCAGCCTGTCCCATCGCAACGTTGGAAATCTCCTGCATACAATCGAGATAGTCGATTTTGCCGGAGTTGCCCTTGATCACCGCCTGTACAGGGACCTCGGCACCGCTTTTCGCGCTGGGCGAGTACAGGCCGAAGCGCTCGAGCAGATCGACGAGTGTATTACCTTCAATCGGCTTTTTGATGAACTCAATGGCGCCTAGTTTCTTCACGCGCTCGTGCGCTTCGGGCTGGATATCACCGGAGACCACGATCACCATCGTCGGCAAGTCGAGTTTCTGAATCTGTTCTAGGGTTTCATAGCCATCCATGACCGGCATGTTGAGGTCCAGAAAGAGGATATCGCCAAGCCCTTTCTTGATGGCTTCTAATGCTTCTTGGCCGTTGCCAGCGAAGGATACTTCAATGTCCCAGTCGGCAGGCAGGGAGCGAGCCATCTGTTTGCGTGCAACGCTGGAGTCATCGCAGATGAGGACGGGTGTAGTCATAAAAGGTGAAATTCTCAGATCGCGTTAATGCGCAGGAGCCAAGCCGGCTCGTCTGCTCTAGTTAAGATCAAAAAAGCAGGTAGGGCAAGTCAGCCCCATCAAAACGATGAGTACTTAGGACTAAGTTCGATCTAATCCGCAAGGTTCGGCGACATCTTGCTTGAGGAGGGGCTGCGCATAGTTCAGAATGAGGTCGAGGCCTCTTGGCCATATAGGCTTTGCCAACAGGCATAATTTTGGCGGAACGGCGTAACAGCTGCATCAATCGGCAGCAGAATGCGAGTGGGGAATGATCTTGGCTAACTCTTGGTCCCTGAAAACCGACGCTTATCTCAGGCATGCAGAGGTGGTCTGCGACAGCCATTTGCAAGGCGTCGACACCCCAGTGGCTCAACGTTTGATGGCCGAAGCCCTGGCGTGGCTCGCCTTGGTTGAAGCTTGGCGCTGTCTTCTTTCTGAGCTAAGCGAATACTACAGTCAAAAGCGTCCGGTGATCCGTGGGCTGGAAGAGTTGCGGGCTTTGCAGGGGCAATCACCCGAATTTGAGACCTTGAAAACACTCGCGGCATCCCCATATAGTTGGGTGGCGGAGTTGGAACTACGTACCCGCGAGCCAGGAACCGGGGCGCCCAAAGGGCGTGCTTGTGCTGGTGAGCATTTGGACACGGGCCAGGCAGGGGAGCGTATCCAGCTGGTAGACGCGGATGCAGATCAGCAAACACTCTCTGCAGCGCAGCACATTGCCAGCATACGTCAGGCAATGGCCAGTTTTGTCGCCGAGATTCGGCAGCGGCAGGAAGAATGGTAATCGCCGTTACATGCACGGCATGCAAGCAGAAGAGGTGAACGATGACGAGCGAATATCTCGAGATAGTCGAAATGGAAGATGGTACCTTCGCCCTGCAGCGAATGGATGGCGACTCTGAACCACTGGTGATGATCCATTTTTCCCAGGAAGTTTTGTCCTTTTTTAAAGATCACAAGGTCGACATCGCGCGCGCGATGATTGGCGCTGGC
>JBFHRI010000052.1:0-13423 GCA_041591755.1 Oleiphilaceae bacterium
AAGAAGTCTGCGTTCCCACGCTGTTACTGACGACAACGTCATATGAACCGGCTTGCGCTACAGAAAGAGTATTCAATGACAAGACCGGATTGGTTTGACCGGCCAGATTCACGCCGTTTCGACGCCACTGATAGCTCAGGGTATCGCCGCCACTTGCCATAACCATGAACTGCGCATTACCGCCCTCGTTTACCGTAACGGAGCGAGGCTGTTCAACAATACTGACGGGTACCAGAGTAGATGGATCAGGATTCACAGTCAGTGTTGCCACTTGAGAAGCCAATGATCCCACGCTATTGCTCACCACAACATCATAGTTACCCGCTTGCGCAGCGCTCACTTTGCTCAGCGACAAACTCGCAGCAGTCTGGCCTGCCAGATTCACACCATTACGGCGCCACTGGTAGCTCAAAGTACCACCACCGGATGCCACGACAGCGAACTGAGCGGTGCCACCTTCGGTGATCGTTTGGTTGACCGGCTGCGTAGTAATTGCAACAGGTTGAATGACCGGATTCACCGTCAGCAGCGCACTTAAAGAAGTCTGCGTTCCTACGCTGTTACTGACTACAACATCGTAAGAGCCCGCTTGAGCTGTGGAAACCGCATTCAGAGACAATACCGCTGCAGTTTGACCGGCCAGATTCACGCCGTTGCGACGCCACTGATAGCTCAGCGTATCGCCGCCACTTGCCATCACCATGAACTGCGCATTACCGCCTTCGTTTACCGTAACCGAGCGAGGCTGTTCAACAATACTGACGGGCGCTACAGTCGGCTTAACGGTGGCCAGTGCACGCTCATACGACAAGGTGGTTTCGGCTCGGATTTGGTTCAGCGTCGTGTGATGTGCAGACAACGTGCCCAGGTTCACCAAGTCGCGCGCGATGTTACTAGCTTCATAAAACACTTCCTGCAAAGAGATTTCGGAATCAATCCCCTCGCTCGCAGTGCGCAATGTGCCACGTTCGATCATCGTGTTAGAAAGATAGGTCAATACATCGGCGATATTCGACCATTGCGGCGTATTCACCAGGCCCAGGAAGGCTCCTGACACAATCGCGGCATGCAATTGCGCCTTGCTGACAACACTAGAATTGCTCAGTTTGGCGATATCTACAGGACGCAGATCAAGCGCTTTGGGGTCCAGCGCCATCATCGTCTCGACATGACGATAGGCCGCGGCAATATTGCTGCTGGAGAGTCCGCCTGGCAAGGTCATGGCGTAGTTAACAGCCATGTGCGTCAGCGGCGTGACGTGCGCAGTGATCGACTGACCGGTGTAGACCCCAGAGATGATTCCCATCATCTGAAAGTTTGCCGGCAACACGAAGCTGTTGCCAAAGGTCGTGATTTCACCGCTAACACCGAGACAACCGGCAACCACATCACACACCATGCGCGTGTTGGTACCCGCAGACATAACAACCAGCAGGCTGGCATTGTTCATGGTGCTGCGGAAGGTCAGTGAATAATTACCGTTATCGTCAGTCGTTACCGGAGGACGAAAAGCGCGTGTGTCGAACACAAACTCGCCATTGCGTTTCACAATCCGATAAGCGGTGACCTTCGCATTAATGATCGTACCCTTTACGGCGCGACCCTCAACCGCGGTTTCCGGCAGCGACGGATCGTCCTCGTACGCCGAAATCTCAGGTGTCGTAATGGGCTGCTGGTTAGCCGTAGCGACGGAGTCAGAGCCACCGCCGCCACTGCAAGCTGAAAGAACTGAAGTCAAGGCTAGCGCGATCAGTCCTTTGCCGAGCTTACGGTTGAAAACAGAGTGGATTGAATTGAGATCGTGGAACATAGAGTATAACCCGTAAAGCGAATGTTGAATTCAGGTGTCATTCTATGGATCCAATGCGTCAATAAACGGTATTTGTATGTATTTTGCCCTGTTTTAGCGTCAATTTTTCGACTTTGTAAAAAATTGAGAAATAGATCGTAGGCGCTTTGCTGGCTCTGCACGTTTTTCAACCAAAAAAAAGACCGGGCTGCAGACCCGGCCTTTCAAACATTACACCCGCGTTAGCTAAGGCGCGATTTGGACGCTTATTTCAGGTGAAAATCGTCCTTGCACGCCACGACTATCGACCGTCGCAATTCTGAAGTAGTGGGGACCCACTGTTAAACCCGAAATCAGGGTGCTGCGGACACTTGCACCCGAGACTTGCCGCTGCTGCCTCAAGTCGCCCGAAGCCGAACCCCAGACAATCACATAACCGGAAATTTCGTTTAGAGACAGATAGCTACCATCTTCACGCTGATCTGGCACCGACCAGCTTAATTCGATTTCTCGCCCCTTCAGCGGTTCGCCAATCTTTTGACTTACGGCCAAGTACGCAGAATCAGAATAGATCGTATCTACTCCACGGCTGACGCGCACCCGATAGAGACCCGCATCCGCTGTGCCCGCAACCGGTATCATCAGCTCAACGCCTGTCGCGCCCATAATGGGTGTCGAATCTTTGAACCACTGATAAGTCAGACCGTCAAGAAGGTTCGTATTGACAGAAAACCGCGCCTGGGCCCCCTCAACGAGGGCTTGACTCAGGGGCTGCTGCGTAATGAACAGGGAAACCGGCGACACCACGACAGCAACAGGCTTCGCCTTCACGCTAAGCATGGCCTCTTTGGAGAAGGCACTATTGATGGCGTTACGCACCTGCACCTTATAAACACCCGCATCACTGAGCGAGACTCCCTCCAACTCCAACGCATACGCGGTCGCGCCAGATATGGGCAGATCATTCTTGTACCACTGATACACTTTTGCAGTCCCTAAGGCTCCCACGGTAAACCTCACGCGAGCCCCCTCGGTATGCGCCTGACTCTCCGGATGCAGCACAATCCAAACCGGCTCCAGTCCCTGCACTGGCTCTGGCGATGTCACCACTGGCGCGGACGCGACCGGTTGATTAGGCACAGGTGTAGGCGCTGGCGCACTGGGTACGGACTGCACTACTTTTTGCACTGTAAGCAGCACTGACTCAGAAAGCTCACTATTCAGTGCATTACTGACACGCACGTGGTAACGCCCTGCATCATGAAGCGACACCGTCTGCAACTCAAAAACATAGGCAGTCGCCCCCGGTATCGGCGTTGAATCTTTGAACCACTGATAGGTTTTTGCAGTCCCCAGGGCACCCACCGAAAATTTCGCGACGCTGCCCTCGCTCACAACAAGACTGACGGGCTGCATGGCGATTGATACCGGCGTATCGGCTGGCAAAGGGCTTGGGACTGGCGCAGACTCTCCGGGTCGCACGGGTAACGTGATCACCGGCGCGGCCTGAATACTTTTTTGCACTGTCAGCACTGCCCGCTTGGAAAGTTCGCTGTTAAGCGCGTTACTGACGCGCACATGATAACTGCCGGCATCGTGCAAGGAGACAGTCTCCAATTCCAGAGCATAGGCAGTTGCCCCCATGATTGGGATGTCATTTTTAAACCATTGATAAGTTTTTGCGCTGCCCAGCGCACCTACTGTAAACCGGACCTTGCGCCCCTCATGGACTGACTGGTTCTCGGGGTGCAAGGCAATCCACACCGGCGCTGCATCTATCGGCGCAGCAACAATTGTCTGAGCCGAAACGCGATCCGCCTCCCCCACCGCTGTCGGCGAGACGACTAAATCCGCCACATTGGAGTAAATGAGCGCGCCCGCCGCGTTAGAAATTTGCGCATGATAGGCGCCGGCATCTTGCTGCGTGATCGGACTAATCACCAGAGGATTAGCGTTTGCACCAGGCAGCACAAGTCCATTGCGAAACCACTGATACTGCATCCCTGAACCCCCGGTCACCCCCACTGAAAATTCAGCTCGCCCCCCAATCGCGATACTCTGACTGACCGGCTGCATCACCACCGTCATTGGCGCATCTGCTGGCGGTGCCGAGTTAGACCCAAGCATTCCCTGGAGTCGCGCCTGTGCAGCATTCGCAGCAGAACGCAAGCTATACAAGCGATGTACCGGCAAAACCGGGCTCAAGTCGCTCACGACTGACGCAGATGGCGGCACATCCCGTGTCAGGGCGCGACTCTCAAGCAAGGGCGAATCCTGCTTTAGCCTTTGTACAGATGCGGCAATGCGGGGTTGCCTGACTCCCGTCGCAGTATCGAGCTCCAATACAAGCCGCGAAAAATCATCACGCGCCGCTTGCAGTGCATTATGCAAAGTAGGATAGCGGCTGAGTTCACTCAGATCGTTCGCGAGGCGGCTCGCCTCGGCGAAGACATCTCGCAGCGTAATTGCGGGTCCAGGGGCGGACCCCGTCGCCAGCAGCGTACCCGCCTCAACCATCCGTTCAGCCAAATAGTTCAGGACACCCGACATATCCGTCCATTCAGGGCGATTGGCCATCGCCAGCAGCGCCCCCCCAATCAGCGCGGCTCTAAGCTGCTCTTTGCTCACGCCCTCCTGATCACGCAAACCCGCAATATTTATCACAGGCAGATCAAGCGCCGTCGGAGATAATCGAAACATTGTCGCAATACGGCGTTTGGCCAAAGCAAGATTGGACACGGAAAGCCCGCCTTTCAGCGACATAGCCAGATGCACAGCCATGTGCGTCAAAGGAGAGGCCTGAGCTGAAGCCACCGTGTCATCCACCCCACCTTCGAGCAGCCCATATAAGAAAAAAGAGGCCGGCAAAGGCAAGGCCTCGCCAAAGCTGATGAGGCGACCGTCGTGCATCACGCATCCTGAGACCACCTCGCACAACATGCGTGCCCCCGGCCTGGCAGACAACACGATCAAAAAACGACCTTGGGCATCGGCAGCGGAAAGTTTAAGCCAGGTTCGCCCCTGCAACGCAGTCGTGATCGATGGGCCATAAGGGCGTGCATCAAACACAAACTCCCCCTGCTCTTCTCGCACTGGATGCACGCTCACCACTGCGCCAATGATGCGCCCCTGCATACCCAATTCGAGAGGCATTGCTGTTGCGGCAGACGCCTGCGCCACGCAAAAAAAACACAGAACCACAAAAACAAAAAGAGCCTTTGGTACTAACCTATCGCAGCTAGGCGCGATCGATAACGTGCTGTTGTACATAGTGAAAACCAGTAAAGAATTACTTAGCTGCCACTTTCGAACGAACGAGTAATCGATTGACTACTTGGAATTAAAACGCATTCAATATCGACTCCAAAAAAACTGGAAATGCGTCGTGAACATGAGAGGGCGTTTAGCGGACAGTGTTGCTTGTCGAAAGCGGACAGAATGTCGGAAATCTATCGGTACTCAATGCGAACGTGCACGCTCGCGGACCGACGCTTGACATCGCTCAATGCGACCAAGGTAAATGTATCCATTACTTGCAGTTCCAAGCGCAGCGCCTCCTTTATTAAGTCCTTTTCAGTATTGTTCAAAGCCTGGACAAGACGCCTCAGGTAAGCCACGCTCACCCAGCCGCCCCGCCCGCCCCGCTAGCGATAGAAGCGCCGAAAAATCGCGAGCTTCGTTGAGACAAAAAAAACGGGGCTGTTAGGCCCCGAAATTGTAATGAGCAATCGGTCACACTGCGCGGAACTACATCGCATCTACTCGAATTTCATCAGAGAACGCGCCCTGGATGCCACGGCTATCGACCGTAGCGATGGCGAAGTAATAACTGCCCTGTGTTAAGTTTGGCACCTCAGCGTTCAAGGTGCTGGGGCCGTTCACGTTCAACTGCTGACCCAGGGCGCCAGAGGCCGTCCCCCACTTTATCACGTAGCCCGAGATTTCGGTGGACGCTAGGTAGGAGCCGTCCTCACGCTGATCGGGCTGAGACCAATTCAGCTCAATGGTTTTCAGACTGACCGGCTGGGCAACGCTCAGTACCGCACTGGCAGACGCCTCGCTGGTACCATTACTCACACGAACCGTGTAAGTTCCCGCCTGTGCAAGCTGGGCCGAAGCCAGGGCCAAGGTGCTCGCGTTCGCACCATTGATCGGCGCGCCATTGTGTGACCACTGGTAGCTCAGCGTACCGCTTCCCGAGGCCAAGACACTGAATTGCACTGCCTCACCCACATTGACTGAACGCGACTGCGGTGCAGAGCTGATGGATACCGGCACCAGCACGGGCTTCGCATTAATGGTCAGGCTGGCGAAATTAGAGAACACGGTATTAGCACTATTGCTGACACGAACCCGATACGAACCGGCCTGAGATAATTGAACTGCACTCAAGCTCAGCGTATTGGTAGTCGCTCCTGATAACGCTGTCTGACCAAAGAACCATTGATAGCTGATCGGGCCTCCCCCCATCACGCCAACAGAAAACTGAGCATTGGCACCTTCGTCGACGATCACATTACTCGGCTGCGAAGAAATGCTGACAGGCTGAACCTCAACGGGTGCTGGATTGACAGTTAACAAAGCAGTCAAAGAGGTGACTGAGCCGACGCTGTTACTCACGATCACATCGTAAGCCCCCGCCTGCGCAGCGGACACATTTCTCAATGACAAGCTGGCCGCCGTTTGCCCGCTCAATGCAATACCATTGCGGCGCCATTGATAACTCAAGGTTCCACCCCCATTCGCGACGACCGCAAACTGTGCCGCAGCACCCTCTGTCACGGTCACTGACTGTGGCTGAGAGAGAATGGTCACAGGAGCGATGCTCTCCGGAGGCGTTACGCTGGACAGGGCTTTCTCGTACGAAAGGGTTGTTTCTGACTGGACCTGATTGATGAGGTTACTGTGCGCTGTCAAATTGCCAGCCGCCATCAAGTCTGCGGCAATATTGCTGGCCTCATAGAACACATCCTGCAATGAAATCTCGGCATCCAAGCCCTGACTGGCCGTTCTTAAGGCACCGCTTTCGATCATTTTATTGGAGACATGGGCCAACACATCCGCAATATCATTCCACTGCGGCGTATTCACTAAGCCAAGGAATGCACTGGAAACAATCGCCGTTTCCAACTGCGCCTTGCTGACACTGCTCTGATTGTTCAACTGGGCAATATCCACCGGCGCCAGATCCAAGGCGTTCGCGTCGAGCTCCATCATGCTTTCAACATGGCGCTTAGCCGAGTTGATATTACTGGTCGACAACCCTCCATTTAAGGTCATGGCATAGTTAACGGCCATGTGTGTCAGGGGGGTCATATGCGCAGTGATCGTTTCACCCGCATCAACGCCGGAAATAATGCCCAGGAGCTGGAAATTGTTGGCCAAGGGGAAACTTTGACCGAAAGGCGTCATATTACCGTCGGCATCGAGACACCCTTCGACCACATCGCAAATCATGCGGGTATTGGCGTCCGCGGAGATTTCAACCATAAAGGTTGCGTTCTGCACTTTGCCGCGGAAGCGTAGAGAATAATTGCCACTGGCGTCAGTTTTCACTGCATTGCGGTAAGGCTTCGGATCAAACACCCAGTCACCATTTTGTCGCACGACTTCATATGCGCGCACAATACCGTTGCTGATGGTGCCTTTGACGGCTCGCCCAGTAATGGCCGTTTCTGGCTGCGATGGGTCATCAACGTACTGCGAAGTGTTCTCAGTAGTTGGCGCACCGGTCACCGCGCTATCTGCGCCGCCACCGCCGCCGCAAGCTGTCAGAACTGAGGTCAGAGTGAGCGCGAACAGTCCTTTGCCAAGCTTGCCACTGAAATCAGGATGGATTCGTGTGAGATCGTTAAACATAGTGAAAACCCGCAATTCGATACTATGAATTCACGACAAATTTTAGTACGCATTCCTGTCAACAACAGGAACTCGTATGCGTTTTACCGCATAAATGCGTCATTTTTTTGACTTTGTAAAAAAATGAGAAATAAGTCGTATGAAAAACATCCCTTGTACCGAACTACGGTTAGCCTCCTCCTTGGCTAGAAATGAAAGATAAGAAATAAAAAAGTTAGCTTTTAGACTGGAGTTGTTCCGCAACAGGTCGAAACGAGCGCCTGTAGGCGTCCATCACACCATGCTGTTGCAAGGCTTGCAAATGGGCTTTGGTGGGATACCCCTTATGCTGCGCAAAACCATATTGCGGATACTCCCGATCCAGATCGAGCATATCCCGATCCCTCTGCACCTTAGCCAAAATGGAAGCGGCGGCGATACTGGCCACCCGAGCATCGCCGCCCACGATCGCCTCAGAGCGATACGACCACCGAGGGGTGCGATTACCATCGACCTTCACCAGGTCAGGCTGCACGGGCAAGGCCTCCACCGCCCGCTGCATTGCTAAGAGCGAAGCCTGTAAAATGTTCAATTGATCGATTTCCAGCACTGAAGCGCGCGCGATCGACCACGCCATGGCCTTAGCGCATATCTCATCAAACAAAGCTTCGCGTCGCCTTTCGCTGAGCTTCTTGGAATCATTCAAGCCGATGATGGGCCGCAGTGGATCAAGTATCACGGCCGCTGCAACCACTGGGCCTGCCAGCGGCCCCCGCCCCGCCTCATCCACTCCCGCTGTGCGTAAATCTGGCGTACTCTCATCCCATAGAGAAAGCTGAGTCACCGCTCGCCTCCATTAGATTGCAGGGCCGGCAACTCTCGCCCTTCCAACACCGCACTCACCGCATTGGCAGCACGCTCACTCGCGGTGCACTGCAGCTGACGGTGCAAGCGTTCAAATGCTTGCAGCGGAGCTTGCTCAGGCTGCTCTAGCATGGATAGCAAAGCCCCACCTATGTTCTCGGCACTTGCTTGATCCTGAATCAACTCGGGCACCAAAGCGCGACCGGCCAGCAAATTCGGCAAGGACACAAAGGGCGCTTTAAGCAAGCGTTTCATAATCCAATGGGTAATCGGTGAAACACGATAGGCGACGACCATCGGTCGCTTGATCAACATGGCCTCAAGGGTTGCAGTACCCGAAGCCAGCATAATGGCGTCACAGGCCATCATGACCTCTCGTGAATGCCCCAAAAGTATCGTTAGCGGGAGGTCCGGCGCATGCAGTTGCACCAGCGCTTCCACCTGAGCACGCCGCTCCTCGTTGACGCAGGGCACCACGAATTGAAGCTCGGGTCTTCGCGCCAACATCCAGCGTGCCGCTGCAATAAAAGATTCGCCCAAGTAAGCAATCTCACCCGTGCGACTGCCCGGCAACATCGCGACCAGGGTCGCCGCTTCCGGCAGTTGCAAACTTTGCCGCGCGCGGTCGCGGTCGGAATGCATGGGAATCGCATCGGCCAGCGGATGCCCCACAAAGCTCACCGGCACCTTATGCTCGGTATAAAACCTTGCTTCAAAGGGGAACAAGGTCAGCATCAGATCCACCGCGCGCGCGATCTTAAAGATACGCTTCTGCCGCCAAGCCCACACTGAAGGACTGACATAATGTCCGGTGCGAATGCCGCGCTGGCGTAGCCACAACTCCAATCCCAAATTGAAGTCTGGCGCGTCGATCCCGATGAATATATCAGGGCGGGTCTTAAGAAAATGTTTTTTAAGGCGACGGCGAATACCGACCAACTCAAACAATCGCCCCAACACTTCCACCAGCCCCATCACGGACAAGCGCTCCATAGGGAACAAGGAATGAAACCCTTGTGCCTGCATTAAGGGACCGCCGATCCCCTCAAACTCGGCATTGGGATAACGTTTTCGCAACTCAGCAATTAAGCCTGCGCCTAAGATGTCGCCCGAGGCCTCTCCCGCGACCATGGCGATGCGCATCGGACGTGCGGAAACGACGTGCGTTAAATCCGTGCTGGATAGATTAGGCTCAGGAGATGACTCATTCATGCGTTTGGGATCGTTGTTTGGGCAGGCGAATAACTTAAAAGCCCCTCCGCAAGGAGGGGCTCTGGATCAACGAATAATACCGCGCTCGGACTGACGAATACTGTCAACGAACACCGCAACTTCAGGCACTTTCGATGCACTGTCGGACAGCTCTTGCAGCGCCTCTTCGAGCGTTAGACCTTTGCGGTAAATGGTCTTGTACGCACGCTTGAGTTCGGTGATCAACTCCGGCGAAAAACCGCGACGACGCAGCCCCTCGGTATTGAGGCCATGGGCGGAAGCAGATTGTCCGCTGGCCATGACATAGGCCGGAATATCCTTAAGCACAATACTGCCGCCGGCACTCATACAATGACGACCAATACGGCAAAACTGGTGCACCATCGTACCGCCCCCGAGAATCGCATAGTCATCCACCCACACGTGCCCGGCTAAGGTCGCGCTGTTGGCCAGGATGGTGTGATTGCCGACGTTACAATCGTGGGCAATATGCACATAAGCCATAAACAGATTGTGACTGCCAATCGCTGTTAGACCGCGATCCTGTACCGTACCTCGGTGAATAGTGCAGCTTTCCCTAATGACGTTATTATCACCAATCTCTAAACGTGTCGGCTCACCGGCATATTTTTTATCCTGGCATGCCTCACCAACCCTGGCAAACTGATAGATCGTGTTATTAGCCCCAATGCGCGTCGGCCCTTTAATCACTACATGTGAGTGAATAACGGTATTGTCACCAATCTCGACATCCGGACCAATATAAGTCCAAGGACCGACCTGCACGTTGGTACCGAGCTTGGCACTCGGATCAATGATCGCCTGCGGATGGACACTCATGTTAACGCTCTCGCTCTGCCGTCATGATCTCAGCCACGCAGGCGACGTTACCATCGACCATTGCGCGGCAATCGAATTTCCACATATTGTGCCTGGCAGAAAGAATCGTCGATTCGAGCACCAATTGATCTCCCGGCACGACCGGTCGCTTGAATCGGGCCTTGCTGCAGCCTGCAAAGTAATGCACCAGATTATCACTGGGTTTTCGACCAACCGTCACAAAGCCCAGTATACCGCTGATTTGCGCCATCGCTTCTATGATCATGACGCCTGGAAAAATTGGCATACCGGGAAAGTGGCCCTGAAAAAGCTCTTCATTGATGGAGACATTCTTGAAGCCACGAATGAACTTGCCCGCTTCGACCTCTGTCACGCGATCCACCAACAGGAACGGATAGCGATGAGGCAGGTACTCATGGATTTCGGATATAAGCATCATTGTAAGGTTCCTGAGATGGCAATGAACAAACGGCGCTAAACCGTTCAAACCCCTTAGTCGTTCTCGTTTTGTTTGTCTTGTTCTCTAGCGTTTTCTTGCTCGTGTAAGCGCAGTGTTTTCTCAATGTCTTTCAACCGAGCAGCGTACCGGTCGAGCTGAC
The DNA here is from genome assembly GCA_041591755.1 of Oleiphilaceae bacterium. GTDB lineage: Bacteria > Pseudomonadota > Gammaproteobacteria > Pseudomonadales > Oleiphilaceae > JBFHRI01. The sequence continues at coordinate 11,143 of JBFHRI010000052.1, forward strand.
GCAAACGGCCAATCGTCTTGCGCCATTGGGCATTCGGCTGAATGCCGGTACCCGAGGAATAGACGCCTGGCTCAGTCAAGTTTTTGATGACCATACTCATCGCGGTGACATGACAGTGATCCACGATGGTCAAATGTCCGGCCACCCCTACTTTGCCCGCCAGTACGCAATGCTTACCAATCTGGGTACTGCCCGCTACCGCACAACCTGCCGCCATCACCGTGTGATCCCCAACGACCACGTTATGAGCAATTTGTACCTGATTGTCGAGTTTAACGCCTTTGCCGATAAGCGTCGGATCCAGAGCGCCGCGATCAATGGTGGAATTCGCGCCAATCTCAACCTCATCTTCAATAATTACGCCGCCGAGTTGCGCTATTTTGACCCAGGCACCTCGATGCGGCGCAAAACCAAAGCCATCCGACCCGATCACGACCCCAGAATGCACAATGCAGTTCCGCCCAATATGCACGTCGTGATAGACACTGACGTTGGCAAACAAGCGCGTATTATCACCGATAGACGTAGCGAAACCCACGACAGTATTGGCACCCAACACGACACCGTCGCCGATGCGTGCATCCGCGTGAACCACCACACCCGCTTCGATCAAAACATTTTCGCCCAGCGTGACGCTGGGGTCGATGACTGCTGTTGCATGTATCTGACGACCGGCGGCGTTGGGCACCCTTTCCCACAAACGACTTAGACGCGCGTAGACCAGATATGGGTCGGGATGCACCAGGGCCGCCACAGGGCAGTGCTGCAACATTGCCGGGGCCAAAATAACCGCACCCGCCTGGGTCGATTGCAAATGCTTTTCGTACTTTGGATTGGATAAAAAGCTCAGCTGTGACGCCCGCGCATTTTGCAAGGTAGCAAGCCCCTCTATCCTCAACGAGGCATCACCGGAAACTTCCGCACCACTGATTTCGGCTAACTCAGCCAAGGTGTAAGCTGGCATGAAAATGCAATCCGCTGTTAGCGAAGCTTGTTCAATTTATCGACCACTTTCTGAGTCAGGTCATACCCCGGTTTCGCAAACAACGCCACATCCGCCGGCAACAGCAAATCGAGCTTCTCTTCCAGCACTAATTCATTGATGACTTTGTCGAGACGCGGCTTCGACTCAGTTAAGAACTGATTGCGCTTTTCTGCGATCGCCTTGTCCAGTTTTGTCTTAAGGTATTTGTATTCCTGCACTTTTTCTTCGTAATCCGCCGCAAGCTTTGCACGCTCCTTGTCACTCATGATGGCCGCATCGTTTTTCAGACGCAGCTCCAGTTTCTGCCCTTCTTCTCCGACCGCACGAACGCCCATTTCCTGCTGTTTGAACTCGCTGACAATTTTGTCTGTGAAAGCCTTCGCCGCGTCTGAAGTGAACAGCGCAGCGCGAATATCAACCAGACCAATTCGGGTTTCGGCATTGACCCAGGGGGCCAGCAGAACGGAAGCGACGATTAAGGTAACCAGTTTGCGCATCATTAGAGTCATTCTCCTGTGTTCAATGCGTACATTGCATCAACAGCGTTACAAGGGTTGTCCCAGCGAGAACTGGAAGAACTCTGTATCGTCGCCATCAACATTATTTAGTGCTTTACCGAAGCTAAAGCCAAGCGGTCCCAGGAAGGTCATCCACTGGAATCCTAAACCGGTGGCCAAGCGGATTTCATTGTGATCAAAATCATAGTCACGGGTCGTATCAAATACGTTGCCCGTATCAAGGAACCAAGCGAGTCGCATGCTCTTTTGATCCTTAATAAACGGAATCGGCATGATCAACTCAAACGAGTTTTCAACCAGCAGGTTGCCGCCGAAGGGGTCACCCTTGAGACCCGGAAACTGCGTCGTATCGTACACACTACGTCGACCTAAGCTGCTGGTTTCATATCCGCGCACCGAATTGATCCCCCCCGCATAGAAGTGTTCGTAAAAAGGTAAACGGTCGCTTTCTCCATAACCATCTCCCCAGGCAATATCATTGCGAATACGAAACACCCACTTGTGCAGCTTATCAATTGGATAATACAGGTTGGAATTATAGCTGAGCTTGTAATAGCTGAAGTCGCTTACGGGCAAACTGACGTCGAGAGACACACCTTGGCGCCAACCCAGGGTCGGGAACGTTGCGCGGTTCAGTGTACTGCGCGTCCAACCTCCGTTTAGGGTATAGCTAAGGAACTCGTTGCCCTCGTTGGCCAAAAACTTTTCGATCTCCAGAGGTTTCAGGAAGCCGGCCTTGACCTTGCCCGCGATCGCCTTGACCGCGTCGGTGATCTCG
>JBFHRI010000053.1:0-13411 GCA_041591755.1 Oleiphilaceae bacterium
CGGTCAAGCCGCGGGATGACTATGGCTTGCAATCGCGATGCGTTGTCGATCTGCTGGGAGATGTGTTGATTACGCGAAACTAGCTCCCTCCCCTTACGAAGGGGAGGGTTGGGGTGGGGTAAAGGCCAGCAATCCGCAGTGGCCGGCATCACACCCCCTCCCAGCCTCCCCCTCCATGAGGGAGAGGGGCTGTATGAAAACTACATCAGTGCAAAGTTGCGCAGTTTTTCGATGTGATGGCTTTAGTTGACGCCCCTAAGCCAATTCGTGAGTCAATCAAACTTCGCAATAAAGCTGTTCCGTGTTAAGCAAATACTTACCAGGCAAGCAAGGCGCTGTGTATGGCGATAAAAACGCTAGTAAAGGCACTGGTATCCCAAGCAATGCCTCTAAAAGGCTGCCTTTGCGCGATATAAAACACGGTGTGGGCGATTCTTGCGAGCAAAAACACCGTCATATACAAAATGCCCCAGTCGTGATCTTGATTCAGCAGGACGAATCCGAGCGAAAGAAAGAGGAACAGGGGGATGCTTTCCAGATCGTTTTGCCAGCATTTTTGGGTGCGTTCCAGGCGCACTTTTGCGGGTGCGCTATCCACTGCACCCTTAATTGCGAAGCGTATAAAGAGCGGCTTGTCTTCGTCTGCTGCATACAGCTGATAACGCAAGCGCAGCCATACTTGATATAACGCAAGGAGAAAGCCTTTAAAAAACAGCACGCTCACCATCAGAATCCAATATTTGAGTAGCGGTAATTCCATGATTGATCCTCATATTTTTTTCTAAGGCTATCGTAAATAACCAGCCATGAGATGATTAGCCCCCAATACTGGAACTCAATATTGTCATTGCAGCGGCTTAAAGACGGTTGGCCTATCCATGTGCTTGATCACTGTGAGCGTAGGTTGAACAGTTCGTTCTGTTTAGCCTATCTATTATTGGAATAGATTCAGCGTAAGCTGCATGGAGGCAGTCGGAGATCGACGAGGCGATAATGAAATTAAAGAACGCTCTAATTAAGTCATTTTTGCAGATGGTGCTTGGCGTGAGTGCTGGCCTCGCAACGAAACAGGCTTTTGAGGGAGCTAGTTTAGGCTTGATGCGCGGTTTGGCTAAAGTAACTATCCGCACTAAAAAGATCAAAAAAACCGCAACCTTGCAGGATTTGGCCGTTGCTTGGCAGCGGGGGTTCCCATCTAACAAGCAAGTACCCATCAGAGATATCAGCGAAGACACGGTGTACGCTGAAATTCATACCCCGTGCCCGCTCAGAGGTACGGGTAATGTCGCGGCGTGCTATAGAATGATGGAATATGACCGACAAATCGCCAAGCGAGCTGGAGGGCAATTTATAGTATTGAGTTCGCAGGCTCAAATTGGCCATACATTTTGTCGTGTGGCTCTGCGAAAAGAAGGCATGGCAATGGATGACCTGGTCCCGGTTTACGATCCTACGATGATATAGAGTGCAGTCCTTGAGCTAGTTGTATGGGGTGGATTAAAAACGAATCGAATTGAAATAAAAAAGGGCTTCTTTACGAAGCCCTTTGATAACCCCTAGCGGAATTACTCTTTGGCAGAGCACTCGCTCGCAGTCGGGTTTTCTTTGCAGCGAATCGACCACAGCAAGGTCATCGCTTTTTGGTCCATTTTACCTTCGTTGCGCAAGGCGATACGGGTGTCACGGCTGAACTTATCGAAGTCTGCCTTGGTTTTGTCGTCCAGTTTGACCCAGTATTTGCCCGGAATCTCAGCTTCCGCATCGGCAACGAGTTTGTTGATGTCCTTCAGGCGGCCCACCAGGTAGTTACGCATGTTGTCGCCGAAATCTGCAGGCCATTGGTCACGCTTGACGATGGTTTGCAGCATGCCGTAGAACAGGCGATGTTGCAGAATACCGCCTTGGTCTTTTAGGCCGTGGTACAGTTCGAATGTGTTATAAGCCAGAGCGGGCATCAGCAGAATATCAATGTTGCCGTTATTGAACTGGCCAGAGAAAGTTGCCAGTGATACGCCAACCGGAGAGGCGCCGGCCAACTCAGCAATTTTCAAAGCTTGAGCATCTTCGTTTAGAACGGCGATTTTTTTGCCGCTGAATTCGGCGATGGTATCGATATTACGATCACGCACGAACGCGAACATGGAGCCGACAGGCCAGGCAGCTACCGCTTCGTATGGTCCACTCTTCAAAAGCTCTGCAGCTTTGGGTTGCGCGAGAGTGGCGATCACTTGTCCCAAGCCTTCGTCAGAAATAATGCCGCCGATGGCGTCAAGAGAGCCCGCAAAAGGTACGAACTGGCGACCCAAAATCGCTGTCAGGTGAACGCCCTGGCACACGCCGGCACGGAAATCGTTAGCCGCAACTTTTTCATCAGTGTAAGGAATCAGTTCGATATCCAGACCCCATTTGATTGCTTTTGCCTTCAGGTCCGAGTAGAACGTGACCACGGGGCCAGTTTTACCGACAGGGTCCCAAGTACAAATTGATTTTTTTTCCAGCGCCATGGCAGCGGTGCTGAAAAAAATCGCAGCCAGCGACGTGATGATTTTCAGTTTATTCATGTTGATAATATCCCAGTTGTTATTCCAAAAAGTCTTGTGAGTGACGGATTTTCCTTGATCTAAAATTCAATATCAATGCCGTTACTCCGCATTAGCGATTGACTTCGCATTTTGGGCGAAACTTCGTAAGCGATTGAATTATCAGGGGCTACTGCGAGGTCATAAGACAAATAAGTTTAGATTTTGTTCCCTCGGCTTACCCAAAATTAACCTAGGCTGAAGGATTTCGATTAAGCTTCTTTTATAATCAATGCGACACCAGATTACGGTATAGGAGTGGCAGCATGAGCGGCGATAAATTGGTGATTTTTGATACGACACTGCGTGATGGAGAGCAGAGTCCTGGCGCTTCCATGACCAAGGATGAAAAGCTGCGCATCGCCAAAGCGCTAGAGCGCATGAAGGTAGACGTTATAGAGGCGGGGTTTGCTGTAGCCAGCCCTGGCGATTTTCAAGCAGTAAAACAAATAGCTGATCAGATCACCGAGTCTCGCGTATGTAGCTTAAGTCGGGCCTTAGACAAGGATATCGAAGCGGCGGCCGAGGCTTTGCGGGGGGCGCGTGCTTCGCGTATTCATACTTTCATCGCGACTTCGCCGATCCATATGAAGTTTAAGCTGAATATGCAGCCTGAGGATGTGATCAAGCAGGCCGTCTACGCGGTCAAGAAAGCGCGATCTTTTACTGATGATGTTGAGTTTTCGTGTGAAGATGCCGGTCGCTCAGAATTCGAATTTCTATGCCGTATCATTGAGCAGGCGATCGCTGCCGGAGCCTCTACCATTAATATCCCTGATACGGTTGGCTATGCGATCCCTGACCAGTTTGGCGAGACGATTCGTCGGCTTCTTGAGACCATACCCAATTCGGACAAAGCCATATTCTCTGTCCATTGTCATAATGATCTGGGTTTGGCTGTCGCCAATTCGCTGGCAGCCGTCAATAAGGGTGCAAGACAGGTTGAGTGCACGATTAATGGGCTTGGTGAGCGGGCCGGTAACGCTTCGTTGGAAGAGGTCGTGATGGCCATCCGTACGCGTTCGGATTTATTTCAAGTTCATACCGGAATTGATGCCACGCAGATTGTTCCGACCTCTCGTTTGGTGTCCACGATTACCGGCTTCCCGGTACAGCCTAATAAAGCGATTGTGGGCGCTAACGCCTTTGCGCATGAGTCCGGCATTCACCAAGATGGCGTGCTCAAGCATCGCGAGACCTATGAGATTATGCGAGCCCAAGACGTGGGTTGGCATACCAATAGTTTGGTCTTGGGTAAGCATTCCGGCCGCAATGCCTTCAAAACCCGATTGGAAGAATTAGGGATGAGTCTGGCGAGTGACGAGGAATTAAATCGAGCCTTTGCGGCCTTTAAAGATCTAGCAGATAAGAAACATGAAATTTTTGACGAAGATCTGCAGGCGCTAGTTAGTAATACCAAAGTCGTTCAGGCTAACGAAAAATATCAGTTGCTGAGTATGTCGGTCTGCTCGCAGACAGGGGAAATTCCGCAGGCAACGGTCACGCTGAAAATAGATGGCGTGGAGGTAAGCGCGACGTCTCCTGGTAGCGGCCCGGTTGATGCAACCTATAAGGCGATCGAAAAATTGGTCACCTCCGGTATTAACCTGCAGCTTTATTCGGTCAACAATATTACCAGTGGAACCGATGCTCAAGGCGAGGTGACGGTGCGAGTAGAGCGAGGAGGCAGGATTGTGAATGGGCTGGGTGCGGACACGGATATCGTCATCGCCTCCGCCAAGGCCTACATTCATGCGCTCAACCTCATGGCTGTCGGCGAAAAACGTCAGCACCCCCAGGGAGATGTTTGAGTGTCGCAGGTTGTCGCTCGCAAAGTTGAAGGTTTGCAAAGGCTGGGTGTGCCCGTCTGGTATGCGCGATATCGTCTCGCTGCCGAGCCTTCACCGGCGTTTCCGGTGCGACAACCCAAAGTGCTTGCAGCGGATAAGTCGGTTCAGTCAGCGCCGGCGCGATTGGAGATTGCTCAAGCGACCATTGGGCGGCTTTCTAATGATCTGAGGCTGCCGGATTTAGACAGCAGTCAACCTAAATCTGCTGCGGTGCAGCCATCGCTCCAGCGCGCCAAAAGCTCAGTCCAATCTGTGCCCAGTGAAGCCGCTTCCGCCGTGAACAGTCAGCGCTTGAGCGATGCACTAAGCGTTAAGCTGCTCATGCTAGACGGCCTGACCGTGCTGTCCGAACAAGGGGCTTCGGTAGATAGTGTGCAGCAGCGACTGTTGGCCAATATTTGTCGCGCAGCCGGGCTGAGCGTCGCTGAATCTTGGCGGTGCTTTGAATTTACCTGGCCAGTGTTCAAGGGTTCGAGCATGGTAGCGCAGCAGCAGCTGTTGCGTGCTGAGCTAGTGTCTGCCTGGTTGCAGTCGATTTTAACGGTTCCGGTAAAGCGGGTTTGGTTGTTTGCTGTGAGTGACGAGATGAGTGGCCATCTCCGCGCTCTATCGAATCTCGAGGGGGTGGAGTGCGTGGTGCTGCCAAACACCCTGGAACAATTGGTTCGACTGCCGCATTACAAAGCTCAAACTTGGCAAGCGCTGAAACCTCATGTCTTATCCTGAGCGCCCGCTCCAAGCTGAGCTGAACAATGAGAAATTCAGTGTGCGGGCGCTCAATCATCAGGCGCTCCCTGAAATTATGCGCATTGAAAATGCAGCGCACATCGCGCCTTGGTCTGAGGCGATCATGCGCGATAGTTTGGCGGGAAAATATCGCGCGTTGGGGCTCTATCAAGAGGCCTGTCTGTCGGCGTTTGCGATTACCATGGATGTCGTGGATGAGTGTCACTTGCTCAACATCTGCGTTGCGCCAGAGCGACAGGGCAAGGGCGTCGGGCGTGTCTTGCTTCGCGAGTTGATCCAGCAGGCTGCACAAAGAAAGTGCGCGTATATTTATCTCGAGGTTCGCGTATCAAACGAATCCGCCATTGGGCTTTATCACTCAGAGGGTTTCAACGAGGTGGGGGTGCGGCCGAATTACTATCCTGGCAAGACCAAACGGGAAGATGCCTTGCTGATGACGCTGGATCTGCAGATCGATGCGCTGGCATAAATACGCAAAGCGCTGGTCATTGTTTGAGCTTGCGTTAGAATACCCGCCTTTTTAGCGCGCCCAAAATCAGCGCTTGGCAAGATGTGGTAGTGGTCAGGATATAGAACCCCATGGCAGATAGTAGACTCCAAGAGCAAATCAAGTCCCGCAGAACCTTTGCGATCATCTCGCATCCCGATGCGGGTAAAACCACGATCACCGAGAAAGTGTTGTTGTTTGGTCAGGCCATACAGCGTGCCGGTACCGTCAAAGGAAAGAAAAGTGGGCAGCACGCCAAATCCGATTGGATGGAAATGGAGAAGGAGCGGGGGATCTCCGTTACTACCTCGGTGATGCAGTTTCCGTATCGTGAAGTACTGGTCAATCTATTGGATACGCCCGGTCACGAGGATTTTTCGGAAGACACCTATCGTACCCTGACTGCCGTCGACTCCTGTCTGATGGTCATTGACTCGGCCAAAGGAGTTGAAGATCGCACGATCAAGCTGATGGAAGTCACGCGTCTGCGGGACACGCCGATACTGACCTTCATGAACAAGCTCGATCGTGATACGCGCGAGCCCGTCGAGCTAATGGATGAGGTGGAGGACGTGCTAAAAATTGCCTGTGCACCGATCACTTGGCCGATTGGCATGGGTAAGAGTTTCAAGGGGGTTTATCACCTGTACCGCGATGAAGTCATTCTTTATCAGAGTGGGATGGGGCATACCATTCAGGAGTCGCGTGTTGTAAAGGGCTTGCATAATCCCGAACTGGATCAAGCCTTGGGTTCCTACGCAGCGGAATTGCGAGAGGAAATAGATCTGGTCAAAGGCGCTTCCAACGAGTTTGATCTGGAGCTGTTTTTGGCAGGCGCTCTGACCCCCGTGTTTTTTGGTACCGCGCTGGGTAACTTTGGTGTCGATCATATGTTAGATGGTCTGGCGGAGTGGGCGCCTGCGCCGCAGCCACGCCAGGCCGAGCAGCGTGTGGTCCGTCCCGAGGAAGAAAAATTCTCCGGCTTTGTGTTTAAGATCCAGGCGAACATGGACCCCTTACATCGTGACCGGATTGCATTTATGCGCATTTGTTCGGGCCGCTACACCAAGGGCATGAAGCTGAAGCATGTTCGCTTGGGCAAAGAGGTGCGCATTTCGGATGCGGTGACTTTTATGGCGGGCGATCGGGAGCATGCAGAGGAGGCGTATGCGGGGGATATTATTGGTCTGCATAATCATGGCACCATCCAAATTGGTGACTCGTTCTCTGAGGGGGAGGAGCTGAAGTTTACAGGGATCCCAAACTTTGCCCCCGAACTATTCCGACGCATCCGTCTCAAGGATCCATTGAAGGCCAAACAGCTGCAAAAGGGCTTGATTCAGCTTTCTGAGGAGGGCGCGGTACAGGTATTTCGCCCGCTCAAGTCAAACGATCTAATTGTAGGTGCGGTGGGGGTGTTGCAGTTTGATGTGGTGGTGCATCGCTTGCGTTCAGAATATAAGGTCGAGGCCGTGTACGAGCCCATCAGCGTAGCGACGGCACGTTGGGTCGAGTGTAAGGATGCCGCTAAACTGGAGGCCTTCCGCAATAAGTGTTTTGATAACCTGGCCCTGGACGGTGGAGATAATCTAGCCTATATCGCGCCGACGATGGTTAATTTGCAGTTGGCGGTTGAGCGTTATCCAGAAATCGTCTTCCATAAAACACGGGAGCATTAATACTGACCGAGTTTGCGTTATTCGATAGTCATGCGCATCTGGATTTTCCGCGCCTCAGTGCTGGGTTGGATGAGACCCTAGCGCGTTGTCGCGAGCGCGGCTTGCGCGGGTGGTTGGTGCCAGGCACGCGCAGGAAAACGTGGGAAGAGGTGCTGGCTTTAGGGCGCGCGCATCGAGATGTGCATATCGCGCTGGGTTTGCACCCTTATTTCGTCAAAGAGCATCGCGATGAAGATTTGGAAGAACTGGATGAGCTTCTGGGGTTGCCCGAGGTTTGTGCGCTTGGGGAGTGCGGATTGGATGCTACGCTGCCCGACATGCAGCGCCAAAAGTCGTTGTTGATCGGGCAAGTGGAGATCGCCTTGCGTCGGCAGCTGCCGGTTATCTTGCATTCGCGAAAAACCCATTCGGAGCTGTTGGGTATCTTAAAGGCTTATTTGCCTGTTGCGGCAGTGGTTCATGCATTCTCAGGCAGCGTTCAGGAGATGGAGGCTTTCGTGCAGCGCGGTGTCATGTTGGGTGTAGGGCCAGTCATCGTTTGGCCACGAGCGACCAAGACGTGTGCAGCGATTGCTGCAGCCCCCTTGACGTCGCTGTTGCTCGAGACGGACGCGCCAGATATGCCGTTGCCGGGTCAGGCAAAGGGCCAAGCGTCACCGGTAGGACTGTTGCAGGTCTTCGAGCGCTTATGCCAATTGCGTCCGGAGTCTCCCAAAGAAATCGCGCAACAGCTTTGGTGTAATTCAGAGCGCTTCCTGGGCTGTGTATTGAGCGCGTCTTAATGCTGTGAATTATGCGCAAATTTTACTGGTGTGTGGAAAAAAGCTTGTATATAATGCGCGCCCTTAAACGTTTAAGCGTTTGTTGAGTCTGCCCCGTCTCGCAATGCCGGCGTTTACGCAAAGTGAATTTACACAAGGTAAATAAGCAAATTGGTCGATCGCTGCGCTGAATGGACAGTGCAGGCGAGGCGGCCTCGTCTGCTTGTGAGCCTTAAAGAGCTTAAAAGGCGAATTTAGAATGAAAACGTTGAGTGCAAAGCCAGAGAGCGTTAAGCGCGACTGGTATGTAGTTGATGCTACAGATAAGACTCTGGGTCGTTTGTCGACCGAGATCGCACGTCGCTTGCGGGGCAAGCATAAGCCAGAATATACCCCTCATGTAGACACTGGCGACTATATTGTGGTCATTAATGCTGAGAAGGTTGCTGTTACCGGTAAGAAGGCAACCGACAAAATGTATCACCATCACACCGGTTTCGTGGGTGGTATCAAGGCCATTAGTTTTGAAAAGCTGATCGACAAGGCGCCAGAGCGTGTGATCGAGACAGCAGTTAAGGGGATGTTGCCGAAGGGTCCGTTGGGTCGGGCCATGTTCAGCAAGCTGAAGATTTATGCGGGTGATGCGCATCCTCATGCTGCACAGCAGCCCCAGGTACTCGAGATTTAACGGAAGGCGATTATGTCAACTACATACAATTATGGTACCGGTCGCCGTAAAACTTCTGCGGCGCGTGTATTTATCAAATCAGGTAGCGGTCTGATCGAAGTCAATGGTCGTCCGCTGGATCAGTTTTTTGGTCGCAAGACCGCGGTCATGGTGGTGCGTCAGCCGCTAGAGCTGGTCGCCATGGCTGATAAGCTGGATGTGAAGGTCACCGTTAAAGGTGGTGGTACAACTGGACAGGCAGGCGCCATTCGTCATGGTATTGCGCGTGCGCTGATCGAATACGACGAGACTCTGCGTTCGCCGTTGCGTAAAGCGGGTTGGGTAACTCGGGATGCGCGCGAGGTTGAGCGTAAGAAAGTGGGTCTGCGCAAGGCGCGTAAGCGTCCTCAGTACAGCAAGCGCTAAGCTTCACTGTCTCTCTCGAAGCGCTTGCCGGGTTCGCCGGCAGGCGCTTTTTTGTATCTGCTGTGAACTTGTGTTGAGGCTAAGTTTGTTATTGATGCGACTTGGCAATTTCTTTACTATTTGTGGCTTTTAAAATCCGTCGCCTTAGCTAGGGTTTTTGCGCGTTTTTAGCGCATACATCGGGGGTTCGGAGTCCACTTTATAAGAAGAAGCAGTTTCTCAGCGACGTATTCTGGTTTCTAAATTGATTGGGGGAGAAAGTCTCTATGAGTGATGGCGACGTAAATGCGGGTCGACGACGATTCCTGATCGGTGCCACTTCGGCAGTCGGCGGAGTTGGCGTGATCGGTGCGGCCGTTCCTTTCGTGGCATCCTGGAATCCAAGTGCCAAGGCCAAAGCGGCGGGAGCGCCAGTAAAGGCGAACATAGCAAAGCTTGAACCAGGCCAACGCATGACGGTGGAGTGGCGTGGGAAGCCAGTATGGATTCTGCGACGCACTCAAGAAATGCTCGATAACTTGGATAAGATTGCGGACCGTTTGCGCGATCCAGAAGCCAATGAACCGATGCAGCCGGGATATATTAAAGGCGTCTACCGCTCCTCCAAACCCGAGATTGCAGTCATTATCGGGATCTGTACGCATCTAGGCTGCTCGCCTCAGTTTGTGCCGGATATGACGCCCCAGGAATTTGACGCTGATTGGGTTGGCGGATTTTTCTGTCCTTGTCACGGCTCGCGGTTTGACCTGGCTGGTCGCGTCTATAAAGGGGTTCCGGCGCCGGTCAACCTGGAAGTGCCTCCCTATAAGTATTTAGACGATGACAACATTATGATTGGTGTCGATGAGGAGGCTGCCTGATGCAAAAGTTGATTAAGTGGATTGACGAGCGCTTGCCGATTGTCGAAGCCTTCGAAAACCACATGAGTAAGTATTATGCGCCGAAGAACCTTAACTTCTGGTACTTCTTTGGATCGCTGTCTTTTCTGGTGTTAGCGAACCAGCTAATTACCGGTATTTGGTTGACCATGAGCTACACCCCCTCTGCCGAGGGCGCATTCGCATCCATTGAATACATTATGCGTGATGTGGAATACGGGTGGTTGCTGCGTTATTTGCACTCTACCGGTGCCTCAGCGTTCTTCGTTGTCGTTTATCTGCATATGTTCCGTGGTTTGATGTATGGCTCATACAAGAAACCTCGCGAGCTGATCTGGATTTTTGGCATGACGATCTACTTGGCGTTGATGGCTGAAGCCTTCATGGGTTATCTGCTGCCATGGGGTCAAATGTCTTACTGGGGTGCTCAGGTTATCGTTAACCTGTTTGGTGCGATCCCGGTGATCGGTCCGGATTTGGCGTTGTGGATTCGCGGTGATTATCTGATTTCTGGGATTACCTTGAACCGCTTCTTCGCGCTGCACGTTGTGGCACTGCCGATTGTGATCATCGCGCTGGTTGTGTTGCATATCCTCGCGCTGCATACCGTGGGCTCAAACAACCCTGATGGTATCGAGATTAAAAAGAACAAAGATGAGAACGGCATTCCGAAAGACGGCATCCCTTTCCATCCGTTCTACTCCGTCCATGATATGGTAGGCGTCGTGGTATTCCTGTTCGTGTTCTTGGCGGTGGTGTTTTTCTTCCCAGAAATGGGCGGTTACTTCCTTGAGAAGCCCAACTTTGAGCCGGCCAACCCTCTGAAAACGCCGGATCACATTGCACCGGTCTGGTATTTCACGCCCTTCTACGCGATGTTGCGCGCCGTACCGGATGCCTTCCTGGGTGTCGTCGTAATGGGCGCGGCGATCGCTATTCTGTTCGTGTTGCCGTGGCTTGATCGTAGCCCGGTTAAATCGATTCGGTACAAGGGTTGGATGAGCAAGGTGGCCTTGGCCTCGTTGGTGGTATCGTTTGCGGTCTTGGGCTATCTGGGGGTTGTAGTTGCAACGCCCGAAAGGACCTTGTGGGCGCAAATATTAACAGTGGTGTATTTTGCCTACTTTATTTTGATGCCTTGGTACACCAGCGTTGAAAAGACTAAGCCAGTTCCAGAGAGGGTGACCAGCTGATGAAAAAGTTATTGATTGCATGTCTGCTTGGCCTAGCTTCATTCGGTGCTGTGGCTGCGGGAGGCCCCTTGCCTCCCATGGACAAGGTCAAGGTTGATATTACTGATCAAGAGTCCATGCAGAAAGGTCTGGCTCTGTTCATGAACTACTGCTTTGGATGTCATGCTTTAGGGTATGCGCGTTATGAGCGCACCGCGGACGATCTGGGTATTCCGCATGATATTTTTGAAGAAAACCTGTTGGCGGGCGATGCCAAGATCGGCGAGCTGATGAAGATCGCGATGCCCACAGATAAGGCTAAGGTGTGGTTTGGTAATCCTCCTCCAGACCTGACCTTGTCTGCGCGTTTGCGTGGCCCGGACTGGCTGTACAACTATCTGCGTGGTTTCTATGCTGACCCATCGCGCCCTTATGGCGTGAATAATGTGGTGTTCAAGGATGTTGGGATGCCGCATGTGTTGGCCGGATTACAGGGCGTCTGTGCGCAGCCACCGGAGTTGGGTGTGAAGCCGGAGGTCGATCCTTTAAGTGGCAAAATCATCAAAGAAAGTGGCTGTGCGGAGTTCGCGACCGAGGGTACCATGACTCCCGATCAGTACGATGATGCCATTCGTGACTTGGTAAACTTTCTAGAGTACGTGGGCGAGCCCTCGCGTCTTGAAAGCGAAAATCTTGGGGTCAAGGTATTGATTTTCCTGGCCTTCCTGTTTGTATTTGTCTATTTCCTGAACAAGGAATATTGGCGCGGAATTCACTAATTTCAGCAAGCGTCGAGCCAAATGTCTCGACGCGTTGGCTTGCCCGTGCGGGTTGCGGGCAAGTGCTGGACCATTATTATTCATGAGGTAACAGTATGGGCGTTGTGACCAAGCGGTCCTCAATGACGTTCTTTTCCGATGGCAGAAGCCATTACAGTCATCGTGTACGAATTGTGTTGGCAGAAAAAGGGGTGGCGGTTGATATCGTCGATGTCGATCCAGCTAATAAACCCGATGAGCTCGCGGATCACAATCCTTACAATGATTTGCCTACTCTGGTAGACCGGGATTTGGTGTTGTATGAGCCGGATATCATGATGGAGTATCTCGACGAGCGTTTTCCACATCCTCCGCTTTTGCCGGTCTATCCGGTCGCGCGTGCGCAAAGCCGCCTGATGTTGTATCGCATCAAGAAAGACTGGGCGGGCCTGGTGGATGCCATTTTGGCCAATCCGGATGCGCCAGACGCTGATAAAAAGCGCAAGGAACTGAAAGAAAGCTTGATCGCTACCGCGCCCATCTTTAGTGAAATGCCTTACTTCATGAGTGAGGATTTTACCATCGTGGATTGTACGGTGGGGGCGATTTTGTGGCGTCTGCCTTTGCTCGGTATACAGCTGAACGAACCGCAAGCGAAGCCGATCCAGAAGTATATGGATCGTATTTTCAGTCGCGAGTCTTTCCGCGATAGCCTGTCTGAAATTGAGGCAGAAATCAGGAAATAAATCAGCTCAGGAAGCTCCGGGGGCGTTATGAGTCCAAGCAGACCGTACCTTATCCGTGCCTTGAATGAATGGATTCTGGACAATAATATGACGCCTTATGTCGTCGTGGACGCTGGCGTACAAGGCGTCAGAGTCCCTGAAGACTATGTCACCAATGGCCAAATCATACTAAACGTCAGTCCTTCTGCCGTCAGTAATTTCGTGGTCAGCAAGCAGGCTTTGGAGTTCAAGGCTCGCTTTGGTGGCGTCCCGATGCAGGTGTTCGTACCGGTGGTCGCTGTGATGGCGATCTATGCCAAAGAGAATGGGCAAGGCATGGTCTTTGGCGCTGAGCCGGGTGCGCCTGAGCCCCCGAACCCAGATACGCCGCCTCCTGCCAGAAAAGACAGCAGCTCAGAAGCTCCGCGCAAACCCTCGCTCAAGGTCGTAAAGTAGTGAAAGCTAGTTCGCCAGCGCGGGGGCGTATTACTTAGCCCAGACCGAACAGCTGGCTTTCTATCTGGTGGCACAACGCATTGACCGACATCAGCTGGCATTCCATTGCGCGGGCGACGGATTGTGCGTAGAGCATGACCTCAATGTCTCCGTGCTGCTGTAGTGCCGAGATCTTTCCGCCTTCTTGTCCGATGATCGTGACGACATGGATGTCCTTGTCGTGTGC
>JBFHRI010000054.1:0-13373 GCA_041591755.1 Oleiphilaceae bacterium
CTCGACGAAGAGGTCGTCATCTACCATTTTTTTGAGCTTTTCGAGCTGTGATAAATCGCGTATCCACTCTTCCCCGATGGCCTCCACCAGCAGTGATTTAAGCTTGGGATTACAATGTGACAACCAACGACGCGGGGTCACGCCGTTGGTTTTATTATTGAACTTTTCCGGCCATAACTGGTAAAAATCGTGGAACAGCCCTTCCTCTAACAGCTGCGTATGCAGACCCGCAACGCCGTTAACGGAATAGCTGCCAACGATCGCCAGATAAGCCATGCGAATCATGCGCGGCTCACCCTCGTCAACGATTGACATGCGGCGCAGGCGCTCTATATCCCCCGGCCACTTATCTGCGACTTCACTGAGAAAGCGGGCATTGATTTCATAAATGATTTCCAGCGGGCGCGGCAGCAAGGCTTCGAGCATCCTGACCGACCAAGTCTCTAAGGCTTCAGGCAACAAAGTATGGTTGGTATAGGCCATGCTGCGAGTGGTGATGCGCCAGGCTTCGTCCCAGCCCAACTGATACTCATCGAGCAGCAGACGCATCAATTCCGCTACTGCAATCGCCGGGTGCGTATCGTTAAGCTGAAAGACATTGTTGATGGCAAAGCTTTCGAACTGTTGGCCACAGCGGCGCTCCCAGTTATGCAGTGCATCCTGCAAACTGGCCGATACTAAAAAGTACTGCTGTCGCAGACGAAGTTCTTTGCCCT
This sequence comes from Oleiphilaceae bacterium, assembly GCA_041591755.1. GTDB lineage: Bacteria > Pseudomonadota > Gammaproteobacteria > Pseudomonadales > Oleiphilaceae > JBFHRI01. The sequence goes on from JBFHRI010000054.1 coordinate 717, forward strand.
GCACGCTGGCATCGTTGGGATACAGGACCATGGTGATCAATTCGGCTCGGTTTTTCGCCGCCACCGCGTCGGTATAGTCGCCGGCATGAAAGTCATCGAGATTGAATTCGTCGGTGGCCCCGGCCTGCCATAACCGCAAGGTGTTGATGGTCTCATTGCGATAACCGGGTACCGGCATATCATACGGAATCGCCAAGACATCATTAGTCGCCACCCAGTTGACGCTCAGTTGTCCGGTTTCATCGCGCACATGTTCGGTATGTCCACCAAACTTAACGACACGCGTGAATTCCGGGGTTTCGACTTCCCAGATATTACCGTGGCGCAGCCACATATCGGGGCTTTCAACTTGATGACCATCACGAATCGATTGGTGAAACATGCCATAGTGATAACGTAACCCATAACCGGTGACGGGGATATCCATGGTGGCGCAACTATCCAGAAAGCAGGCCGCCAGACGGCCCAGGCCCCCGTTACCCAACCCGGCATCCATTTCTTCCGCCTGCAGATCTTCCAGGTTACAGGCATGCGCCTGCAGCGCTTCTCGCACGGCCATTTCGATATCCAGATTCAGCACCGCATTGTGCAAACTCCGCCCAACCAGGAATTCCATTGACAGATAACTGACGCGACGCGGATTGTCGTGGTGATTACAGCGGCTAGCCCGCCAACGCGAGATCAGGCGATCACGCACGGTCTTGGCCAATGCCTGGTAAAAATAGTGATGAGATTCAACCACACAGTCATCTACACCCAGCGTGAGGTCGATGTGTCTTTGCAGCTCATCCGCTACCGTCCCGACTTTGGCACCCACCGGGCATTGCGCTGGCTGATTCATAAGGTCTTCCCCACTATGTGTTCAACAAGCGACAGCGGGGGAGCTCCCCGGCTGCCAGAATTTTCATCGAATAGGACAGCAAGGTCAGAGGGGCTTGAGCATCCACCCAGGCGCCTTCAAAACCGCCATCCTCATCCGCCGTGTCAACCCACAGGCGCCAACGCTCGAATTCACTTTCGGGCAAGCGAAACTGGCGCGTTTCTGCATGCGCGTTGTAGATCACCAGCAGCAATAACCGACTGCCTTGCTTATCCTTTGCCGGCTCCACCAATAAATAGCCCAGCAAGCGGTTGTGTCCTTCGTGCCAATGCTCTTCGCGCATCAACTTGCCATCTTCGTTTAACCATTGAATACCCTGCCCCTCTTTGACCCCGGGCTGGTGGCGGTAACGATCGGCCCGCAGCACGGCAAAGCAACGGCGTAGGCTGAGCATATTGCGGGTAAAGTTGATCAAGGCGTCAACCTGAGGCGTGCTTTGCCAGTCCAACCAATTCAGCTCATTGTCCTGACAATAGGCATTGTTGTTACCGCTCTGTGTGCGCATCCGTTCGTCGCCGGCCAGTAGCATCGGTACGCCCTGCGAAACCAACAAGGTCGCGATAAAATTGCGCTGCTGACGCAAGCGCAGTCGTGCTAACTCAGGCTCGTCTGTCGGCCCTTCAACGCCATAATTGCGGCTGAAGTTTTCACGGTGGCCATCATTATTCGACTCCTGATTCGCTTCATTGTGGCGCTGCTCATAACTGACCAGATCACGCAGCGTGAAGCCATCGTGACTGGTCACATAATTGATACTGGCATAGGGTTTGTGACCCACGTGTTCAAAGATATCACCGGAACCGTGCAGACGACGCGCCAGCTCCGGCACCATGCCCTGATCGCCACGCCAAAAGCGCCGCACCGTGTCGCGATAGCGATCATTCCACTGCGCCCAATCCACTGGAAACTGACCCAACTGATAACCGCCAGGGCCCAGATCCCAAGGCTCGGCAATCAGTTTTCGCGTAGACAATACTGGATCCTGCGCAATCATCTGAAACAACGTGGCCTCGCGACTAAAGCCTCCGTCCTCGCGCCCCAACACCGTGGCCAAATCAAAGCGAAAACCATCCACACCCATTTCATCGGCCCAATAGCGCAGGCTGTCCATGACCAACTGGGACACGCGCGGATGCCTAAAATTCAAGGTATTGCCACAGCCGGTGTCATTCACATAAAAGCGCTTATCACCGGATATCAGGCGGTAGTAGGAGGCATTGTCGATGCCGCGATAACACAACAAGGGCCCCAAATGATTGCCTTCACAGGTATGGTTGTAGACCACATCTAATATCACTTCGAGGCCCGCATCGTGAAAGCGATCCACCATCTGCCGAAATTCCTGCACCGCCTCCCCGGCAAAATAACTGGCCTGCGCGGTAAAGAAAGACAGGCTGTTGTAGCCCCAATAATTGCGCAGCCCCTGCCGATGCAAAAACAGCTCGTCGATATGCGTGTGCACCGGCATCAACTCGATACTGGTGATGCCCAGTGCTTTCAAATAATCGATCACCGACGCCTGACCCATACCGGCAAACGTGCCGCGCTGGGCCTCAGGGATTGCGGGGTGGCGCAGGGTAAAGCCGCGCACGTGCGCTTCGTAAAGAACCGTGCGATGCCAGGGGACTAAATGCCGTCCGGGACCACAGCGTTCTGAACGAACGGTGACGATGCCTTTCGGCATCCACTGGGCGTTGTCCGTGGTGTCGAGCTTAAGATCTTCCTCGGGGCTGGAACGATCGTAAGGAAAATGCGCTTCATGCCACTGAAACACTCCCTGCAGTTTGCGGGCGTACGGATCCAGCAATAACTTGTGGGGATTGAAGCGATGTCCACTGCTCGGCTCATAGGGACCGTGTACCCGATAGGCATAACACTGCCCCAACCCCACGCCCGGTACATAACCATGCCATACATCGTGGGTTTTTTCGGGCAAACGCAAGCGCGTGATTTCCGTTTCGCCAGAGGCATCGTACAAACACAACTCGACCGCCGTAGCATGGGCCGAAAACAGCGCAAAGTTGGTACCGCTTTCATCCACGCTCGCCCCGAGGGGCGAAGCATAGCCTGCCAGGATCTCTTTCAAATGCAAACCTCCTGCTCGTTTACCGAGGCCGCTCTGCCGCCACGGCAGCCAACACCCGCTTTGCTTCTTCTCTGGCAAATATCTCTACGGTATTCAAGCCCTGTTTGCGGCGCCAGTTCGGGTATTCCTGACTGGTCGCCGGAATATTAATCGGTGCCTGCAGCAGCTGCAGGTCTTCCAACTGCAGCAACATCAGACGCGAGGTGCTGCGTGCGCAGGCGCGATGGACGCTTTCGCACAAAGCCATATCCATCGGCTTGCGCAGGTCGGCATCCTGGCGATCCGGCGGCAGGAGTTGATGGTGGGCCAACCATTGCAATAAATGGCGCTTGTCGCGCTCTCGCTGCCGGTACAATTCATCCCTTTCCTCAAGCGCCTTGATGACTCCGAGTTCAAAGCGGCGCGTGATATCCTGCTCGCTCCACCAGTCAAACAGTGTCGGCACATCATGACTGGTCACCGCTAGCAGGGCCTCGCGCCGACGTTCTGCCAGCGGCCAGAAACGTCCATCCAAATACTGTGTGAAGTAAAATAGATCATTGCCGTATAGACCGCACTGTTGCATGGCCTGGCGCACTTCGGGCGAGACCACGCCCAGATCCTCGCCCACAATCAGGCAACGGTTACGTTGGCTTTCCAAACACAGGATAGACAACAAGTCCTGCATCGGATAATAGACGTACACCCCCTTGCTCTGGGCTCCGGCTTCGATTGGGAAACACCACCACAGACGCTGCAGCGACATCACATGATCGATGCGTAAAGCGCCTACGCCGCGCATATTGGCGCGCATCAGATCGATAAAATTGTGATAGCGATTGCGGCGCAAGGCCACCGGATCCATGGCCGGCAAGCCCCAGTTCTGCCCCTCACTGCTGTAAGCATCTGGAGGCGCCCCAACACTGCACGCGCTGACGTAAAGTGAGGCGTTAGCTGACACCTCACAACCCTCAGCCACCGCACCGACGGCAAAGTCGCCCATCAGGCCGATACGCATACCCGCGGCGATGGCTGTATGCTGGCAGGCTTCGAGTTGTTGGCGTGCCAGCCATTGTAGATAACAATAAAAACGCCCATCAGCCCGGTGCTGCCTAGCATAAATATTATGCTGTTGCTCAAAATCTGCGAACTGCTGCAAGGCCTCGCCTTGCTCGACCACAAAGGCTTCGAATTCACGACCACGGGCAGACTCGCTCTTGCTGTGGCGGGACAGAAATTCGCTGAACGCCAGTTCCAAGATCTGATACTTCAGCGTACAGACGGCATGGTGATCCACCCAATCCAGATCCCGCAGCGCGCGTAGTTGTACTTGAAAATCGGCGGCATCGCTGAGTGTTCTGATCGATGGCGCCTGTTGATATTCAGCGACCTCGTCTAGCGCAATATAGAGAGGATTGAGAAAGCGGCGGTCGGAGGGGCTGTAAGGGCTAACGCTATCAGGCTTAGTACTGCACAGGGCATGCAATGGATTGATTCCGACGATGTCTGCCCCTTCTGCAGCAGCCAGGGTAATCAGTTCGCGCAGGTCAGCAAAGTCACCCACCCCCCAATTGCGGGCCGAGCGCAGCGAATAGAGTTGGCAGCTGATCCCCCAGAGCTTATCGTTCGCGCGATTGTCTGTTGCAACATCAAAAGCCCGTACGGGACAAACAATTAGGCTCGCCGTTATTTCACGCGAGTCCTGGCGAATGCGCAGTGTATGGTAGCCCAGTGCCAGCTTACCCAGCGGCAGCTCACGCGCACTGTAGCGCGTACCGTTGTAATGGTATTCACCGCACTCTGCCAGGTCGCGTGGGATCACACTGCCATGGTGTTGCTGACCCTGTTCGGTCAGCACCTCCCAATGTAGCCGTTGCGCTAACAACTCTGGGGCATTGTAGAGGCTCACGCGCGCGTCAGCAGAGGTAACTGAGACCGCCTTAAGCCCCTTAAGCCAATGGCTGACATCAAGCTCGAAGATTTCTTCGGCGACCGCCGCAGGCGAGTCGATCGAGTGCCCGGCCAGACGCAGCAGTCGCAGACGGTCGTCCTGCGGCACCACGCAACGCTCACCGGAGTAGTTCAGGAACTCCGACGCGACGCCACAAAGATAGAGAAGTTTTTCCTGATCGTTCACACGCTCACCCAAAGGGTGTCGGGACAATCACTTCCTGCGACTACATTGCCGACATTAAGGTAATGGCCTTAGCCCAGTTCAATTCAGCCCCTGGAGCTCCCTCTTCAAATCAGTATAAGGGGCGTAGGTGTACTCTCCCACGCCAGGCCGGGGCAAGTCCACTGATCTTGCGGCTGGCTTGATTGTGGTCAATCTGAAGCAGGGGGAAGCTAAAAAAAGCTGGGAAGGCAGCGCCATTGTAGGCGCTGCCGGTATCGACTCGCGATTTACGAACTCACTCCCACTCAATCGTCGCGGGCGGTTTGGAAGAGATGTCATAAGTCACGCGGGAAATGCCAGAGATCTCGTTGATGATGCGATTAGACACCTTCTCTAAGAATTCATATGGCAAATGCGCCCAGCGCGCAGTCATAAAATCGATGGTTTCAACGGCGCGCAAAGACACCACAAACTCATAACGGCGCGCATCACCGACCACACCGACCGATTTGACCGGCAGAAATACCGTGAAGGCCTGACTGGTTTTGTGGTAGAGCTTGGCGGCGTGAAGTTCTTCAATGAAGATGTGATCCGCCTGACGCAGCAGGTCGGCATATTCCTTTTTCACCTCGCCCAAAATCCGAACACCCAAGCCTGGCCCCGGGAAGGGGTGACGATAGACCATGTCGTAAGGCAGACCCAGCTCGAGACCAATCTTGCGTACTTCATCCTTAAACAGCTCGCGGAGAGGTTCGACTAACTTCAGCTTCATGTCTTCGGGTAGGCCACCAACATTATGGTGTGATTTGATGACATGCGCTTTGCCAGTCTTAGCGGCGGCCGACTCAATAACATCGGGGTAAATGGTGCCCTGAGCCAGCCATTTAACGTTGTCGATCTTGGCGGCTTCTTCGTCAAACACTTCGATGAATGTATTACCGATGATCTTGCGCTTTTTCTCAGGGTCGCTGACCCCGGCCAGGCGGGACAGGAATTTGTCTTCGGCATTAGCGCGGATAACCTTGACCCCCATGTTATCGGCAAACATCTTCATCACCTGATCACCCTCGTGCAGACGCAGCAGGCCGTTATCGACAAAGACGCAGGTCAGTTGATCGCCGATGGCCTGATGCAGCAGGGCCGCGACGACTGAAGAGTCAACGCCACCACTAAGCCCCAGCAACACATGGTCCTTGCCCACTTGTTTGCGAATGCTGTCGATGGCGTCTTCAACGATATGCGAAGGCGTCCACAAGGCATCACTTTCAGCAATATTCAGCACGAAATGCTCAAGAATCCGACGTCCCTGCAAGGTATGCGTGACCTCGGGGTGGAACTGCACGCCATAAAAGTGTTTCGCCGGATGATACATCCCAGCAATCGGACAGGAGTCGGTGCTGGCCATCAGTTCGAAGCCTTCAGGCATGACCGTGACTTTGTCGCCATGACTCATCCAGACATCCAGCTGCGCCCGGCCCTCATCATCAATGTGATCACTGATACCGTTGAGCAGATCACTGTGCCCCTCGATGCACACGCGCGCATAGCCAAATTCGCGCAGATTGGAGCCCTCAACCTTGCCACCCATTTGTTCAGCCATGGTTTGCATGCCGTAGCAAATGCCCAACACCGGCACGCCCAGCGCGAATACGATTTCGGGCGCACGTGGGGTATGGTGTTCGGTGACGGACTCGGGCCCACCGGCCAGAATGATCGCCTTGGGTTGATATGCCCGGATCTCGTCTTCGCTCATATCGAAGGCGCGAATTTCGCAAAACACGCCAATTTCGCGCACGCGGCGCGCAATCAGTTGCGTGTATTGAGAGCCGAAATCAAGAATAAGGACGCGGTGTGCGTGGATGTCTTGCATGGATAAAAAATCCTGAAATTAAATTACGGGAAATGCCACGAAGTCTGGAGCTAAGCCCCAGGCTTCGTCATTCCGGGCTCGACCCGGAATCCATGTCTCAGGCCACTGATTACTACTTAGCTTGCACTAGCTTGAACATCCGTGCCTCCGATCTGGATCCCGGATCGAGTCCGGGATGACAATCGGGTTGATCCGGGATGACAATCGGGTTGATCCGGGATGGCACTGGGCCTGATCCGGGACGGCACTGGGCCAGATCCGGGAGGCGCTAGGGCCAGATCCGGGAGACGCTAGGGCCTGATCCGGGTGATACTAGGGTCTGATCCGGAATGTCGGGCAAGTTTAGCTGATACGATAGTTCGGCGCTTCCTTCGTGATCGTTACATCGTGGACATGGCTTTCTTTCATACCGGCCGAGGTAATGCGTGTAAACTTCGGTTTGGTACGCATCTCTTCGATGTTGGCACTGCCGGTATAACCCATGGCTGCACGCAACCCGCCCATCAGCTGGTGAATAATCGCGGTCATCGGTCCTTTACACGCCACACGGCCCTCAATGCCCTCAGGCACGAGTTTGTCCACACCGGACTTGATGTCCTGGAAATAGCGATCACTGGAACCCTGCGACTGCCCCATCGCCCCCAGCGAGCCCATGCCACGGTAGGCCTTGTAACTACGCCCCTGGTATAACTCGATTTCGCCCGGGGCTTCATCGGTACCGGCCAACAGGCTACCGATCATTACGCTGTTGGCGCCGGCTGCGATGGCTTTGGAAATATCGCCGGAAAAGCGAATGCCGCCGTCGGCAATCACGGGTACGCCCTTGCCTTTGAGTGCCTCGGCAACGTTAGCAATGGCCGAAATTTGCGGCACGCCGATACCGGCCACGATACGTGTGGTACAGATAGAACCGGGACCAATCCCGACCTTGACCGCATCGGCACCGGCTTCAGCCAAAGCCAGTGCAGCTTCGGCCGTCGCAATATTGCCGCCGACCACTTGCACCTTGGGAAAGTTTTCCTTCACCCAACGCACGCGATCGATCACGCCTTTGGAGTGCCCATGCGCCGTATCAACCACGATAATGTCGACGCCGGCTTTAACCAGGGCTTCAACTCGCGCTTCGGTACCTGCACCTGTGCCCACGGCTGCACCGACACGCAATTGACCGAATTCGTCCTTACAGGCATTGGGGAAGTCCTGTGACTTTTGAATATCCTTGACCGTCACCAGCCCCTTCAATTCGAACTCATCGTTGACGACCAAAACTTTCTCGATGCGGTGCTGATGTAACAGGGCTTTGATTTCTTCAGCGGTGGCCCCTTCTTTGACCGTGACCAACTTGTCTTTGGGGGTCATGATATCGGATACCGGCGTATCCAAACGGCTTTCAAAGCGAATATCACGACCGGTCACGATGCCCAACAGTTCCTTGCCATCGACCACCGGCAATCCAGAAATCCTATTGGCCGCCGTCAGCTCGAGTACTTCGCGCACCGTCGTCCGTGGCGTCACGGTAATCGGATCCTTCACCACGCCGCTCTCAAACTTCTTAACCGCGCGAACGGTCCGCGCCTGGTCTTCGATGCTCATATTCTTGTGCACGATACCGATGCCACCTTCTTGCGCCATGGCAATCGCCAGATTGGCCTCGGTCACGGTGTCCATGGCCGCAGAAACCAGCGGGATGTTCAGGCTGACATTACGAGTGAGTTGCGTTTTCAGTGAAACCTGGTTGGGCAGAATTTCGGAATAGCCCGGAATCAGCAGTACATCATCAAAGGTCAGCGCTTCTTGTTCGATACGCAACATAAGGCCCCCACGGAGGAAGAAAAATAAAGCGAGCGATTATATAAGGAAGCGCCCCCGTTTACCATGCGAAGAATACAGTCAAAATGCAGGCGCCGAGGCGCTGGCGGCTGTGCTAGACTGGCTGGCTCTAGGCTCCCCAATCGCGGCTCATAGGGTTTCCCTACAATTTATTGAAAACGCCGGTATTCAATGACCTCCACCCACCAAAATTCCACGCTAACCGTCAGCGAACTGAATCGCCAGGTCAAGCGCATGCTCGAAGTTAGCTACGACCGAGTCTGGGTGTCGGGCGAAATATCAGGCTTGTCGCGCCCCAGTTCAGGCCACTGGTACTTCACACTCAAAGACAATCAGGCCCAGGTCCGCTGCGCCATGTTCAAGGGCTTTAATCAGCGTCTGAAGTTTTTACCCAAGGAAGGTGACGAGGTTCGGCTGCTGGCTAAAGTCAGCCTGTATGAAGGGCGTGGCGAGTACCAGCTGATCGTGGAAAACATCGAGCCCGCCGGCCTGGGCGCCTTGCAGGCGGCCTTCGAGCAATTGCGCATGAAGCTGGCGGCCGAAGGCTTATTCAATGCTGAACGCAAACGTTTATTGCCCCGCATGCCACAGCGTGCTGTGATCATTACCTCTCGCACCGGCGCGGTCATTCATGACATCATCTCGGTAAGCCAACGGCGCTGGCCGATGCTGGAGCTGACACTGCTTCCAGTTTCGGTACAGGGGGAGAACGCCAAACATGAAATTGTGGCTGCGCTGGCCGCCGCCAATCGCCTTCAGCTGGGCGACGTCATCATCGTCGGCCGCGGTGGTGGCTCGCTCGAAGACCTCTGGGCCTTTAATGAAGAGATCGTGGTACGCGCCATTGTCGCCAGTGCGATTCCGGTGATTAGCGCCGTCGGCCACGAAACCGATACCACCCTGGCCGACTTTGCCGCCGACTATCGCGCGCCGACGCCTTCGGCCGCCGCCGAAAAAATCACGCCGGATCAATACGAGGTGACGCAATCACTGGATCTGAGCGAGCGCCGCCTACACCAATTGGCGCGTCGACAATTACAAACACAACAAAACCGCCTGCAGCATCTGCAACAACGCTTGCGCTCACCGCAACAACTCATGCAGATGCGCCGCCAACGCCTGGAAGAGCAGCAGCGTCAATTAGGCCTTGCGATGCAACAAGCGCTGCGACTCCTCAGCTTGCGCCTGGAGCGCAATGTTCGGCTGTTACACGCGCATCGACCACAACAGGTCTTACGCGAACAACAAACCCAAGTCAGCCAGTTATTGCAACGCTTGTGCAAAGCGCAAATGCAAAGACTCAAGCAGCAACAACTGGCCCTGCAAAGCCGTGTGCGCACGCTACACGCTACGAGCCCCCTGGCCACACTCGGGCGCGGCTATGCCGTGGTGTTCGATGCGCAACACCACGTCGTACAGGATGCCACGCAGGTTGAGGTCGGCAGTGAGATTCAGGCGCGCCTGCGACAGGGCCGCCTGCGCTGTCAGGTATTGGAGTCCTTGCCGGATGAGGACGCCAACAGCACTTCGCGTGCTTGATTGATCTGCGCCGCAAGATAATCATTGCCACCATGATCCGGGTGCAACTTCTGCATCAATGCACGGTGCGCGGCCATCACCTCGGCCCGACTGGCCCCCTGCTCTAGCCCGAGTATTTTTAACGCTTCTGCGTGACTCATCTGTGTGCGCTCGGCGGCTTGCCGGTGCTGTGTTTGCTCACGCGCATTCGCCTCATCACGCACGCGCTTCAGCCAGGGCAGCACTTTAAACAGCACTGGAATTTGCTTCAGCAATGGCAGTAAGGCCGCCCCCAAGGTCACCATAAAATGCAAACGCCCGGTCACCGTCAGATATAACAGCGCCAGCAAGAGACCGATAAACCCTCCCCAAAAGATCTGTCGACGCCGCTGCTCTGCCGGCAAGCGTCGCAAGTAACGCAGATAAGACAGGATCAAGAAGAGTACGATGACGATGAAAAGAATTTGCAACATAGCTTTGTTCGCAATGGCGTCCGCGTGGTTTACGCATTGTAGACGCGGCGTCAACAACTTCGTCAAGCCATGCAAATCGTCTGCATAATTATGTCTGCTGTTAGACGTGAAAAATCAGTCACATGGTCTACGCTTTGTGGTGACCCATCCAGCCCCGACTCTGACTCAGTAGTTGATTGCCTATGATTCGCTTGTCAGCCTCGCTCGCTCCTTCGCTGCGGATAACGCGCCATGCGTAATTATCATTTTGAATTACAAATCCGGGCGCTCAAAGATCTGACCAACCGCGCCAAGAGCGGCATTTTAATTTACTTGGCCAACTGGCTGGTGCTGACCTTTACCTTCGGCCTACCGGACAGCCACCCGTATGCGTTTGCACTCAACACGGCGATTATTTCCGCCATCATGCTGTCGCGTCTGATGCATAACCTGGTCACACGTTATTATGCCAACTCCCACACGCGCGCGTTACAACAATGGCTGGTCATCACCATTTTACTTGGCGGCGTGCATTGGGGGCTGATGGCCGCCTGGTTCATCTACACGCCGAGTCATCCGGATATTCGCCTCTGCATGATCATACTCTCGCCGTGTTTTGCTCTGGGAGGTGCCTGCACTCTCAGTATTTCGAATGAGATTCGGCATTGGTTCCCGGTACTGATTCTGAGCCCGAGCATCCTCGCTTATATTTACGTCGGCGGGGAGACGTATTATGTACTCGCCGGATTAACTTGCTTTCTGCTGCTCTACGTATCGTCCTCTTCCAAAGCCAGCCACGACGATTACTGGAGCGCCATCACCAACAACCTGGTCGCGGAAGAGCGGGCCACGGTGATGGAAAAACTCAGCACCATCGATGCACTGACCCAACTGAAGAACCGCCTATATTTCGATAATGAGCTGGATCAAGAGTGGAAGCGTTGCATGCGTATCGGCTGTCCCATCAGCGTGCTGATGATTGATCTGGACCACTTTAAGCAGATCAATGACACCCATGGTCATATTTTTGGTGACGAGTGCCTTCGCGCCGTGGCCTTAACCTTGGCGTCAGAGGCCAAACGCCCGAGTGACTGTGTGGCACGTTACGGTGGCGAGGAATTTGTGATCCTGCTACCCAACACGAATGAGCGCGGCGCTGAGTTTATCGCATCCCGGGTACTTGAGTCCGTCGCACGGATCGAACTCACCAGCGCAGACCAAACCATCCAGCTGACATGTTCGGTCGGAGGGGCAACCATGGTCCCAGAAGCTGACTCCCGTCCCACCGAACTGCTACAGCGCGCCGACAATGCGCTCTATGCCGCCAAGCGTGAGGGACGCAATCGCTACGTGTCGCATCGGGTTTGATCCTGTACCTTCCTGCATCGCACGATTAGAATAGCGCCCCTGTCATGCGGTATTAGGCAGCCAAGGCACCTATCCCCGCGCTGCCCTACACACCATTCACTCAGCCTAGACACAGGAACGCCCAGAACCATGCGAGCCAGCCAATTTCTCATCGCGACCCAGAAAGAAACTCCAGCCGATGCCGAGGTCATCAGTCACCAGCTGATGCTACGTGCGGGTTTAATCCGTAAGTTGGCCGCGGGGTTGTATAACTGGTTACCGCTTGGACTCCGCGTATTACGCAAAGTGGAGACCATTGTGCGCGAAGAAATGGATCGTGCCGGCGCGCAGGAGTTGCTGATGCCGGTAGTTCAACCGGCTGAACTCTGGCAGGAGAGTGGCCGCTGGCAAATGTACGGCGATGAACTGGCTCGCCTGCAAGATCGCCATAAGCGCGATTTCTGTCTCGGCCCCACGCACGAAGAAGTCATCACCGACCTGATTCGCAACGAGCTGAGCAGCTACAAACAATTGCCCGCCAATTTTTATCAGATCCAAACCAAGTTCCGTGATGAGCGC
>JBFHRI010000055.1:0-13292 GCA_041591755.1 Oleiphilaceae bacterium
AAGATGCCTTCGTACCCCTGGCTCTTTACCGCCACAGTCGATCACAAGGTCACCCCGAAGAAAATGGAAGCCTTGCGTGCCGTCGGTGTACCTTACACCGATGCCGATATTGCCGGTGCCAGTGATGCGGTACGCGGTAAAACTGAAATTGAGGCGCTGGTTGCTTATCTCCAGCAACTCGGCACGGCACTTAAGAGCAAGTAATCGCGACTATGGACATTAATACGCTGCGCGGAATTGCCACCATTTTTGTCATGGTGGCCTTTATAGGAGTCTGTTTGTGGGCCTATAGCGGTCGTCGCAAGAAAGACTTTGACGACGCGTCTAACCTACCGTTTGACGACGAGGACATCTCGCAGCGTACCCTGAACAAAACAGAGAGAAAGCAAAATGACTAGTTTCTGGAGTATTTGGGTATCCGTTATAGTGCTGGGCAGTATTTTCGGGTGCCTATGGATTTTATACATTGTGGCCAAGAGCCAACCTGAGGGTGAGTCCAACCAATCGATGGGGCACGAGTTTGACGGCATTGAAGAGCTCGACAACCCGATGCCCAAGTGGTGGATCTTGATGTTCGTAGTGTCTAGCATCTTTGCGCTGGGCTACTTGATCATTTACCCGGGATTGGGCAATTTCCAAGGCATAGCGGGTTGGTCCTCTACTGGCCAGTGGGAACAAGAAGTGGCCGAAGGCGAAGCCAAGTACGGGCCGATCTTCGCGGCTTATGCCGAAAAGAGCATTCCGGAATTGGCGCAAGACGCTGAAGCCATGAAGGTCGGCCAGCGCCTGTTCGCCAATAACTGTGCGGTTTGCCACGGCTCTGCGGCGAAAGGCGCACTGGGTTTCCCTAACCTGACAGACGACGACTGGCTCTACGGCGGGACACCTGAAGCCATCAAGGAAACCCTTCTAAACGGCCGCCAAGGCAACATGCCCGCCAAAGGCCTGAACCCGGCGATGAGCAAGGATGATGTTAGTGACCTGACACACTACTTGTTGTCGTTCAGCAATCGAACAGACGACAAAGCTGCCGCCGAACGCGGTAAAGCGATGTTTGCAACAGCGTGTGCCGCTTGCCACGGCAGCGATGCCAAAGGCATGCAAGCCGCTGGCGCGCCCAACTTGACCGACGACATCTGGCTCTATGGCAGCACTTACTCACGCATCTATCAGACCATTTTGCATGGTCGCGCAGGCGTGATGCCGGCGCAGAAGGAAGCCTTAGGTGAAGACAAGGTACATTTGTTAGCAGCCTACGTTTATAGCCTGTCCAACAAGTAAACCGATGAACACGGTTCGGCCAGGGAGGGCCGTGCCTCATGCCTCATGGAAGTTTACATCGGCAGTCTTAGCAGTATGAGTGAAAAAATCCCTGTCAAACACCTCGAACCGGGTACCCAATCACTCGAAGTCTATGGCCGCGATAACGATAAAGCGCATGATGTTACCAAATCCGTAGAGCTCTACGCATCGCGTAAAAAGATCTACGTTAAGCAAATTCAAGGTTTCTTTCAGCGTATCCGCACCCATTCTCTATGGGCCTTGATGATCGCGTATTTTGCGATATGTTGGATCTCTATCGATGGCCAGCAACTGGTTCACTTTGATTTACCGGCACGTCAATTCCACCTTTTCGGTGCCACCTTCTGGCCGCAAGACTTTGTCTTACTCTCGGTTCTGCTGATTATTTGTGCCTTTGGCCTGTTTTTCTTTACTACGTTATTTGGACGCATCTGGTGTGGCTACACCTGCCCGCAAACGGCCTGGACCTTTATCTACATGTGGATCGAGGAAAAAATCGAAGGCAGCCGCAATCAGCGCATAAAACTCGACCAAGCGCCTTTCTCCTTCGATAAACTTTTGAAGAAAAGCGCCAAACACAGTCTCTGGTTGCTCGTAGGTTTTGTCACTGGATTAACCTTCGTCGGCTACTTTTATCCCATCCGCGACTTGGTGCCCGATTTATTCACCGCCTCGATGGCCAGTGGTTGGGCGCTATTCTGGATCGTGTTTTTTACCCTAGCGACCTACCTCAATGCCGGATGGCTACGCGAGCAGGTTTGCTTATATATGTGCCCTTATGCGCGCTTTCAATCGGTAATGTTCGACCCAGACACCTTAATCGTCTCTTACGATAAAAGCCGCGGCGACCCGCGCGGAAGCCGCAAGCGCAACACCGACTATAAAGAACAAGGACTGGGGGACTGCGTCGATTGCGGTATGTGCGTTCAGGTCTGCCCCACCGGGATCGACATCCGCGATGGCTTACAGTATGAATGTATTGGCTGCGCCTTGTGTATCGATGCCTGCGACCAGATTATGGAAAAAATGAACTATGCGCCCGGTCTGATTAGTTACACCACCGAACATCGACTTGAAGGCAAAAAAAGTCATTTGCTACGACCAAAGTCGATCGCTTATGGCGTTTTGCTTTTTGTGATGATTGGCGCGTTCGTATACAGCCTCGTCACTCGAGTCCCAGTTGAATTGGATGTAATTAAAGATCGGGGTGCTCTTTACCGCATGACCGGACTTGGCAAAATTGAAAACTCTTATATGTTGAAAGTGCTCAACATGAGCGATCAAGCCCATCGTTTCCGACTCGAAGTCAGCGGGCTCGAAGGCCTGCGCATCACCACGCATACCGAATTTGAAGCGGCGCCTGGCGAGGTATACAACCTGCCAACCAGCGTCGAAATCGATCCAAAATACATGGAACGCACCCACTACGAAATTGAGTTCAGTATTATTGCCGAGGACGACCCTACATTACGTGCGCGTAGCGAAAGTCGTTTCCTAGGTAGCAAAGAGTAAATTTTAGAGGCTTCGTCCATGATTAAACCCTCCACCGTTCAGCCTGAGCATCACGCGGAAGCCACGCGTCCTTGGTATCGTCAACCTTGGCTTTGGTTCCTCATGAGCATCCCCATTGCGTCGGTGATTTTGAGCAGCATTATGGTCACTGTGGCCGTTAAAGGCCGCGACACACTGGTCAATGATCAATACTCTAAAGACGGGCTGGCGATTAACCAAACTCTAGCACCCGATCTCAAAGCGCATGAATTAGGCCTGCAGTTCCAACTTTCTGTCTCGGCTGAAGGACAAATCGATCTACAATCCCTGGCCGCACAAAACGAGCCATTTCTGATTCTTGATTTGATTCATCCCACCTTGGGTGATCGTGACCAGGAAATCCGCCTACTGCCAGCCACTTCCGGCTTTACCGGTATGGGTGAGCCGATTGATGAAGGACGCTGGTACGTCGAGCTTTATGCCCATGACCGTAGTTGGCGCATTCGCGAAGAACTGCAACTGCCCCTCAGCGAGCACCTACTGTCACCCCGCTGATCATGTCTGAGGCTTGCTATCACTGCGGCGAGGACATTCCCGCTGGCTTCGACGCCCGCCTGAGTGTGCATGGTCAGGCGCGCCGTTTTTGCTGTGTTGGCTGCATGGCCATCGCCGAGATGTTGGTCAGTCACAAGCTCGACAACTTCTATCAGCACCGCAGTGCATTGTCCCAAAAGCCAGATGCCCTGAGCTCACGTCAGGAAGCCGAAATACGCTTATACGACGAAGCGGAAATGCAAAACCAGTTCGTTGAGGAGCAGGCCGATGGCAGCCGTGTCGCTGCGCTGAACATTCAAGGCATTACCTGTGCCGCGTGCATTTGGTTGCTGGAGCGGGAAGTCAGCAATCTGCCTGGTGTGCTGTCATTCAGCGTGCATCATGGCTCCCACAAGGGGCATTTAGTGTGGCGCCAGGAAGCGCAGCCGCTCAGTGCCATACTCCTGTTGTTACGCAAGCTTGGATTTACCGCCACACCCTATCAGGAAGATCTTGCAACCAAGGCCATGCAACAAGAGCGGCGTGTCGCGCTTTATCGCATGGCGGTCGCCGGCATCGCCATGATGCAGAGCATGATGTTTTCAGTGCCCTTGTACATGAGCGTGTATACCGGCATTGATGAGAACTTTCTGAATCTATTCCGCTGGGTCTCGTTGATTGTCTGCCTGCCTGTTGTATTGTTTTCATCCAAACCATTCTTTCGCGCCGCACTGCGTGACTGGCAGACGCGCAATCTGACGATGGATGTGCCGATCAGCCTGGCGATTATCCTGGCCTTTATTAGCAGCGCCCTGATCACGGTATTCACCGAGCCTTCTTTAGACACCGAGGTGTATTTCGATTCGATTACGATGTTCGTGTTTTTGTTGCTGCTCGGGCGCTTTGTCGAAATGAATACCCGTCACAAGCATCTGAACAGTGATGCGGAAATGCAGCGCTTGGTGCCGACATCGGCGGTCATTTTGGATCCACAGAACGGGGCCGAGCGCACGGTGCCGGCTCATCGGCTCAAGGCTGGCGACCACGTGGTGGTGCGTCAGGGTGAACTTGTGGCCGTTGATGGTGTGGTGGTAGAAGGTCACTCACACATCGATGAGTCTGCGCTGACCGGCGAATACCTGCCCCTGGCCAAGCATCCGGGCGATACGGTTCATGCAGGCACCGCAAACGTCGAGAATACCTTGGTGGTTGAGGCGCAATGCACGGTCTCGCAAAGCCGCGTGGCGGCGATTGTCCGCCTTCTCGATCGGGCCCAGGCAGAAAAGCCCAGTACGGTCATGGCCGCAGACAAGGTCGCCAGTCTGTTCGTGTTGGGAGTGCTGATTTCAACCGTCGCCAGTGGGCTCTATTGGTATTTCGAAGCCCCCAACAAAGCACTGATGATCATGGTGGCCGTGTTAATCGCCACTTGTCCTTGCGCCCTGGGCCTGGCCACGCCCACCGCACTGACGGCCGCCAATACCGCATTACGACGCCTCGGTTTTATTGTGACGCGAGGTCATACGCTGGAAGCACTGTCGCAAACCACCGATCTGATCTTCGATAAAACCGGCACCCTGACCGAAGGTCGCCTGCATCTCGAAGGCGTCGATCTGTACGCAGAACTAACTGAGCCAGAGGTATTAGCCCTGTGTGCCGCATTGGAACAGGAGTCGCGGCATCCGATCGCACAAACCTTTACACCCTTCCGCGATGCCCTGTCAGCAAGCAATATCCAGAATATTGTTGGCCAAGGCGTTCAAGGCGAGATCAACGGCGTGAACTATCGACTCGGAACCTTCGAGTTTGTCTGCGTGCCAGGTCTGGAACGACCTAAAAACAACGACGCCTTCAATGGCGTGCAGGTTTGGCTGGCCGATACGCAGCGAATACTGGCGCGCGTCTGCTTGAGCGATCAACTGCGCAGCAATGCCGCAGAATCTATCCAGCAGCTGCGGCAATTGGGCCTCCGAGTTCACATACTCAGTGGCGATAACGCAGGTTCGGTCCAGGCGACCGCTCAGCGCCTGGGCGTCGAGCATTATCTGGCTGGCCAATCGCCCGAGCAAAAATTAAGTTACGTACGTGAGCTGCAAGAGCGAGGGGCCAAGGTGGCGATGGTGGGCGATGGCATTAACGATCTGCCTGTCTTGACCGGCGCCCAGCTCTCGATAGCCATGGGGAATGCCAGCGATTTAGCCAAGATGAACTCCGACGCGGTGCTACTGAACAGTCATCTGGAAGTGCTGACGCAATCTTTCATTGGCGCGCGCCGCACCTATGCCATTATCAAACAAAATATCTTCTGGGCGATTCTCTACAATGCCAGCATGCTACCGGCCGCGGCTGCCGGCATGGTGCCGCCCTGGATTGCCGCAGTCGGGATGTCACTCTCATCGCTTCTGGTCTTGTTCAATTCGCTGCGCCTGCGTAGCATTGCTTCACCGCAGTCAGCAGTCCTGCGGCCACAACTTGAGGTCAATTAGCGATGGAAATTCTGTATATCCTGATACCGGTGTCATTGATACTGGTCGCCATTGCGATCTGGATCTTCGGCTGGGCCGTCAAGAATGGTCAGTTTGATGATTTGGACGGTCCTGCGCACAGTATTTTGTATGACGACGACAAAGATATGATCCCGACACCTGAGTCGGAGCAACGCGAAAAAGACGCCAAACGGCAACAAAAAGACAAGGCCAAAAACGCCAACGAGGCGCCTTGATTTGGGTGAATTTGTTTTAACCCTGAGTTCCGCGTTTCTGTTGGGATTTATGGGTTCCGCCCATTGCCTGGGCATGTGTGGAGGCCTGGCCGGCGCGCTTGGACTCAGCACCTTCTCGACTAATCCCGCTGTCCCGCGCATGCCCGAATTTGATTATGCGCGCTTTTTCACCCTCAGCAGTTACAACCTCGGTCGCATCAGTAGCTACACGGTCGCGGGATTATTGATCGGCCTGTTTGGTCTGTGGTTAGGACAATACTTACTATTGCTGGAGGGCCTGCGCTACGCCG
Source organism: Oleiphilaceae bacterium (assembly GCA_041591755.1). Classification (GTDB taxonomy): domain Bacteria; phylum Pseudomonadota; class Gammaproteobacteria; order Pseudomonadales; family Oleiphilaceae; genus JBFHRI01. Next base: position 6,340 of record JBFHRI010000055.1, read on the forward strand.
CGGCCGTCCTGTTGATTTTTCTTGGTCTCTACATCGGGCAGTGGTTTAACGGTCTGATTCTCGTGGAACGCGCCGGGAGTCGCATCTGGCAAGCCATCAAACCGCTCGGCCAGCGCTTTATGCCCCCTAAAAATCGCGCGCAGGCTTTTGCTTTGGGCATGGTGTGGGGCTGGCTCCCCTGCGGCCTGGTCTATTCCGCTTTGATCTGGGCCAGCACCCAGGCGCATCCGCTTCACGCGGCATTGGTGATGTTTTGTTTTGGGCTAGGCACCCTCCCTTCAATGCTACTCACGGGCGTGTTTGCCCAGCAGATTATGCAAACGCTGAAATCTGCTCGTTTTCGTCAGTTTTCTGGGCTGATGATGATTGGGTTTGGCTGTTGGTCTTTGCCATTAGTGCAGCGATTCATATTGCTTTAAATGTCCACAATAGCGCCCTCAATAGCGTACTTTTTAAGATCATCATCGCTCTGGATAAATGGCCAGCAACGGCTATCTTTTATGCATGTCGCTTCGAATCTTGCTGCTATGGCTATTGCTTGCACTGCCCACATGGGCGGTGGAGTCGGCTTCGCCAACGTTTAACACCTACTCGATTCCTGTAGCGACACACCATGAAGCGCCATTGCGTATCAACTTAGGGGCTTCAATTTGGTGGGTCGCAGATCCCAAGCACTCGATCCAGAGTGACCAACTGATCAGTAATGACATGGCATTGCCTGATGGCATGAGCTGGACCCTGAATCAATCTCAAACCCCCAACCTCGGTTTCAGTGATGCCCCGTTCTGGTTTTTCACTCGGTTAACGAATGACAGTCAGACCCGACGCACCGGTTTGCTCGAGATCGCGTATCCCATTTTGGACTACGTTGACGTGTTCATCGTCAATGGCCAAGGCAACCGCAAGGATTACGCGACCGGGGATTTAAGACCTGTCTCCAGCCGCGCCATCGAGCATCGCAATTTTCTGTTTCCACTAAGCTTGGATGCCGGTGAAACCGTTACCGTGCTGATCCGCACGCAAACTGAACGGGCCATGCAGCTCCCTATTAAATATTGGGAAGAAAAAGCCTTTTTTGAGAAAGATCAATTAATCCAGGCCGTACAGTTTATCTTTGCCGGCATCATGCTCGCGATAGCCCTATACAATTTACTGATATGGGTATTCGTGCGCCTGGCCAGCTATCTATGGTACATCCTCAATGTCGTGACAATCGCACTGGTTCAGTTGTCCCTACACGGGATGACTGCCTTATATTTATGGCCAGAACATCCTTGGCTCAACAATCATGCTCTGGTTAGCTTTATCACGCTAAACATCGTTTTCGTCTGTCTATTTACCTACAGCTTTTTATCACTGCAGGAGCGCGGGCGCTTTATACGCTGGTTCGTAAAAGGTTTCGGCGGGATTGGGGCTCTGGTCTTCGTGCTGTCCTGGTTTATCGGCTATGGTCTTTCGGTCCGCTTAGCGGTTCTAGCCATTACCGTGGGTGCCCCGGTGGTTTTGTTTATCGGCCTATACCTGTCATTTCGCGGCGATGTTTTGGCAAAATTCTACACGATTGCCTGGAGCATTTTACTGCTCGGCCACTTCTTATTGGCGTTCAACAAGATCGGCATCTTTCCGCGCACTTTGTTTTTCGAGTATGCGCCGCAGTTTGGCGCAGCGCTTGAAGTGATTTTGCTTTCCTTTGCGCTGGCCTACCGCATCAATCTCGAACGACAGGAGCGCTTTACCGCGCAACAAAGAGCCTTGGAAGCCGAACGCCAGAGTCGCGAGGCGAATGAGCGCATGATCACCCTGCAAAGAGAAGCCAATGAACAACTTGAAACGAAAGTCCGCGAGCGTACTCGGGAGCTGGAGGCGGCTAACCGGCAATTGCGTGACATGTCGTCGATGGATGGGCTGACCGGCATTCACAACCGACGATATTTCGACGAAACACTGTTTAATGAGTGGTCGAAAGGCACGCGCGAACCGTCACATATTTGCCTGTTATTGATCGATGTCGATCACTTCAAGCGCTTTAACGATCAATATGGACACCTGTGCGGCGACGCCTGCCTGAGACATTTAGCCGAATTACTTAAAGACTCGGTTAAGCGTGCAGGAGATTTTGTTGCAAGATTCGGCGGCGAAGAATTCGCCGTGCTGCTCTGTCATACCGAGCTTGAAGGGGGTGCGATTGTGGCGGAACGCATCCGCCGAAAAGTCGCCGCCAGCCCTTTTTTTTGGGAGGGGCAATCCCTGTTTATCACTATTAGTATTGGCGTGGCAGGCCTTGAGCCCATCGCGCAAGAAATCCCCAAGAGCTTGATATCATCGGCCGATGAAGCGCTCTACGCGGCCAAGGCAGCGGGACGAAACCAAGTCATGACTGCCGCCGCGATGGGCCAATCCAATATCACACCGCTGGGTCCCGACACGCTCGCGAAGATCTGAAGAGCGATAATCTAACGCCCCTTCAACTCCAATATCTGCACCATGTCATCTTTATCGAGCGGATTGGCAGAAGAAACGGTCCAATCGTCGCCATACTCGTATTCCTTACGTTCCCCACTGCGATCGATCTGTAAGTTTTCGAAATCAAACAGGGCCCGATCTGCCAATTGGGAGGGCGCAACATTTTGCAGGGAAGTGAAGATTGCTTCGATGCGTGAGGGATGGGAGCGCTCCCACTCGTTAAGCATTTCGCGGATCATCTGGCGTTGCAGGTTTTCCTGTGAGCCACACAGATTGCACGGAATAATCGGGAACTCCATGATTTCGGCAAAGCGCGCGATGTCCTTTTCGCGACAATAGGCTAATGGGCGGATGATGATGTTACGATTGTCATCAGATAAGAGCTTAGGTGGCATCGCTGAAAGTTTGGAGCCATGAAACATATTCAAGAACATGGTGTTAACGATGTCGTCTTTGTGGTGTCCCAAGGCGATTTTGGTGGCGCCGATTTCTTCGGCAAAGCCATACAAGGTACCCCGACGCAAACGCGAACACAGCGAGCAAGTCGTCTTGCCTTCCGGTATCTTCGACTTAACCACCGAATAGGTATCGCGATCGATGATGTAGTATTCGATGCCGAGCGTTTTTAGATATTCGGGCAGAACGTGCTCGGGGAAACCGGGCTGTTTCTGGTCGAGATTCACCGCAACGAGGTCGAACTCAATCGGCGCATTACGTTGCAGACTCTGCAACATGCTCAGCATCGTGTAGCTATCTTTGCCGCCCGATAGACACACCATGACACGGTCGCCGGCCTCAATCATGCGATAGTCGATGACCGCACGCCCCACATTACTGCGTAAGCGTTTCTGCAGTTTGTTGAATTCGTACTTTTCCGCACCCACCAGCTCGCGCATACTAGACTCCAGGGAACCACCCTACCGCCAGAAAAAGGCGCGCATTATAGCTAAAAAATGAGCACTGCATGAACTTCTCGGAACAAATAATTGCAGCGATCGACCTTTGGTTCAGCCAACGGATCCACGACGCACAGGAGCCTGTTCGCTGCACCGAGTACGAGTTACTGGAGTATTGTCAGCAAAATAATATCGAACCTATTTCTCTGTTGAGTCTTTCGCATAGCCACCAACTATTTCAGGCGCATTTCTTAGTGCGCCATGCGCTGTATGTATTGCAGCAGCGTTATATTGAACAGGGCCGCGGGCAACTGAATATTACACTCACGCGAATCGAACTTATCAGCTCTGCACTCTCAGGAACACCAACCGGCCATTCACTCACCCTCGAGTCCGCCTCGCCAGCACTACGCGACTATTACTTGAATCTGGATCATTTGTTTAACACCAGTGAACACGAAGTGAACGATTTACTCCGCAGTTTTTGGAGACGCTTCCAGGCACACGACCAAAGCGCCGCAGCGCTTCAAGTGCTAGGGCTCGATCAATCCGCTAGCTATCGCGAAGTGCGCCAGCGTTATCGACACTTGGCGCAACAGCACCACCCTGATAAAGGTGGCGATGCCGTTGCATTCAGTCGGCTACAGGAAGCCATGGAAGTGTTGGACAGGGCCCGTTGGGGAAAACGCTCCTGAAGCGAATCAAGCACTCAAGCAATTCGTTTTAGTTCATGGCGTTTGGATTGCTGAAGGCTTTAACCACCACGACAAAACCGTTGCCAATACGCGAAAAATAATGCAACTCGAAACGCTGCATCAACTTTGGGAGCCACCACTCAACCGGGTGGTATTTGAGCCCTTTGTTAGCACTCTCATCGGCTGCAGCAGTATTGACGGAAATAAAGGCCATTTTTTGGGTCAGCCGCTGCAGATGATCCAACACCTCATCAATACAATCCTGCTCGACGACATCAAGCACATCAAGACAAATCAGCATTTCGGCAGGTTGTGGCTCAGCCACAAATTGCTCTACTGCCGGATCATAAAGCTGTACCTTAACCTCATGATCAAGCTCCAAATTACTGGGCACTTGCCCCAGCCCCGAGCCGTAATCCAGCAAGGTTTGCACTTTATTCGCATTGATCAGCTCCGAAACCATGGGAGCAAAAACGAGCGAAGCCGAGCCATAGGCCGGACACTCTTCGTGTACTCGCCGCTGGGCCTCGATATGCTGAGATGAAAACAACGCCATAATGCCTCCAGAATTTTTGTTTTGATTCTATCTATCTTGAGAATAGACCGTTTACTGTTTGTTTGTATCGAGATTTATTCCCAATCGCTACGCGGCCCCGAACCTTCATAGAAGCAAATGCGTCCTGCAACTTAATTGCGAAGCTGCTGTCATGGCGAAGATGAAGGGAACGTAAACACTCCATGGCCACGACATTTTTCTTGACCCTTACACAGGCAGCCGGAATAATCGGGCGCGTTTTTTGGCGAATCACCATTAAAAAACTGCTAAACTCAAAAACGCGCACGCACAATCGACCCACTCCTCAATGCCGACCACCGCCATGCATCCCGAAGCCCTGAATATTGAGTACGTTCCAGAGTTTGATGAAATTCGTTGCTATGACGACCAAGAGGTCAGGCCGATTTTGCTCAAGCTGTTACAGTCTCCCACCTTTGCGGCAGTGATCAAAGATCTGACCAGCAACATTCCTGCTCGGGATGGAAAGGTGCTGACCGTCAGTGAAATCGCTAACGAGTTTGGTGCATTGGATAGTGTCGCAGCACTACAGCATTGGGTCGATGAGAACCTGGCTCCCAATTTGAATCGTAACTTTAGCGAACTCAAGGTGCATGGCCTGGATAAGCTTGATCCGGCGGATAAATACGTTTTTATTTCCAATCATCGCGACATCATCATGGATCCTTTACTTTTGATCCTGCTATTGGAGAAAGAGAAGTATGGGACTCCGCATTGCGCCATCGGAGACAATCTGCTGATCGATACGGTCGCTAATGATCTGGCACGCGTGAATAAGTGCTTTAAAATCATACGCAACCTAAAGTCCCCTAAAGCCATGCTGCAGGCGCTCAAGCTGCAATCCAACTACATTCGTTACCTACATTTTGTGCAGCGCGGCAATATCTGGATTGCGCAACGAGAAGGGCGTGCCAAGGACTGCCAGGATCAGACCAACCCGGCGCTGATCAAGATGTTGGGCTTAGCCTGCCCGAAAGACTTCGAACTGAAGGAATATTATCGCCACCTAAAGCTGGTGCCCATGTGTTTCTCCTATGAATGGGACCCTTGCGACGTAGACAAGGCGCGCGAACTGCAAGCTGCTGCCGATGGCACCGGCCAGGCCAAGCGAGGCATGGATGACTTCAATGCCGTAAACAAGGGCTTACGTGGCCATAAAGGAAACATAGACATTTATTTTGGATCGCCGATCGTCTTAGACGAGGTCAAAGAGAAGGTGCATGACGACATTGCCAATATTGTCGATGAGTTCGTGTACACTCATTACGCCTTCTATCCGGTCAGTTACGCCGCACACGAATTACTCCATGGCACCGCGCATCCAAAATGCCCTTTTGATTCGGCGCAAATAAACGCTGCCAAAGAACAACTACTAAGTCGCGTAGCCAACGAAAGCCTTGCCGTTCAAAAACGCGTGTTCTTTGCCTATTCGGTCAATTTGAAATACTTGGATCGCAGCGTTTGAGCCAAGCAAATTCCCCAATCGGGTCTTTTAATGCGGCATAACGCATCGCACTAGACCCAGTTCGGGCCGTTCAACCAACGCAAACCATTTTCGGCTAAATCATCGCATCAGTTTAACGCGCCAGCTCTTCGAGCAACCCAGGTTTTTTGATGCCATAACCCTGACAATGATCAACCCCGATCTTTTTGAGTATTTCCAGTATTTCGTGACTTTCCACAAATTCAGCCACTGTTTTCATGCCCATGAAATGCGCCAACTCATTAATAGAGCGAACCAGAGCCTGGTCTTTCGGATTTGTGGCTAAATTGCGGATAAAGAGGCCATCGATCTTTATATAGTCCACCGGCAGGCTTTGAATATAGGCATACGAAGACAGGCCGGAACCAAAATCATCCAGGCTAAACTTGCAGCCCAAGCGCTTCATCGAACGGATAAACTCTGTTGCTTCATTGATGTTGGAAATGGCTGCTGTTTCAGTAATCTCAAAACAGAGTTTAGACTTATCAATTGTCGCTGCAGAAATCGCTTCGTATACGTAGTCGATGAAGCGCTCGTCGCTCAGCGAGCCGCCCGATAAATTGACCGAAAGTCCACTCAAACGATCCATCAGGCCCTTGTTCCGCGTCATCCATGCAATGACATTCTGCAAGACCCAACGATCAATGCGACTGATGCGACCAAAGTGTTCTGCGGCTTCAATCAACATTGCCGGCGGCAAAACATGAGCCCCATCGCGGACGCCCAATAAAATTTCGTAGTGTGCATGGACATTGCTCTCTGCTTCCGCCACTGGACGTATTTCCTGACAGCGCAATATCAGTAATTCGTCAAGGTCGCCATCCAATCGATTGACCCACTGC
>JBFHRI010000056.1:0-13268 GCA_041591755.1 Oleiphilaceae bacterium
GGATTTGCCGTCAAAGGATTGGTATCGATGGCCGTGACAAAAATGGAGTGCGGCTTACTGTCCAAGGCCGGCACCCGACTGAACGGCCGCGTGCGAAATGCCGTCCACTGCCCGGAATCCACCAGATTCTGCACGACTTGCTCGCGGCTTAGACTCGCTAAGTCCCCCGCGCCGTATTTGGCAAAGGTTTCGGATTCGTCACCCGCAATCTCGACCACAATGGATTGGAAAATTCGCTTTTCACCGCGGTTGATTTCAACCACCTTGCCACTGGCTGGCGCGGTATAACGAACACCGGGTGTTTTCTTGTCTTCAAAGAGCAACTGCCCTTTTTTGACAGAATCTCCGACGGCTACTGCCATCGTCGGTTTCATACCGACATAATCGAAACCGATCAAGGCAACGCGACTTACGTTACTGGCATCGGTAATCGACTGCTCTGGCGCACCCTGTATCGGTAGATCTAGGCCTTTCTTTATTGTGACCATTAATCTCGCCCAAACATCAGAAACTTGTTAGTTCTTTACCCCTTAACAGACAACTCCGGCTTCACTGCAACGCAGTGCACTGCACCATCCACGCTAACACTCTAAATCAAATAGAAAAATCTGATCCAGACAGGGGCAACCCAAAAAATCGGCACAATTATAGAGACGCCGTTCGCATATTGCCATACCAATATCGGGTACGGGCGCGATACGAACGGCGACCGAATGGCGCCGCTTGGTCTTGACAAAAGCGTCGTTTAACGACTCAAAGGTCTTGGAAATACAGGATAGTCCACGCCCGCCATTTGATTGACAATTCGAATGACCTGCGCACTGTAACCAAACTCATTGTCATACCACACGTACAGTACCGCGCGATTACCATTGACGATCGTTGCCTTGGCATCCACGATCCCGGCGCGCCGAGAGCCCACGAAATCAGTGGAAACAACCTCATCTGAATTGACGAAGTCAATTTGCTTAGCCAGCTCAGAGTGCAGAGAAACATCGCGTAAGTAACCATTCAATTCTTCGCGGGTGGTTGCTTTCTTGAGGTGCAGATTGAGTATCGCCATGGATACGTTCGGTGTCGGCACTCGAATCGCATTGCCAGTCAGCTTACCTGCCATTTCCGGCAGCGCCTTCGCAACCGCTTTCGCCGCCCCCGTCTCCGTGATGACCATGTTTAATGGCGCACTACGCCCGCGACGACTGCCCTTGTGGTAGTTATCGATCAGGTTTTGATCGTTGGTGTACGAATGTACGGTTTCTACATGCCCATCTACCACTTCGTACGCATCATTAATCGCTTTAAGTACTGGCGTTATTGCATTAGTGGTACAAGAGGCTGCTGACAGAATGGTATCGGTACTCTCGATTTGATCGTTGTTGATCCCGTATACGATGTTCTTGATACTGCCTTTTCCGGGTGCCGTCAGAATCACGCGACTCGCGCCCTTAGATTTCAGGTGCAAACTGAGCCCCGCTTCGTCGCGCCATTTGCCGGTATTATCAATCACAATTGCATTCTCGATACCGTACGCTGTGTAATCAACCTTATCCGGACCATCAGAGTAGATCACATGGATCACGTTACCATTGGCGATCAGTAAACTATTCTCGCGATCTACCGCAATGGTACCTTCGAATGGGCCATGCACTGAGTCGCGACGCAGGAGGCTCGCGCGCTTTTCCAGGTCATTCTCAGCCCCGCCATTGCGCACAACAATTGCGCGCAAACGCAGATTGGCACCGCCACCGGCCTTCTCAATTAAGATTCTCGCCAACAATCGACCGATTCGACCAAAACCATAAAGTACGACATCTTTGGTGTTCTGAGCATCGGCATTCGCCTTTTCCGCTTCGTAGCCGTTCACAACATCGGCGACTTCCTTACGCACATACTCTTCCAACGAAGCAATGTCTTTCTGATCAGCGAAGCGCACGGCAAGCTTGCCGATATCAATACGAGCCTTGCCGAGGTTCAGCCCATCCAGCACCTTGAGTACCGCAAAGGTATCGCGTACTGACAGCTCTTTTTGCTCGACCTGACGGACAAAACGATGCGACTTGAGCAAACCAATCACTGATTGATTGATGATCGCACGCCCATAAATGGATGTAATCACGTTATTCTGGCGGTACAGCCGACCAATCAAGGGGATCATCGATTCCGCGATGGTTTCGCGTTCTTTCCAATCCTCAAAACAGCTGTCAATCATGTCTTTGCTCACGCTTCGCACCTCTACATGTACTGGGGCCTAAACTCGGGAGCGGTATTATCCCGATAACCGCTGCGCTAGGCAAACGCAAGTTCACGAGCGCCCTTCATCGCGCGCAACGGCGACCAGATCAGGTCAATAATCCCCGCCGATCGTAACGCGGAGCTGTTTAACCACGAAACTGTTGCTACACTTTCCTAGGTCGTGCAATGATCCACCCGAGTGTTCGTGCAGTGCACGCTAGGTCTGATCAAGCTCTGCACTCGCTCCATTCAGGACTCATAACAAAAGAAAGAGATCCCAACGTGGCACAATCCAACGCGCTAGTAGTTGATGACTCAGCTACGTCTCGGTTGATGTTGACCAAGATACTCAACAAGATGGACATCCATTGCGAGCAGTCTTCATCCGGCGAGGACGCCCTGGCCCAGTTGGCCTGGTTTCACCCGGATTTCATTTTTTTGGATCACCTGATGCCCGGCATGGACGGTTTCGAAACACTAAAAATGATTAAGAAGAATCCGGAAACCCGCAATATTCCGGTCATTATGTATACCTCTCAGCATGCTCATAAATACTACGAGGAAGCCACGGCCCTAGGCGCTGCGGGGGTCATATCCAAACAGATCGATCGGGATAAACTGTATCTTTTACTAAATCGACTGTGCATGAGATCTGAAGAAGATATCCCCGTTCCCACCGTGTATGAAGAAGTCCACCGTTCGGCACAAACTTCAGTCGATGATACGTCGATCGCCAAACTCCTGGCACGGATCAGCACACTCGAAACCGCCTACGAGGAATTGCACGACGAACACCGGGCCACACGGATCAAACTTGCCAAGAACGAGGCTGAGCTCGAGGAATATCGAGTCAGTCAACACCAGTTGGCCTGGCCCCAGGTGGTGATGATTATTTTTCTCGCGGTGGCGTTATTCGGAACCACATTCACCTGGTTCTCGACGCAACGCATTGAACAATATTACGAGCAGTCGCTGCGCCAGCTGACCACCATGAACCAATTGGTCGACGAAATGGTGGATTTGTTGGAGAGCCAATCTCAGAACCGGAAACCTTGACTGGGAGAGTCGGCTCTGGAAGACATTAAGTTAAACAAGCTATACCCCACGCTGCGATTTCTGGTTATCGATGATTTTGAAAGCTTTCGTGCTTCATTGCGCTTAATGCTGAGTTCGTTTGGCGCCCAACAAATCGAGATGGCCAGCAATGCCGAAGACGCCCTCGAAAAATGTCGTTATGATTTTTACGATGTCATTATCTGTGATTTTAATCTCGGGCCAGGCAAGAACGGACAGCAAATCCTTGAAGAGTTGCGCTATCGCAAGCGTCTGCGCCATACCCATTTGTTTATCATGATCACCGCAGAAACTGCCAAGGATGTGGTTTTGGGGGCACGCGAATACCAACCCGATGCGTATATCGCCAAACCCATTACTCGTACCGTATTGGAACAGCGCCTGGGACAACTGTTGTTGCAGCAGAAAGCCCTAAAAGGCATCAATCGTGAGATTGATCTGGCAAACTACCCAAAAGCCATTACCTTGTGCCATCAAAAAATCGACGAAAAAACTCGCCACCAGTCTTGGTGTTATCAAACTTTGGGCAGTCTTTACATCAAGACCGGAGACCTGCAGAGCGCTGAGTCGATTTATCGCAACGCCCTGGCCACGCGTGAATTGCCTTGGGCCCGCATAGGACTGGGACAGGTTCTGTTACTGCAACAAAAGTATCAATTGGCACAGCAGTGCTTCGAGCAAGCGATCGGACACAATCCCAATTTGGTAGAAGCCTACGACGGACTCTCCGATACCTTTCTCAAACAAGGCCAGAGCAAAGCGGCCCAAACCATGCTCGAGCAAGCCGTGGCGCTGTCTCCTCGAATGGTAACTCGACAGGAAAAACTTGGCGGCCTTTCCCTCACCAATAATGACCTCGAGCATGCTGCGCTGGCTTATAAGATGGCTGCCCAATATGCAGAAAACTCGGTTTACGACAAACCCGACTACCTGCTTAGCTTGGGCAAATGTCTCGCCGAATGGAGTGAAGGCGATCTCTCAGAGGCCGGTCGTCAAAGAGCTCAAGAAGCTATAGCTGCACTAGATCGAGCCGTTGACCGCTTCTCCAGCGATGAGAATGCCTGCCTATGCGCGATGTTGATTCAAGCACGCGTGCACGCCGGCCAAGGCGAACAGACCACGGCCGAGGAGCTGCTTTACAAATTCGAATGCTCGCAGGATGAAGAGGCCAAACTGACGCCCACGACGTATCTAGAATTTGCACGCACGCTCTACTCGCTCGGACACCGCCAGCGTGCTGAGGAACTCCTGATCGAAATGTCTGCCCGCTACGCCAAACAGGCAGACATTTTGAGTCAAATCGAATCTCTAATGGATGAACCCGAAGGTGTGGAAGCACGGGTACGCGCCAAAGAGCTTAATCGTAGCGGCATCACTTTATTCGAGCAGGGTCGGCTCGAGGAGGCCGTAGACGCTTTCCGTGCCGCCTTAAACCACACCCCTCGGCATGCGGCGCTCAACCTCAACCTCGTGCAGGTTGCGCTAAAATTGTTCAAGGACTCGCAACAACACGAGCATTTAAAGATCGCGCGCGACGCACTCGACCAAGTGCGACATATTCCGACTCAACACCAACAGTACAAACGCTTACATCATCTGATCGCTCAGGTGGAGAAGCATACCCAACACTCGGAGCTTACCCGCGCGCCAGACACGGGCGCCGCCAGCCCAGGAGACGCCTAATGAATGACAAGCCCGATTTTACCTTTATCATCGCCTCATCTGTGCATGACATGAAGAACTCTCTGGGCATGCTCATTCACTCGGTCGATGAACTGTGTGAGCGCCTTCCCCCAGAGCTCAAAGATGCCTTGAACGTATCGACCATTCAGTACGAGGCGCAGCGCGTCAACAACGATCTGATCCAACTATTGGGTCTGTATCGTCTGCACAATGAAATGTTCAACCTGTCGATCGACGAACATCATGTCACTGACATATTTCAAGAACAATTAGCACATTATCGAGACACTCTGGCCAGCCGTTCGGTCACGTTGCAATATGACTGCGATGAAGAGCTCACAGGCTATTTTGATCGAGAGATTGTGATTGGCGTACTGAACAACGCCTTGAACAATGCCACACGCTATACCCGAAGCCAGATTTTACTGGTCGCTTCGGCCTGTGAGGGGGGCGTTTTACTGGAGGTTCACGACGATGGACAGGGTTATCCTGAGCAACTTCTCAAGACCGAGCCAGGTAAGGCTTTACGCGGCATCGACTTTCATACGGGCAGCACGAACTTGGGCTTGTACTTTGCGTCGCGCGTCGCGGAACTGCATCAACAGGGTGACAAGAAGGGGAACGTCACCATTCGCAATGGTGGCCGCTTGGGTGGAGGGGTGTTTTCTGTCTACCTGCCCTGAGTCGCAGGAGCGACTCAAAGCAGACAGGATCACTTAGTTTCGCTTCGTGCTGATCGTGTAGTTGGAATCAAAGAACTTGATATCACTCATGTAAATACTACCCATCGTGGCTGCATCATCACTGCCTTTGACGCGAATATTCTCCATGCTGATACGTTCGATTTCAGTCGGCATGTAGAACTTGATACGTCCGTCACCCAGCACTTCCATTGGGGCGCGCCCTTCAGCGTATTTGAGGCCTTTAATGGTGATGTCGGCATCCAACATTTGTGAGATCGGCCCCATGCCAGCAGCCATGGTTAACACCGTGTCCGTCAGTTGTTGTGCAATTTTCTCATCACGCTTCTCTTCGATCTGTTCTTTCTGATCGCGGAACAGGTTTTGTAGACCATGATCAACGTCATGCATGCTCGGGTTCATCATCAGTTCACTGGTCTGCGCCAAACCCAAGACATCGGAAGACACGAAACCTTGTGCACTGACGCCTGCCATTTCCTCGTCATCGAGCATTTGCAGACCTTTGGCCGCACCAAAATTTTGCACTTCAGTGCTCTCTACCCGTGTATTATTTAGGGGTAACGCTGAGGGCGAGGCAGCCACGGCCAACATAGGCTGTAGCGGTGCAGCCACCAAGGCAACGACGGCGGCCATTTTACGGTAGCGTTTTTGCTGTTTGAGGACCTGATCCAGTTGAACTTGGGAAACCCAGCCTTTTGCGATCAGTACTTCACCCAGCAGCTTGCCGCTGCGCCCTTGTTCCCACAGTGCTTGGTCGAGCTGACGCTCAGAAATGAAACCGCGTATGACCAAAAGACGGCCAAGGCGTGACTTTTGTAGTTGATCGCTGCGTACAGCCATTTTATCCCCCTTGTACAACTGAAAGATGACGCCGCTAAAGCCTCGCATGATGTCTGGCGAGTGGCTAAATAATGGTCAAACCCAGCCATGATGTATAGGCGTTTCTGATTGCAGCACGTAACAGTTTGTTGGGGCTTTGCGTGGCTATGTTATTGCCTTCAAAGTGATTTTGACTGGACGCTTTAAGCATTTAATTTTTCGAGTTTTTTTTCGTACAATAGCGCGCCCTTACATTCCATTTCTGACACGGAACCTTGCGATGCCAAATTCAATATTTGAAAATTTTTATAAAAACGTGCGCCACTTAGCGTTTTTGCTGGCGCTCGCTTTTTCATTGAGCGCGTGTAGCGAGCCGGCTCCCAGCACTAATCCCAAACAGGAGCCCAATGCGCTGTCTAACACAACATCCGAGTCCACCAAATCAGCGGAGAACAAGGCGGTACCAGCGTTTCCCAAAGCCGTCATTCGAACCAGCATGGGTGAGATGGAGCTGGAGCTATATCCTGACCTCGCTCCCCTGACTGTCGCCAATTTCATCCAGTACGCAAACAATGGATTCTATGAGGGCACCGTGTTCCACCGAGTTATTCCTGATTTCATGATCCAAGGGGGCGGCTTCGACGCCAGCTTGTCGCGTAAAGAAACAGCGGCCCCCATCAAAAATGAGGCAGGCCCTGCGCTGCCCAACCTGCGCGGTACCATTGCCATGGCACGCACTGCAGATCCACACTCCGCGACCTCGCAATTCTTCATCAATGTCAAAAGCAATGATTTCTTGAATAAGTCTGCCGGCAACCCAGGCTACGCCGTTTTCGGTAAACTCACCAAGGGCCTGGACGTTGCGGACAAGATCTCTCTGGTGCAAACCGGCGTGCAACAAGGCATGGCGGATGTTCCTAATGAGCCCGTGACGATCCTTTCGGTTAGCATCATCGATTAATCATCCGGCGCGCGCCCCTGCCATCCACAATGTTTGGCAGGGGCGCGCCTTGATCCCCTTTAAGTTGTTGCCTTCTGATGCCCAGCCCACAAAGCAGTTCAATTCACAGCTCGACGATTGACTGGCAGGGAGATACGCCCTGCTCGGTTCAGTTCGATGATATCTATTTTTCACGTGAGAATGGACTGCAAGAAACCCGCTACGTTTTCTTGCAGCAGAACGCACTACCCCAGCGCTGGCAGGAAGCCGAGGCCGCAACGTCATTTACCATTGTCGAAACAGGTTTTGGTACCGGCCTTAATTTTTTAGCCACTTGGCAAGCTTGGCGCGCATGTCCAGCGCCCAAACCCCGTTTGTGCTTTGTGTCGGTCGAAAAATACCCCTTACGGCTTGAAGATCTAAAGAGCAGCCTCGCCTATTGGCCAGAGCTGACTGAACTGAGCGAACAACTGTGTGAGCATTATCCTCCTGCCATTGCCGGTAATCATCAGTTGCAGTTTGACCAAGGGCGCGTGCAACTTAATCTGATACTGGGCGACATTACAGCCCTGTCTGAATACCCTTTCACGGCAGATTGTTGGTTTCTTGATGGTTTTGCACCAAGCAAGAACCCGCAAATGTGGCAGCCCAGCTTATTTGATCTGATGCGTGAACGTTCTCGACCGGGAACAAGCTTTGCGACGTTTACCAGTGCGGGAGTCATTAAACGGGCCTTGAAAAGTGCTGGGTTTTCGGTACTCAAGGTCAAAGGGTTTGGTCATAAGAGAGAAATGCTTCGGGGCCACCTGTCTGCGGAACACAAGGCTGCCTATTTTCCCAGAACACTCGCCGCATGGAGCAAAAGCCCATCACCGACTTATCGCGACTTTGGCGAAACGTCCACTGCCCCGGTCGTCATCGTTGGCGCCGGCCTGTCCGGAATGCTAACCGCTCATGCCCTAGCGACACGCGGTATCCGCTCTATTGTGCTGGATCGCGCTGCCAGCCCGATGTCCGAGGCCTCAGGGCAAAGACAACTTGCGCTCTTCGCCAAATTGCCGATTCTAAATAACCGTGAATCACGGCTGTTGTCGCAATGCCTGATTTACAGTCAGCGTTATTTTGCGCTCTTACAGCAATACTATTCTCACTATCGCTTCTGGCACCCTACGGGCTTGCTGCAACTGGCCTGGAACGATGCCGAACTTAAACGGCTCAAGGCACACCAGGCGAGTGAACGCTATCCTCGAGACTTCATGCGCGTTGTGACCGCACAAGAAGCGACGTCACTGGCAGGAATTCCCATTAACACTGACGCGCTTTGGTTTCCTCATTCGGGGTGGTTGTCACCAGACAACTTAGGTAGCGCCCTGCTATCCAATCCTTTAATTGAGTTTCGTGGGTGTACGACGCTCAACCAAATAACGCATCGAAAAGACGCTCAATGGCGATTGGTCACCTCTGATGGCAACTATGACACCAGCACCGTTGTGATCGCCTGCGCACACCAATCCTCAAGCATTGAGGGCTTACCGGCGCTGCCCCTCAAGTCACTGCGAGGTCAGGTAAGCTCCGTATACTCTGATTCACTTGTTGCCAGCCAATGCGTCATATGCGGCGAAGGCTATTTGTGCCCGGCTATCGAGGGCACGCATCACTTCGGCGCCACTTACGACCTGAATGCCAAACACACCGAAGTCACCGCTGAGGACCATCAGCGTAATCTCCTAGCCGTTAAGAAATGGCTACCCGGCTGGTTAGGTAAATCAGAAATTTCGTTGGAGAATTTAACGGGGCGAGCGGGCCTGCGCTGCACCACGGCAGATTATTTTCCGCTGGTGGGCCCATACCCTGACACAGAGCGCATGCGGGAGAGGTTTCATGCACTTCGCTACAATGCGAATGACAGGTCGCAGACGGAAGGCGCCTATTTCCCGGGAATTTATTACATTGGGGGTCATGGTTCAAAAGGCTTGACCACCATTCCGAGTTGCAGTGAATGGCTCGCCAGCTTGATAAGACGTGAGCCTTCTATGCTCAGCGCAGAGCAAATCGCCGGTCTTAACCCCGCCAGATTCCTAATACGTCGTTTGATTAGAAATCTGGATTGAGCGATCGGTTATTGAAAATAATATGTGGTTGGCGGGCGGGCCTTACTGCGGATCCAGGGTCAATTTTCGCCCCTCGATCGAAAACGGGCTCGCGCGATAAACCTTAGAGCCGTCACCACTGCTGGCGTTTTCAGCCCACAACACCATGAACTTGTGATCATTGACTCGATTGATCGTAATCACTTCGTCATTGCCGGAGGTGCCGAACTGCACCACTTTACTTAGCGTAAGCTGTGAAGACACCTCAAAGTCAGACACCGCAACAAAAGCATCGCGATTATCGGCCCCATAACTCAACTGGTCCGGAAACTCGCCCAACGTCGACCCGCCGATCGCGACCGCAAATGCATTGTTCAGCACTTCCAAACTGCTGGCCGTCTCATCGCGGACGGTCGAAACAACGATCCGACCCTTTAACTCTGCCGTTTCTGTGTCATGCAGCAAAAGAAATGAATCCAAAGAAAAGGAGTCTGTCGGATCGTTATCCGGTAGGTCGCTGCGACTGTTAAATAAGCTACCGATTAATGTGCCCGAACTCAGCACCGCGCCAGCCACCACCTGATCGTTGGTGGACGATCTGACCTGAATGCGATCAAGCGTTTCCCCCGTGGTGCTGTCGACCACGAATTGGCGCGGCTCGCCAGCCTTGGTGATGGGCGCAATCGAACCATTCGTAATCGAGCCCGTATTCTTGGAGATTAAAAACAACTCTGTACTGGCGGGTGCAACCGCCGCCACCTCATCATTCAAGGGTGTGCCCGCCAGGCGCGACCAGGACTTAGTCAAATTGGTCCCGAACATATAGACAAAGCCGTCACGTAGCCCCTCGTTCACCTGAGATCCCGGCTCGTTTTCAAACTCTTCGCCTTCGGTATAACCATGCACATAATAAGTCTCACCAGCGCCATCGACAGACACCCCACTAATCATATCGTCGGCTGAGGTACCAAACTGATTCATTGCGCTGAAGCTGTAAACACCTTGGTTACCTTGCGTGAACTTAATCAATCCGATATCGACCCCGCCGTAGTGACTGGCACCCGGAAGTTGCGAGGCAACTTCAGTCACCACCACAATCGATGCATCGTCAGAATTCCTTGCAAAGCCCTTCGCATTGAGGTCCACGCCCTGCAGGAAATAATCGAACCGCTCGCCTGTCGGAACACCTTGTATATCGTAGAAATCGACACTGAAGCCACGATTTTGATCCAATACGCCTCGTGCTTGGCTTAACACGACGAGCCTTCCACCACTGAAGGTACTACTGACCACAGACTTGCCTGACGCTTCCCGCGCAATCACTTCCCTTGAAAAATGCCACTCGTTGATACCAATGGTCATTTTTTCGTCGTCTTCATTGAGAAATGAATCCAGACTGGTACTGACCACGACGATGTCATCTTCAGTCTGCCCTGTATCGTCATTGGATAAGGCACTCACCGAAAAAGTACCGCGCGTTTGACCGGGCGGAATCACCACCACACCGTTAGATGGAGTGAGCGCAAAGTCATCCGCAGTCGCGGTGGTGGCATCAAAATCGGGCTCAACATAGATCTCTACCGGTAGAGAGTAGGGATCAGTCAACTCAAATACACCCTGGATGCTCTCCCCTTCGTTGATCGTGGCTACCTTGGGGGAATACAAAACCCGGGGCTCATTGTCGGTTAACAAAATATCAAAACTGGCGTCTTCGACATCAATCAGCCCGCCTTGAACATCAAAGAACTCCATTTCGATTTCTTCATCGTGCTCTTTGAGATTGTCATCAATGATCTCAACCATCACGAAACACTGCACTTCGTTTGGTTGAAAGACGATGGTCCGAACCTCATCGATATAGTCGACATTGGGTCGGGCATTTTTAATATTGGCCTTGGACAGTTCTGAAGATGTTGCCGTGTATTCCGATTTAACCCGGTATTTTATTTCTGTCCGGCGGGTACTGGGATACTCCAGATTTACTGAAATCGCGTACGGATGAACCTGTTGCCCATTGACAATACGCGAACGCACAGCGGTTTCTTCCGCCTGCCGACAGACCGACAAGTTCCCTTCGCGCCGCTGACCTTGCATGGTCAACAGCTGCGTGACATTGGTGCTGCCCTCGGCCATGCGTTGCAGCCCTCCAGTGGTCTGCAACTTGTTTTTCTTTAGCGTCAACTCAAACTCTTTGCGAACACGAGATGAGCCATCACTGACTTCCACTTCATAGGTCAATTCCATTTCCGAGACCGTAGCAAAACTTTGTCCCGGCGGAAGGGTGACTAAGCCCCAAAGCCATGAGTTGGGCTTGTTCTCGTCCAAGGGGGTCATGGTCAGACTCAGATAGTTTTCTATATCCGACTCACTGCGCGTACGGCTTTCCGGGTTTGGTATGTAGCGATATTTATACAGACCATCTCCACCCGACGCGCCAAATTGATAGCCGAACTCTGAATCAAAATAAGCAACTTTGGGCGGCTCGCCGATCAACTGCAGCGGCTCTGAGTTCAAATGCGTTTCACATCCAGAGAGCAGTGTACCCAGAAGAGCGATGACCGCTATAAATGGCAAATTTTGAGACCGATCCATCAACTTATTAACCATGCAGAGTGAGGGTTTCGTCAGCAAACCAAGACGATATGACAAGCGACTGAAAATCATATTAAATCGAGCGTACATAAAACAGTGTGATGCGTTTGAAACGCCTCGTGGTTCACACTTCTATTGCAGTCAATTGCTCGTGGTGTCTTCGATCAATGCGAGATATTCCGTTTCGCTGAGGATCTTGACTCCCTTTGCCGCTGCGTCGGCTATTTTGCGTTCACCCACCTTCTCACCCGCGATTAAATAATCGGTGCGCGCACTGACCGATTTTGCAACTTTTGCTCCTAATGCTTTCGCCTGTCGTTCCATATCCTCGCGTGAGCCGCTAAGGAGCGTGCCCGTAAACACCAACTGCTTACCCGCCATGGGGCTTTGCATCGATGAGCGCTCGTTCAGCAGAGGCGTTTGAGACAAGTTGAACCCCAGGGCATACACTTTCTCAAATTCCTCGCGAATATTTGCAAGTCCCTCACAGACTGCGACAGCACTCAGCTCTGCGAATCCCTCGAACTCAACCATTTGCGCCGGGTTCAGTTCAAAGATCGCCTCCAGGCGCACGTACTGTAGCAAGCGCTCACAGTTGCCGGGACCGAGCCGGGTGACACCAAATGCCGCCAGAAACCGCCAATCCTCAATTTCAATGCGCCGACTTTGCACCAGTTGTTGCACCAGGTTCTCTGAGGTTTTCTCGCCGAAACCCATGGCGATGAGATCGGCAACCGTCAATTGATAGATCTGGTGAATGCGGGAAATACCGTTAGCATGGATACGCTCGATTACCTTGGGGCCAAATCCGTCAATGTTTCCGAGTGCGCGAAAAAAATGGATCAGGGTATTCTCGGTCTGCGCCGGGCAGGCCGTGGTATTGGTACAAATAAGATGATCACCTTCCCAACTTAAGTGTGTGTCGCAACTTGGACAACGCTCGGGGATCTCAGGCTTGGCGGGCTGTAAAACTTCTTCAATTTTGGGAATAACGAGTCCGCTGCGCACCAGACGAATACGGGCCCCTGCCCCCACGCCCAAGGCTTTGACCATGCCATAGTGATGGACTGTGGCACGACTGATCGTCGCCCCACTGAGCCGCGTCGGCACCAACTCAGCAACAGGCGAAATTCGCCC
>JBFHRI010000057.1:0-13170 GCA_041591755.1 Oleiphilaceae bacterium
GGCGAATCACAACAGTCCGGCCACGCGGATATTTAACCCTTATCTCCGGACTGCCCCAGATTTGCAGTTTCCTTGAATAGCTGAGCAGGTCCGCTTAACGCTGTTTGGTCTGGTCGGCTTTCGCGATATCCTGTTTGATATGCTTCCAGGCGTAATAGCCCATGCCGGAAAGCGTGGCGATGGTCGCGACTACGATGAGTACACCAGAAAATACATAGGAGTCGAAAAACATGATCGTGTCCTCTTGTCTTTGAATACTTGAATAGTCTTAGCATACCCTTAAAAAAATAAAGGGTATTGACAAAGATCAAGGACAACAAAGAAATACAAGACGAACCAAACAACCACTACCGTCGAGGCTTCGCGCAATCAGGGAATTGGCTTGTCGAGACCTAATTAGCAACGGCGCATGAAGCTTAAAACGAAGCGATACGGGGCGCAAATTCCTGGCGTGGATCAGCCAGTTCCATACGACGGTATTCAGAAGGGCTCATGCCATGCCAGCGCCGAAATGCTCTGACAAACGCACTGTTGCTGGTATAACCCAAAGCAAACGCCACGGCCTTCAGACTAATCTGATTATTGGTGATGAGATGGTGAGCGCGTAGCGCACGGACCTCATCCTGGATTTGCTGAAAACAGGTATCTTCCTGTTGTAAATGCTTTTTGAATGCACTGATGCTCATGTGAAAATGTTCGGCAACCCGATTCAGATCCGGAAACGCACTGCCTTGATGGTCGCACAACAGATTATAGACACGATGCCGAAGGCTTTGTTTGGAGCGTGCTGTGTCTTCAATACGAATCAAGCGGGACTCAAAAAATTGAAACAGCTTGGGGTTGGCGCCGTATACGGGATGATCGACCACCGAGTGGGACACCTGAATACTGTTACTGCCGGCATGGAAGAAAACCGGGCACCCAAAAATCTGCTCATAGTCAAGAGCGGGGCGCAAGGGACCATGTTCGAAAGTGACCGCCTGCAACTGAACCAGGTCAGCGAGATGAGGCCCAACAAGCAGTTTTGCGAAATGCAATGCAGAAGCTAAATCCAATTCAATCATGGGCGCCAGCATTTCGAGGCCGTAGAGATTTCTTAGCGTGTAAGTGACTTTCTCCCCATCCTGCAATACCGAGGCACTTAAGCCTTCGTTCATCACCCCTTTGTATCGCGCGGCGTATTCACAGGCCTGCAGCAAGGTGCTGCAGTTCATCAACAGATAGCCCATGATGCCGAAGTCAGAGGGATGAATTCTTGCGCCAACGTCGAGCCCAAAACCACGGTGTCCAACAGTAAGCGCCAACTCATCGAGCAGCAGGCCCGTTTCAGCGAGGCTTACGCGTTTTTCAAGGTAGGCATCGGCCGCGCCGTTTTGGTGTTGGCTGGCGCGGGGCGCTGAGGTTTCAAGGCTATTTCGATAGCCTTTCAGCATGATGGTATAGGCGCTGGTAAGGCGAATCGAATGAAGTGCTGACGGTTTCACGGATGCTCACCTTTTTATTTTTTTTATCGCGTATAAGAGCCAGTGGCGACTCGATTTTAGCCTAGCTTAGGTCGTGTATGGCGCAATTGGATAAGCCGATTGCGCCAAACGATTATCGAATCGCGCCATGTTGCGAACCTGTGTTCATTTTTCGCCAGGTGACAACGCTTCGCCGGATTAAACTGCGTTTCCGTTATATTCACTGGGGCGCATGCCGGTTTGTTGTTTGAAAAAACGCACAAAGTTACTGGGTTCAGAAAAGCCCACGCGGTAGGCCACTTCCTGCACAGGCAGGCTGTCATCTCTCAGATATTTGATCGAAAGCTCCATGCGTAAGGAGTCCAGCGTGCTTTGATAACAGATGTTTTCTGACTGCAACCGTCGTTGCAGAGTACGTTTACTCATATGTAAGCGAGTGGCCAGTTGATCGAGTTTGGGCGTGCCGGTAGGTAGCATGCTAACTAGGGCGCCACGGATACGCTGGGCCAGATTACTTTCATCCAGTCGTTCCGCTTGCGCTGAGAGAAAGCGCTCCAAATGATTCGAAAGCGCGGGGTTTTTGCCGGGGATTGAAGCCTGCAAAGCACTGGATGGGAATGCCAGAATGTTACGCTCTGCACCAAAAACAACCTCACACTCAAAAAATCGCCGATAATCCTCTGCACGCTTTGGCTCGGGTCGACATAAATGAATGGCATGTGGTCTGATTTCGTTTTGAGGCAAATTACAGCCAAATTTCTTGATCAAGGCAAAGATCAGATCAACATCCTCATAGATCAAATACGGTGTGGTGGTTGCGTCACTCACAACGAGTCGCACTTCCTGATCGATTTCCAATCCGATTTGCGTGCCATAGGAAATGAGTTTGTAGTACTTCAACAGCAGTGTTAAGGCTTGTCGAATATCCGCGCTGGCCTGAACCGAAGTGATCAGCGCGTTAAGCGCGGGATCATTGACGAAGTGCAGAACCTGCAGACTGAATGCGTCGTTTCCGCTGAGTTGAATGGCGTCTTGCCAGTACTCATCGACCCATTGTTTTGGGACGCGAGCGCTTTGACTTAGGGATGAAAGATCAAGCTTGCGCGCTTGCAACAAAGCTTCGGAATTGTAGCCAGCGTGCTCCAACGCATGATGAATGGCGTATATCCAGGTCGCCAGTGTGGTGTGCGTTTGTGTGGACATCATTAACACCTAGCAGAGCAGGTATGTCGCTATGACACCTGCTGTTGTTTGTTATTGTGGTGTCGATCATATGAAAAGCTTTTGTGCGTGTCTATCCGAGTTTTGACCTCTTTTTTGTTCGCGCGCGATGTCTGATATTCACAATGTGCCCGATCAGCCACGAATGTTGACCGGACGGCTCGAATCACCCAAAACGATGAACTGAAGCGTTTTGCTGAGCGTATTTCTCGTTATCCTAGCGCGCCAGGTGAGTTGGTATTGCGATGCTTCTCGCCGTAGGGAATGAACAAGGTTACGGAAAAATCTGTCACATACTACGAGGATTCACTCAATGAAAATAAAAAATCTGAAAGGCCTGGGCATCACGTCGCTACTGACTTTGAGCTTAATACTGGTCTCTACGCAATCACAAGCGCTGCCACGCAAGGCAACCGCTGCGGGCGATAGCATCACTATGGGCTTCGCTGCAGACTGTCGTTACAACTACTGGTTCTGGGACTTGTTTTGTCTAATCGGAGGCGACCAGCCAGAACACTCCTGGTTCGACGGCTCATCGTCAAAAGTCAACTCTGTACATGACAAGTACAAGCAATTGAACTCGACCATCGCGGCGAATAAGAATGCGGCGGCGTCGGGTTCTGAAATGCGCGGCGGAAACAACAATTTCGCCACCCAAGCAGCCAATATCGTGGCGCAGACCAGCACTCCTGACCATGTTGAAGTGGTACTCGGTGGCAATGATATCTGCAATCGAGATTGTACCAATCCCGCCAATTGCAATAATCCCTTGTACAGCGACTCGCAGTGGCGCTCTTCGGTGCGCGCCGGTTTAGACACACTGGTTGGCGGACTGCCCAGTGGATCGACCGTCTACCTCGGTGGCGTTCCTCGGGTACAGGATTTGCGAGCCGCTGGCCTGGCCAAACAGGCCACGACGTATCGCATCAACTGTGAGAACGTATGGTCCACCTTCAATATTTGTCGCGTCGCCACCAACGGCGGCACCATGAATGGCGAGTCTTCAGCCGTCCGTTTAGCGGCAATCACCAGTCGTCAACGTCGTTACAACGAAATCCTGGCGGAAGAAGCCAGCGCTTACAACAGCAACAGCAATGGTAAAAACCCACGCGGCATCGAAGTCGTTGCCAACTATCGGGGTGAAGGCGTCCAATCCACCGGTACCTTCCGCTTTGGTAAGAATGACATTGATGGCGGTGATTGCTTCCACCCCAGCCTGCAGGGCCAGAACACCGTGGCCAATCTGATGTGGAACCTGAACCCGGACAAATAATACGGTTTCGTGCCACAGGGAAGTGGCTGTATGCGTGTTTCCAAATTACCCCAAAAAAGTGTTAGAAGAAAAAGATAGGTGTACGATGCGAAATCAACTGCTGAGTGTTGTCTGTATGTTGGGCCTCGTGGCCTGTAGCCAGGAAAATAATCAAAACACTGCTGCCAATGTGGAGCAGAAAGCATTACAGAACGAGATGACTGATAACTCCGCTGATCTGGTCGCGCGAATCAAAGGCATGCCGGTGCAGCAAACCATGATCGATGAAGAGATCGCGCTTAAGCTCTATGACCTTGAATGGGCTAAGTATGAACTGCGCCGAACGGCGCTCAGCAAATTGGTGGATAATGCACTGGCGTCAGGTCGCGTTGTGGGGAAGGACGTCGAAGTATTAATGGCACCGCCGTTACCGCCGCGGATCGAACTCCCAGATTCCACCCAACCGAGCATCGGCAACAACAACGCGCCTGTAACCATCGCCGTTTTTTGTTCCTATCAATCCACGCATTGTACGCGCATGCAGCCCGTTTATGATGCCTTGGCCACACAGTACGGTGAGCAAGTACGTTTTGTATTTTATGACTACTCATTAGCCTTTCACCATGATGGGCCCCAAGCTGCCAATGCAGCGCGCTGCGCAGCGCAAGCAGGGCAGTATGCTGCCTTCCACAAAGCGCTTTGGGCGCATCAGGACGCACTCAATACCGCAACGTTCGAACGGCTTGCCAGTCAACTCGAACTGCCGATGCCTGTATTCAAAGAATGCCTAAAGCAAGGCACCTTTAGCGCTACGGTTAAAGCCGAGGCGGAACTGGCCCAAGGCTATGGCTTCGTCAATGTACCCGTTACACTGATCAACGGTCTTTATCTAAGCGGACCAAAGACGGTCGATACACTACGCTATTTCGTTGACCACGAACTCGCCAGAAAAGGCATTCGCCAGGCCAGCGTCATGACGCAGTCAGAACCCAAGCAGATCGCGCTTTCCAAATTACCTCTGCGGGTTGAAGGTGTGGTTCTCAGCGCAGGCAAGGGCGCCAGTGTGGCGATGATTCGACACATCGAATCAGACACACTGCAGGCCTATCACGAAGACGATCCACTACTTGATCAGGTGTTTGTGGTGATGATTGAAGCGGACCGCGTCATTATCGAGAATGCGGGCCAACTTGAATCCTTACCCCTGCAAACGGGGGGATCGACCCTGGCTGCTGCACCGCACGGCACTCGCATCGAGGGGCAAGAAGGGGAGACGCGACCGAGTGAATCCCTTGCGGAGGGTGAGTCATTGATGAGTGAAGAAGAAATCTCCGACGAAATCCGCATGGCAGCGGAGTCTCGCGGCTTCAGTGCACGCCCGATTGTCGCTGCTGAGGGCGAAACGCCCTTATCACGTCGCTGGCTCGAAGATCAGTTGCAAAACCAGGCGGAGTTACAGCAGCATTTTAAACCTGCAGAGTTGGAGATCGAAGGCGTCAACGTAATGAAACTGCGCGACGTCAACGAAAATGAGTTTTATCAGACGCTGGGTTTACTCGAAGATGATGTGGTGTTGCGCGTCAATGATGAGTGGGTACACTCGGCGCAGAACAACCTGTTTTCCAAGTTGGAGAATGAGCGAGAAGTGTCAGTCGTTTTAATGCGTAAAGGGCTCCCTGTACACTTACGCTACGCCATTAATTAAACCCACTAACAATCTGATTTAAATATGTTTTTTGTCGAGGCCGGCAAGCCGTTGATGGTTTGCCGGTCTTTTTTTAACGACACATTTTGTCACGTAAAGCGTACAAACCGTAACATTGTGTCAACAAATATTACATTCTTCTATGATGTCGACTTGTTAGATCCTTGTATCCAAAGATAAATTTAGAATTGGCAGTTTATTTGCTTATGCAGGAGGGCTTAAAAAACGGACGGCCAAGAGGCTCTTACGTAGCATCGATTTTCGGTATTAGATGTTTCAAAAGGAATTCTAAATGAAGTTAATTAAGACGGCAGTGCTGGCGTCAGCGCTGGTGTTCTGCGCTAATCTGGCGCATGCGGGCGTGATTTCCTACACCGGGATGGGTGGGATCGTTGATGACCGAACACAAACGCGCTCTTTAACCGTGAACGTAACAGACATAGCGGGTTATATTGACGCCATATTGGACGTCAATCTGACAGTGGACTTCTCAAAATGTAACGTGAGTGCTAGTGCAAACGGTTGTGTCGGCAACGACGGTACAAGCACATTCAATAATGAAATCGTATTCAAGCTGATTCACGGTGGCACTTCCGTAGACATCGTGAACCAAAATACCTTCGACGGTCAGAATGGTAACGTTCGCGTGACTCAGACCTATGATGATCAAGCCGCGGCTTCTGTAGGTGGATCGAGCTTAATCAATGGCATGTTCAAACCGGTTTCTGAGCTTAGCGCGTTTAACGGAATGAGTGCGCTCGGCTTGTGGACTTTTCATTTCCAGGACACATATGACCTCGACCCATTGGTGGTCCACTCGTGGAGACTAGATATCTCACTGGCCAACGCGACCGCAGTAGTAGGAGCCGTCCTCGCTGGCCTTGTTGGGTCTGGGTCTGATATGCCTTGGGCTGGCACGTCGTAAAAAAGCTACGTGAGCAGTTTTATGCCTTGTAAGGCATTAAAGCGCAAGGGCTCGGCCCTTGCGCTTTTTTTTGGTCTTCCGTTATCCTCCATTGCTGGCGCGTAAACGACCGCTCAAGAAGTATTGATCACTCAAGATCACATGTATATCGCTTAAAAAAACCTGAATCTGATCTACAAACTGATGCAGCTTTTTCGGCGGGCAGCGTTTCAGATCGGCTTCTAACACAAGTTTTTCTAACGCATCCAATTGAGCTAAGGCAGTTGGGCAGGGCGGAAGCTGCTCAATGCACTCGCGCATTTGTCCCAGGCAATACACAATCGCACGCGGGAATTTACGTGACTGGAACAGAAATTTCATCACGTCATCGCGTCGAATGCGCGCCTGCATCGACTGACGATACATTTGATAGGCAGTCAGTGATTTGAGTACGCTCATCCACTGAATGTTTTCGAACGGATGTTGCTCCAGTGTGTCTTCTGCGAACAAATTCGCCGAGCGCACATCGATGATGCGCGATGTCATATCCGAACGTTCAAGATTGCGCCCCAGTTTCAGGAAAACATACCCTTGGTCTTGGTTCATGGTGCCTGACAGCAGTCCGGTAATGGTCTGGTTGCGCAGAATCACTTGGCTGAGATAGGAAAATCGTTTGCTGACCGTAAAAGCCTGTTGCATATTCTCTTTGGCAAACAGGTTCAACCCGTTGATCTGCTCCCAAGCTTCGCGCGGAATGACATCGCGAATGGTGCGCGCGTTCTCGCGTGCCCATTGCAGAGAATTGGCGATGGAAACGGGGCTATCGGCATCCTTGATCAAATATTTCAGGACCGTCGACTCGGCATAATCGCTGTGGCGCTGATCATAATCCGCCTGCATCCCGGTAATTTCGATCAAGGGCTTCCAGCCGAGCACGGTTTTTTTCGGCGTATCATAAATCAGATTGGTATTGACGTTGATCAGACGCGCCATGTTTTCGGCACGCTCCAGATAACGTGCCATCCAATAGAGGGTCTCAGCTACACGCGCTAACATTAGGCGTCCTCCTCGATGATCCAGGTATCTTTACTGCCGCCACCTTGCGATGAGTTGACGACCAAGGAACCTTTGCGCAACGCCACCCGCGTTAGGCCACCCATGGTGACTGAGGTGTGCTCACCGCTGAGAATAAAAGGCCGCAAATCGACATGTCGGGGCTCCAAAGCTTTGTTGACCAGTGTGGGCACGGTTGATAGCGCAAGCGTGGGTTGTGCAATGTAGTTGCGAGGGTCTTTTTTGATCAATTTAGCAAAGTGCTCGCGTTCTTTTTTAGTGGCCTTCGGCCCAATCATCATGCCATAACCCCCGGATTCGTTGGCGGGTTTGACCACCAACTCATCGAGATGCGCCAACACATACTTGCGTTCTTCCTCGTACATGCAGCGGTAGGTCGGGACGTTAGGTAGGAGGCATTTCTCGCCGAGGTAATACTCGATCATTTCCGGCACAAAGGCATAGACTACCTTGTCGTCGGCCACGCCGGCTCCCGGGGCATTAGCCAATGCA
Organism: Oleiphilaceae bacterium; assembly: GCA_041591755.1. Lineage (GTDB taxonomy): Bacteria > Pseudomonadota > Gammaproteobacteria > Pseudomonadales > Oleiphilaceae > JBFHRI01. Next base: position 8,112 of record JBFHRI010000057.1, read on the forward strand.
ACATTGCCTTTTTTCCACGCACGCATCAGGCCGGGCACGCCTAGCATCGAATCAGGCTTAAAAGCTTCGGGATCGAGAAAGAGATCATCAATACGACGATAAATCACATCCACTCTTTGTAAGCCATCGACGGTGCGCATGTAAACGCAATCATCGTCCGTCACGACCAAGTCGCGGCCTTCGACGAGCTCGCAGCCCATCTGCTGTGCCAGATAGGAGTGCTCGAAATAGGCGGAGTTAAAGATGCCTGGCGTCAGCACGACGATTTCGGGAGCGTCCTGCGGACGCGGTGACAGCGAGGTCAACATATCAAAAAGTTGTGAGCAGTAGTCATCCACTGGTTGCACACTGAGCTTTTCGAATAATTCAGGAAATACGCGCTTCATAACGGACCGGTTCTCCAACATGTAGGAGACGCCCGAGGGGACGCGGAGATTGTCCTCCAGCACATAAATCGTGCCGTCGCCGTCACGTACCAGATCGGACCCGCATATATGTGCCCAAATGCCCCGCGCCGGTGACACCCCCACACACTCCGGCCGAAAATTAGTGCTGTTCTTCAGCAGTTCACCGGGAAATACGCCATCTTTGATGATTTTTTGATCGTGATAAATATCATCGATAAACATATTCAAGGCTTTCACTCGCTGCTTCAGACCCGCTTCGACGGCGTCCCACTCTTTTTTGGGGATGAGTCGTGGAATGATATCGAAGGGCCATGAGCGGTCGATGGAACCTTCGGCTTCGGTATAGACCGTGAAGGTGATCCCCATTTCCTTGATTGAAAGCTCAGCGATCGCTTTACGCGCTTCTAACTCTTCACGCGTGTGTGTGCTGAGGTAGTTCAGGAGTCCTTGAGCGTAGCTGCGAGCTTGGCCATCCGGCCCGATGAGCTCGTCAAAGAACTGTCCGAGTGGGTAGTCTTGCCAATGAATATGCATAGTGTGCAGGGCCTTGTTTGTCTTTTTGTTGCGACCTGCCTTTTTGCTTTGACAGGTCAGAGGTCTTCGATCCTTGCTACATCGACCGAAACGTTCAAGTCATGTTCGTTACCACCGTAAATCACGCCTTTTAATGGTGTAACATCAGCAAAATCTCTGCCAATGGCCACTGTAATATGCTGGTCTGCAGGCATCAGGTTGTTGGTCGGGTCAAAATGAATCCATCCGCTGTCCAACAAGTGCACCGCGAACCAGGCGTGCGAGGCATCCGCTCCCTCCAGTTTAGGCTGCCCTGGTGGGGGCAGAGTCTCTAAGTAACCGCTGACATAGGCCGCAGGCAGGCCAATTGAGCGCAGACATGAAATCGCTAAGTGCGAGAAATCCTGGCACACGCCCTGTTTGTTGGCCAAGACTTCATGCAAGGGTGTCGAAATCGAAGTCGAATTAGGCATGTATTTGAAATCGGTCCAAATTCGCCCCATTAATTCGCGCACCGACTCTAATGCGGAGCGTTTGGGCGTGAACGATTTTAGTGCATATTGCTCAAGCTCTGGCAGCAAAGGAATCAAGGGCGAGGCCAGTACGTATTCGCGCAGGGCAATATGTTCGGGATTACTGCTCGATTTGACCATGTCGCGAATGCCTTCCCACGGGTAGTCGGCAGAAAACAACGATTGTTGGGATCGATTCACGACCTCTACTTCGCTGATCACGGTGACTGACATTTCCTGATGCGACTGCAAAATATCGAAGTGGGTCACCTGATTACCAAAATAATCCGTGCGCTTATGAATCGCTTCAGGCGCAGGCTGCACCACAAAACGATGGCTCGCACAGCGCTGGTGCAAAGTATTCAGTGGCGTCATGCGTGCCTCGTTAAAGCACATACTGACCGGGGCAGAGTATTGATAACGTGTTTTATGCTTGACCCGGAACTTCATGGCATCTCCTGACGCGTCGGTGCAAGTTGTTTGGCGCGTTGGGTATGCGTGAAATACTTCTGATGAATCAGATCCGCCAGCCGTTCCAAGCGCTCCTCGGTACTATCGAGCAATTTCGCCAGGCTCTTGCGCACACCGTGGGTCCCCGCGACCGCAGCAAGTTTGCCCACATCGGCCAGCCGGATATCCGTATGTACTTTAAGAATAAGCCGCTGCTCCGGCGTTAAGTGATGCGCCGGCACCGCACCCTTGGGATTAGGCAGCGTATCCATAATGCTGGCAATTTTCGCCACTTGGTAGGCGAGTGAGCGGGGATGGCGGCCGTCCAGCAGCATTAAGTCGAGCACGGTGAACATGTGCTGAATTGAACGATAACGGCGGCGATGGGTAATCATACTCTCGTGATTGACCAGCGTGGACTCGAGCAACAGATGCTCGGGGACTTCACCACTATGCTGCACAAAGCAGCAGCGGATGAAACAAATCAATTGCAAGGCACGCTCAATGCGCCGGCCCAAATTGAGCAGGTACCAGCCATGTTCATGCGGCATGCTTTCCTGGCTGTGTCCAGTGAAGGCCATTAAGGTGGAGAGTGTTTTATCCAACTGTGAGGGCAGGGAAAAAATATTCTGCGAGTTATTGCCCAGCCCTTGAATGAGCTCGTCGATATCATCGACCACGCGCCAGGTATCCACTGACCAAAGATCGCGTACGTTGTATGCGCTTTGCATCAGGCTACTCAGCGTGCTAACCAAACTGCTGGGATGTTTGCGACTTAATATCATGTCGAGAATCGGCGCATCCGGATTTCGCAGTTTTTCTTGATCGGCCATATCAGAAAAACCCGGCATCACCAGTGTAAAGTGGGTCAGGGTTTTGAGTAGATGCTGCACGACGACGAGATCAGACTCATCGCGGTAATCGTCGTAGTCGGCCAGTTTACTCAAGGTGGTGCGGATGAGACGGACCAGTCCTTCGGACCGTTCGGAATAACGCCCCACCCAAAACAGGTTCTCCCCTGAGCGAGAGGGCAGCACCCCTTCGCGAGAAACTAGTTTCTCGATTTGTGCGATATTTGGCCACAGGCTGGCTTGATGGATCGGTTTGTCGGTCAGAACCCAAGTATCTTTCGACAGTCCACCAGTTTGATTGGAGATAAATAAGGTATGCTCATCCTGAGCCACACGCGTCAGCCCGCCCGGCATCACGTCATAGTCGTTTTGATGCGCGGTGAGAAACGTACGGAGTAAGACCCTCCGGGGCACCAGTGCTTGCTGATGCAAGGCGGGAGAGGTGGAACAGCTCAACATTTCTTGTCCGACATAAATATGCGGTGTACGCAGAATTTCCTGCCTAAGACTGTCGAGTTGCGCCGCATCCAGCTGATGGCAGAATATCGAGGCCTTACGCCGATCGATGGTCTTCACCACTAAGGATTCAAGATTCTCCAAAACATGAGCCAATGCGTCCTTGTCGCCACACCACCAGGTGGCGGCAGAAGGCAGCAACAAATCTTCGCCCAGAAATTTCCGCGCAATATTGGGCAGAAAGGGCAATAAACCAGGGCTCTCTAAGATGCTTGAACCTAAGGGGTTGGCAATAATCACGTTACCCATGCGGGCTGCGTGCAAAAGACCGGGTACGCCCAAGTGAGAGTCTTCGCGTAACTCCAAGGGATCACAAAACGAATCATCAACACGGCGCACGATGATATCGACCTGCTTCAAGCCGTCGAGCGATTTCATCCAGACCTTGTTATCGCGCACCGTCAGATCCTCGCCCTGAACCAGGCTGTAGCCCAAGTAAGAGGCGAGGTAGGCATGCTCAAAATAGGTTTCGTTGTGCGGGCCTGGCGTCAAAATGACAACGCGCGGATCATCGGTGCGATGTGCGGTCAGGCTCGCCAGCATGCTACGCAGGTTGCGAAAGAAAATGGAAAGACGATGTACCTGAGTGCGGCGAAATTCTTCGGCCATCACACGCGTCATCGCCATGCGGGTTTCCAAGGCATAGCCGACGCCGGAAGGCGATTGACTGCGATCGCCCAACACCCACATACGGCCATCGGGCCCACGCGCCAGGTCGGCTGCATACAGCAGTAGACTGGGCGTTTGTTCCGGCATCCGAATTTTGTCACAGGCACGCAAAAAACCATTGTGTGCATAGATGAGTTCAGCCGGAACCAAGCCCTCACGTATCAGGCGCCGATCGCCATAAAGATCTTTCAAAATTAGGTTCAAAAGGCGCGCCCGTTGCTTCAAGCCAACACTAATGGCCTCCCAATCCTTACTGCTGAGCACCAGCGGAATGGGATCGAGCTGCCAGGTGCGTTGCTGTCCCTTCGGATCACTGTAGATGTGATAGGTGACACCATTTTCTCGCAAAAGACGGCGTGTTTCGATGCGTCGTTTGGCCAGCTCAGCGCCGCCTAACTCGCTCAAATCCTGCATCAGCGCTTGCCAATGTGGATGAATGCTGCCTTTTTTTTCTGACCACATCTCGTCATAGCCAGCGAGTTGAGCGGGGTAACTGGCCAGGGCGTCCTGTAAGGTATTTTTCTTATCTTGGGCGGGCGAGGCTTTCATCATTGAGGGACTACTTGGGCTCAAAAAAGTGAATTTGGATGAGTATAACTGTAATCATCCAAATGCTCCTGTTAGTTTTTTTGTGTTCAAACTTAGATGTCCAGCAGCACGAGTCTTAAACGGGTTATCCCGATTAATAGATAGGTCGGACTGAAGGTCCGACCTATCATGTCCAGGCTCTCCGCAGCGATCTTACACCGGTAAACGCTTCACTCGACGCAAATCCAAGGTATGCGGATATTCCGGATTCGGCTCTACCGGCAGAGGCGTCTTCAAGCTCTCTGCTTGACCCCGAGGGTAGAAACGATCTTCGGCTTGCAATTGTGGCCGCAGATCGGGCGGCACATGAATCGCGCCCTGGGTATGTCCATGCTCCCAAAACCGATTGATCCTGCGTCCCTCGGCTTCATAGGTATTGACGGGATAGGTGCTGTAATTGCGTCCACCGGGATGGTGCACATGATAGGTGAACCCGCCCACCGAACGGCCATTAAAGGTATCGAATACATCGAATACTAAGGGCGAGTGAACCGGTATGGTCGGATGCAGGGCAGAGGGTGGCTGCCAGGCGCGATAACGCACACCAGCCACA
>JBFHRI010000058.1:0-13102 GCA_041591755.1 Oleiphilaceae bacterium
CCTCCCCAACCCTCCCCTTCTTAAGGGGAGGGAGCGATTACTTGAGTGGTTAGATATTCAAAATCGTCTGTTGAATCGTATCAGCCGTTTCGATGGTCTTGGAGTTTGCCTGATAGTTGCGCTGCGCAATGATCAAATTCACCAGTTCCTGCGACAGATCAACGTTCGATTGCTCCACCGCAGAAGCCGTCAGCAAACCGAGTGACGCGGTACCTGGTGCACCCACCACAGGGTCACCCGAGGCAAAGGTTTGTACCCAAACCGTATCACCAGCAGGCGCCAAACCCTCCGCATCATTGAAATTGGCCAAAGCCACCTGACCCAATACCAGCGACTCACCGTTAGAGAAGCGCGACAGAATGACGCCCGTCGCATCCACATCCAGGCCCACTAAGCGCCCGGTGGTATAGCCATTCTGGTTCAGATCGTTGACAGCAAAGGGGCTGCCGTACTGCGTCATGCGCCCCACATCAATGGCAAAATTAGAACTGGCCGGTGGCGTTGGGATCGGCAAAATCCCTCCATTGACCACATTCAACGGCCCCAACGCGCCGTTGCGATTGCCTTGTGCATCGCGCGGCGACCAGTTGGAAATCAATACCTGATCACTCAAGGTATTGTTTATGCGTCCGTTATCGTCAAATACCAAGTTAAAGGTGGCGCGTGAGGGTGCCGTTCCAATCAATGGATCACCGACATCACGACCGCCGATCTGCACGTGCATTTGCCAGGTATTGGGGACGGTCGAGCTGGTTTGACGCTGCTTTACGAAGTACATCGACAATACATGAGCGTTCCCCAAGCTGTCATAAATAGTGGTCGACGTCGCATGATTGTAAGTCTTGGGGTCAGTTGGGTTGAAGCCATTGTTCAAAAACGGCTCACCCACGAAATTGGCAATGATTGGCGTGGTGCCACTCGCATTCGACATGGACACATCATCATCCAGGACGATGTTTATCCTTCCGCCCACCGTCGCCTGACTCTGCGCTGCGTTCAGCGCAAGCGGAGTGGGACCGCCAACGTCCGTACCTTGAATCTGAAACCCATCACCGGCACCTCCGGCAAATCCAAAGACCAGATCGGCACCCTGATTTTGAATAATGCGCAAGTCACCAGTGGTTTGATCGATCACCGCCGTGACACCCACTAGAGCCGAAGCGTTGATTTTCGAACCCAAATCGGCGAGCTGTATCGCCGTCGTTGCACCCACGGGCTGAAAGTTAATACCATTCAAGGTCACGTTCATCTGCCCAGAGCCATTATTGAAGCCTGCTGCGCGAATTGTTGCCGTGGTCGAGGCAGTCGCATCAACACCGGTCAACAGACTAAACTGCGCCGCGATTGCGCCGGCCGTCGCATTGGCCGCCGTCACAATCTGCTGGGTCGAACCATTGCCCAGGCGCACATCAATCGTTTGTGAACCGTAGCCATTACTGGTTCCCAGCGTCGCCCGTCCAATTGACGAGCCATCAGAATCCACCGTGGTGCCACTCTGACTCAGAATCGGAGCCGAAGAATTCACATTCAACAAGGTATTCACATTAGTGGTTTGGCGCGGTGCCAGATCGCTGGTTTCCACCACGAGGTCACCCAATACGCCCGAGACCGTACCTTCCGCATCCGCCTGAAACCCTTGCACGCGCATGCCGGTGTTGTTTACCAAGAACCCGCTACGATCCACGCCAAACTGGCCCGCGCGCGAAAACTTGGTCTCGCCGCCGTCATTGAGGATGAAAAAACCGTTCCCGGTAATTGCCAAGTCGAGGCCACTATCGGTAAAACTGACATTACCCTGACTAAACTGCTGACGAATGCGCTGCACGGTGACACCATCACCCACAGACGTGCGTCCACCGCTAAAAAAACTATTGGAGTAAATATCACCAAACTCCGCACGCGAGCGCTTAAAACCCACCGTACTGGCGTTGGCGATGTTATTACCGGTGACTTCCAAGTCCGTGGAGGAGGCCCGAAGACCACTGAGTGCGACATTAAACGGCATGGTACACCTCTGCTTGCGCTAACAAATAATCGGAGTAATTAGATAATTTCCTGAACTTGTTCCAACGGCACTTTGCCCATGCCGGAGAGGTTCAGCGTTATTTTTCCATTCTGACCAATTGACACACTATTGACGTTAGCCGCGATCAATGTTGTCAACTGCTTGCTCTTACCATCGACAACGGCCTCGGCTTTGATGGTGTAGTCATCAAAGGGCATGTCCTGCCCCAAACTATTCCTACCATCCCACACGAAAGGCACCGAGCCAGACGCCTGCGAGCCTAAACTGTAGGTATTCACTAGCTCGCCAGAGGCGTTGAGTATGCTGATGTTTAGCTGTCGAGTGTAGGACGGAACCTGCACCATTCCCTGGATCATCCCCTGCGAGTTCAACGGCGATTCCGTCGCGGGAACCATCACACTGCGTCCCACCATGGCAGAGGCTTGCAAGGCCTGCGTGGAGCGGTACTGACCGGCAAAGTTGGTGACGGTTTGTCCCAGTTTTTGCATCTCGTCCAACGCACTGAACTCAGCCAATTGCGAGATAAAGGCACCGTTATCCTGGGGATCGAGCGGGCTCTGGTTTTCCAACTGCGCAATCATGAGTTTCATAAACTCATTCTTGCCCAGCTCGTTTTTGTCTTTGACAGGCTTGTCCTGATTTTCGACCCGATACTTGGCTAAGGCATCGGCACCACTAAGACTGTTCACGCTTGACATAGTCTGCTCCACTCACTCATTGGCCCAAGCTCAGCAAGCGCTGCAACATGGTTTTTGCCGCATCCATGACATCGACATTGGTTTGAAAGCTGCGCGAGGCCGATAGCATATCGGCCATCTCTTCCACCACATTCACATTCGGATACATAACATAGCCATCCTCATTCGCCATCGGATGGTCCGGCTCAAAGCGCATTTCTAACGCTGCATCGCTTTCAACAATTCCCAGTACCTGCACGCCCATGGAGGCCTCCTGGTCATCCATGCCGAGCGTTGGCGCTTCACCGCGCTGCGCCTGCGCCAGCGCATCCTGATGTAACGCGGCAAACACCGGCTTGCGCGCTTTGTACACCTGATCCGTACTACTGGATGCACTGTCGGCATTCGCAATATTACTGGCCGTCGTATTCAAACGAATGGACTGCGCCGACATGGCAGAGCCGGCGATATCGAAAATATTAGTCAGCGACATACGCGCCCCTCCGTACAACAGTCACCTGATTGCTTCGCATCCCGAGAGAGTCTGTGGCTCATCACTTACTCGCCCTTGATCGCATTACTCAGCCCCTTGAACTTGCTATTCAGGAACTGGAAACTGGACTGGAAATCCAGCGTGTTTTTCATGAATTCTGCCAGCTCCGTCTGACTATCCACCGTATTGCCGTCGAGGCTAGGTTGCGTGGGCTGGCGATACAGCAAGTCAGCGGCATGCCCTGCACCTGCCGCCGGCAAATGATTGCCGCTGGTCGTCGCCAGAGGCAACGCTTGATCGGCCTTAGCAGTCTGCTGCGCAAGGATGGCGCGAAAATCGAGATCGCGCGCTTTAAAGCCTGGTGTGTCTGCGTTCGCGATGTTGTTGGCCAGTATCTCTGCACGCTGAACCCGCAGATTCACGGCCTGCTCGTGGATGCCCAAGGCTCGTTCAAAGGATATCGTCATCGTTTCTCCTGTCGCTTATCTCGACCGGCAATCACTGCCCTGCCGAGTCCGTACGCGACCTACAACGGTTGCTCTACCAAACTCAAAGCAATACCAGTGCCAACATGATTTATTTATATATTTCAATGCACTATAAAATTATGCTGAAACAAGGACGGCAATGAACTGCCCATAACTAGGGGCAAGTCCTGTGCCAGAGGAGGCGTTGAAACCCGTGTGAATGAGTCAGAAGCTACAGGAACGGTCGTTGACGTAGGTCGGATTCAATCCGACAGCAGCGTGTCCGGCAAGTTGAGCGCTGAGGACCGTTGCGAGTCGCCGGCATTGTCGGGCTGAAGGCCCGACTTACCGTACCAATACAACCGCTTAGTCTTGTCGATTGAGTGCCGCCCTCAGCATGGCCAAGCGCTGAAGTAATCCCCCACATCCAGCTCCGGTATTTTTTTGGCAGCACTAGACGGCGTCCCGAGATACAAAAAGCCAATCAGCGTCTCCTGCGGCGCCAGGCCCAAGCCTTCGCGGACAACACGATGGCTCGCCATCGGTCCAGTTCGCCAAATACCGCCAAAGCCCAAAGCTTGCAGCGCAACCAGCATATAGCCCATACCCACACCGGCAGAAATCTGCTGCTCCACAACCGGCACCTTGTCATCGCTTAGATTTTTCGAAATAGCAATCACCATCATGGGCGCGCGCAGCGGCATTCTTTGCGCACGCTCGATGGCTGCGTCAGAGGCTTGCGGATCATCCGCTCGCACCGCCTGTACGAATAAATCACCCAAGGCTCGCAATCCTTCACCCTCAAGCACCAAGTAGCGCCATGGTCGCAGCAAGCCATGATCAGGTGCGCGCAAGGCGGTACCAAAAATCTGACTTAACTCCTCGGGCGCGGGGGCGGGTTCGCTCAACGCCGGCATCGAACTGCGCGACAATAAAGCCTCAACCACCGAGTTCGCTTGGGTCATAGATTTTTTCTCCTGCTCAACATCACACTTACCTCTCAAGGAATAGGCTCCAGCGGCCTAATTGTTTCGATCTGCGGGAACTGATACTCTAAAGCGCCTTTAAACGGCGTTCGCTGCAAATAGCCAACGCATTGTGGCTCGAATGCCCAATGCTGGACAACAATAGTAATCGCTATCTGCCACGCCACCTAAGGTTAATAACATCGACTTAAAGCCGAAGCGTGCCCGTACATTTGCCTGGCAAACGGGTATTAAGTTGTTAGCGTCCACAGTCCACTAGCGCCCGATGCAAGCCCTATGATTTCGAGCATGCTGCCCAGTGCGTCAGAGCATGAAACTCAGCCTTCGGTGATGCCCGCATACAACGCGCGGGTATTAGCCTATCTCACCTCCAGCATCACCATGGTGGTGGGCGTTTTTACGGGTCATTTCAACGAAGCATTGATCTGGTTCGTCCCGGCCGTGATGCTGTGGCCTCACCTGTTGTATTTCACGATTCGCTACCTCAAGCTGAATCAAAGTGCGATAGCCCGCGAGAACACCTTGCTGCTGGATGCGGTGATCGCCGGCCTCAGTATCGTACTGATCAAGTTCAGCCTGACCGTCACGCTCTTCTATATTTTGGTCACAAGCTTTAGTTTTCTGGTGGTCGGAGGCGTGCGGATCTTTGTGGTCGGCAATTTGGTCATGGCCGCCTCGGTGATCGTGTCTTCGATCATATTCGGCATTGCGATTGCGGAGCCGACCCCCACGCTGGTCAGTGTCGTCAGTGGCATCGGCGCGATGCTCTATGTGTGTATGACGGCCTACTACACTCACCAACAAGCCAAAGCACTCATGCAGGCAAAATCGCAGATCCAAGTGCAGCGCGAGCAATCCATTTCACTGTCGCACAAGCTGGCCAAATATCTCTCACCGCAGGTCTGGCAATCCATTTTTACCGGCGAGCGTGACGTGCGACTGGAAACTCAGCGCAAAAAGCTCACAGTATTCTTTTCCGATATCAAAGGCTTTACCGAGTTATCGGAAGAAATGGAACCGGAAGGACTGACCGAGCTACTCAATAATTACTTCAATGAAATGTCGCAGATTGCCCTCAAGTATGGCGGCACCATCGACAAGTTTGTCGGCGACAGTATTATGATTTTCTTTGGTGACCCGACCAGTCGGGGCGCGAAGGAGGACACGGTGGCGTGCGTGGCGATGGCCATCGAAATGCGCAAACACATGAAAATTCTGCGTAAAAAATGGGCCAGCCAAGGCATCAAAACACCCTTGCAGATTCGCATCGGCATCAGCACCGGCTATTGCACCGTGGGGAACTTCGGTGCCGAAAACCGCATGGACTACACGATTATCGGCAAGGAAGTAAACTTGGCGTCGCGCTTGGAGTCACTGGCTGAGCCGGGAGAAATTCTGATTTCTTACGAAACTTTCTCCCTGGTCAAAGACAAAGTCATGTGTCGCGACAAAGGTGAGATCACGGTCAAAGGCTTCACCCGTCCAGTTCCGATTTACCAGATCATCGACTTCCGCCGAGACATTGGTGCCGGCCAGAGCTTTATCGAGCATGAAGCCGAAGGTTTTGCGATGTATCTGGATATCGAGAATGTTAGCCCGAATGATCGAGAGAACGTGATTAAAGCGCTGGAGCGAGCGACCGAGAAGTTGAAGGACGCTTAAGCTCCTCCCCCTTTCGAAGGGGGAGGCTGGGAGGGGGTATGGATCCCAACTCCGTGGCGCCGGCTTAACCCCCCCCAACCCTCCCCTCGTTAAGGGGAGGGAGCGAAACTCACTGCCGAATCAAACGAATGCCCGGCGCCTTTTCCGGATACCCTGCCGTGGACCGATAAGGATTGATATCCAATCCGCCACGCCGCGTATAACGCGCATACACACTCAACTGCTCGCAGCGGCACTGCGCCAGCAGATCGCAGAACATGCGCTCCACGCAGTGCTCATGAAAATCCTGGCACTGGCGAAACGACACGACATAACGCAGCACGCTGGCCGGATCGATCTGCGGCCCCCGGTAACGAATCATGACCGTAGCCCAGTCCGGCTGCCCGGTCACCGGACAGTTCGAGCGCAACAAATCCGACACCAGCAACTGCTCGGTCGATTCGGCCTTCTCTGCCAAATGCAACAAGCCAGCATCTGGCGTATAGCTAAAGCCATCGACCTCTAGTTCATCCAGCAATAGCGGCGTAAGCTCAGCCTCTGGCAGACCCAGCGCCTGTGCACTCGGCGCGGCAGCCGAGAAAAGTTGGACAGAAACCGGCGCTCCCGCTGCGCGACTTAGATCCTGCTCGAGTGTTTGTTTGAGCGCTTCGCGATCAGCAAACACATGCTGATTGAGCGAATTCAAATACAGCTTGAATGACTTCGACTCGATCATAAACAGCGATGTTGCCGGAATACGAAACTCTGCCAAAGCCAGGGCCGGCTTGCCCGAGGGATGCAGCCAACTCAGCTCAAACGCCGTCCACAGATCCTCACCCCGAAACGGCAGCGGCTCGGTCACGCCGATGCGCGCGCGATTGCCCGCGCGCGGGATCGGAAACAAGAGTTCAGGCGAGTACACGTCGGGATAATCAGTGTGCTTGCCGAGCATCAGCTCGTTGTGGTTTTTTGACATACCAAAATGTTCCAAGGAGATGACAGGGGACGCTTAGTTGCGAATGCCTCGACCCGAGTTTAACAGATGCAAAGCATAAGCCCCCAAGAGCCCGATAAACACCAGTATCATCGCAAACGAGAAGCCGATATGGATGTCGGAGATGCCCAGCACGCCATAACGGAAGGTATTCACCATGTAGAGAATGGGGTTCGCCTGTGAGACCCACTGCCAAAACTCAGGCAACAAGGCAATACTGTAGAACACACCGCCCAGGTAGGTCAGCGGGGTCAGTACGAAGGTCGGGATAATCGAAATATCATCAAAACTGCGCGCATACATGGCATTGATCAGCCCCCCTAGTGAGAACAGCACCGCCGTTAAAAAAACGACCAGCACGGTGATCCAAAAATGCTGTAGTTTCAGTTCGGTAAAGAACAGGGACAATAAGGTAACGATAAGCCCCACAGCCAAACCACGCGCCACGCCGCCTGCCACATAACCCACCAGGATGATCCAATTGGGCACCGGGGCCACCAGCAGCTCCTCGATACTGCGTTGGAACTTCAAACTGAAAAACGACGACACGACATTGGAGTAGCTATTTGTGATGACCGACATCATGATCAGGCCCGGCACGATGAAGTCCATGTAGGCATGACCATCCATATCGCCGATTCTCGGCCCAATCAGATTGCCAAAGATGACAAAATACAGCGCCATCGTGATCGCTGGGGGGAGCAGTGTTTGCGGCCAAATGCGCATGAAGCGACGCACCTCTTTGACCACAATCGTACTGAAGGATATCCAGAGTTCCTGCCCACCCATGCAGGCCCCCGAGCATTGGCCGCGTGAACCCGTCTCAGGCCGTCCCGGCGCATTATTATTTGGCATCATGTTTACTCACCAGGTTTAGAAACAGCTCTTCTAAACGGTTAGCCTTTTGGCGCATGCTGCGCACTTCGACCCCCTGCTCCGCAAGCTGTGCGAAAATAGCGTTCAGAGTCTGTCCCTGGCGCACCTTTACTTCCAGCTCCTGACTGCTCGCCAGTCGACACTCATGAGCACTGAGTGGTGGCGCAGCACTCAGAGGTGCTTGCAGTTCCAACACAAAGTATTCGTATTGCAAGGTTTGCAACAAGGCCTGTTTGGACGTGTTCTGCAGAATCTCGCCACGATCGATAATCGCAATATTGCGGCACAAGGCCTCGGCTTCTTCGAGATAGTGGGTGGTCAGAATGATGGTGGTGCCGCGCTCATTCAACTCAGTCAGAAAACGCCACATTGAGCGGCGCAGTTCAATATCGACGCCTGCGGTGGGCTCGTCCAGAATCAGCAGGCGCGGCTGATGTACCAGGGCTCGCGCGATCATTAAGCGACGCTTCATGCCGCCCGACAACATGCGCGAGGGCTCACGCCGCTTTTCCCACAAACCTAGCTGTTTTAGATAATGCGCCGTGGTTTCACGTGCCTTTGGCGCAGGGATGCCGTAATAGCCCGCCTGCGTGATGAGGATATCTTCAACTTTTTCGAACTGATTGAAATTGATTTCCTGGGGGACCACACCCAGACACTTTTTGGCGGCAACGGGTTCTTGATCGAGGTCATGACCAAAAATGCGTACTGCACCGCTGGTTTTATTGACCAGTGAAGACACAATCCCCAGGGTCGTCGATTTACCCGCCCCATTCGGCCCCAGCAAGGCAAAAAAATCACCTTCCTGCACGCCAAAGCTCACGCCCTTAAGCGCCTGCAGCCCATTGGCATAGGTTTTTGTGAGCTGTTGAATGTCGAGTGCCAACATGAGTCATGTCTTCTCCAAAATGGAAGGCAAGCTTAAGGCACCCGCAGGGGAAGTCAATTCAACAGTGTGTTGTTGGGGTTGCACAATGGCTGGACTGCGCTGACCCTGTAGGTCGGACTTCAGTCCGACAAGGGACTCTCCGGCCAGCGCTGGGTTTGTTTCTATTAAGAAGTTGCCGGCTTTGTCGGTCTGAAGTCCGACCTACAGGCTAAACGCAAACCTTTTAACCATGCAGCTTGGCCAGAGGACTAGGATGTACAGGCTCCTGCAAGTCAACCCGTTGCCAAAGCCGCCGTCAAATGACGTAAGCTCCACTTCGACGTTGCACCGGTGACCAGGTATTGGTTTTCGTCGATATCGAAAGCCCCTTTGGGCAGGCTCTGTTTGATGAACAGCGCCTGACGGCCGGCCTGACGATTATTCCACTCCATCAGATCCAACAATTTGCCATGCTTCAGGGGCTGCTTGTTTTCATCCAAGACCACCATGATCTTAGGCTGCAGACGACGCTCCATGTTATGCCCCATAACAATCGCCACTTCATTCGAACTTAGCTCGACCAAGGTGCCGGTTGGGTAGACACCGACCGCCTGAATAAAGATTTCAACCAAGTCTTGTTGGAACAGGATGTTGCGTTGTTCATACAAACGCGCGACCGCATCCAACGGTGACAGGCCCTGAGTTTTGTCTATCGGGGCAATAGTGCTCTGGTAATGATCGACGAGCCCGACGATCTTGGCCAGCAGCGGTATCTGATCCCCCGTAATGCCCTTGGGAAATCCACTGCCGTTATGACGTTCTTTGTGATACTCCGCGATGGCCAACACGCCTTTAGAGATATCGGCGTTTGCTTCCAATATATCGATACTGTGCTGCACGTAGCTTTCGTATTCAGCAAACTGGACCGGATCCATCTGCTCTGGCGCGATGCTTAACAACTCTTGCGGTAAACGGCATTTGCCCACTTGAGCCAACAAAGCTCCCATCGCCAATAAATTAAGTGCCTTGCGATCAAGCCCCAGGTGACGACCAAAGACCAAGGCCCAAATCGCACACTTCACGGAGTGCTGATAGCCATAGCCGTCCACCTCATGCATTTTCGCCAACCAGACCAAGGCATCGGGATTGCGAATGACGCTCTCCACCATACCTTCAGCCACTTCGCGAGTCTCTGCGACATCGATCTCGGTACCGCACTGCACCATGGTATAGACCCGATCAATGGCTTCGTAGACTTGACGATGCAGACGCTCGGCCTTGGCGACTTCTTTCACGATGGATTGGGTGGTGGCGTACGACACCGGCGATTTGATCGCGATGGGCGGCAATTTGAGAGGCTCACTGCTCACGGCTTTCTTGGGGCGAGTGAACGCAATACCCTCCTGCTTGCCGTCTGGGGTCGCATGCTCCGGATAGGTCATTTTGATGCGTGCTTTTTGCACGTCAATATAGACCTGACGACAATAGCGCTTGAGCTGGTCGATATCATCTTGCCCCTTGATATAAAAACCCTGCAAGGGAAAGGGAGTTTGATGCCAAGGGCAATCCAACTTGGACACGAACATACCGGGCTTCAATGCCAGCACTTCGAGCTTTAACTGTTCTGCGGCCATAACCCACCCGTCATTGTCATGCCACTTATGGAGATGTGTGCATTGTGGCAAAGCTGCATACATTCACCACTGCAGACGGTATGAATTTGTTACGGGCGAGTAACGGCGCTTGCCGATTCGTAAGCGAGAGACGGCCATCACAAACAGAGGGTTAGCTGTCGCTCACTCAGGAGTCCGGATCACAGACCGAAGAGTGATTGAAGAGTTCAGGCAAGAACGAGCGTACTTCCCGACCACCGCCCTGGACTGTTTTGATTGCGAGTGCATACGGGATTTCGGAAGCCACCAAATAGTCGGTATTGACCTTCTTATCCAAGAGTTGCTTTTGCAATACCTGCGGTCTACAGCGCACGTACAGATTGATCTCGGAGGACAAATCCAGAATACGACTGGCCCCCCGATAATCGGTCAAACTGGCGCAGACCTGACCCTCAGCAATCGTTTCTCCTCGATAGTTCACATCCAACTGGGCATCACCGCAAAAATGAACCCCCAGCTCAGCGTTTCGACATTGGCGATCACGCGGAAAGCTCTGATCGTAAAAATATAAACGCCGCTCACTGCATTGCGTCTCCAGCACGACGGGGAGCGCTCGATTGGTCTTTTCACCCCACCCTTCGGTATGAATGGTCTGCCAGTAGAGCAAAAATTGTCGCCACTCTCCGGCCGAATTTTCGGCCTCAAACATCGCATAGTGTGTTCGATATTCGGTGGTGGCGCAGGCTTGCAAAACGATGCAGGCGATCGCAGGCAATAGGATTCGAGATATTCTGATGAAGCGCTGTGAATTCATTAACTACCACTTAGCTAACTGATGATGCAGGTCAATCTAGCAGTAAAGCACAAACTTTTAACCTTGACTTTGGCTAGATTTTATAGAGAATCGTTCTCGTTTAGATTTTGAGCTGCTTGTCATTCTCAATACCATAACCGCCAAAATCGTCTTTCCAGTATTCGCCACGCTTTTTCGTTCATTAACTAAAAGGGTAACCCATGAAGTTTTTTGCCAAATTCTCGCTCAGCGCCTTGCTCGCCGTTGCGCTTTCTATGCCCATGATCGCCAGCGCCAAGGAAGTGAACGTTTATTCCTATCGCCAACCCTACTTGATCAAACCGTTGTTTGACGCCTTCACCCGCGAGACCGGCATCAAGGTGAATGTGGTATTTGCCGAAAACGGTCTGGCCGAGCGCCTGAAGCATGAAGGCCGTAACTCACCCGCCGACTTAGTGTTCACCGTGGATATCGGCCGCCTGGTCGAAGTGGTCGAAGCTGACGTGGTCCAGGGTATCAAATCCGATGTATTGAGCAAGAACATCCCTGCACAATATCGTCACCCTGATGGCTTGTGGTACGGCCTGACCACCCGCACACGCTCTATTTATGTCTCCAAAGAGCGCGCCGACGTCAGCAAAATCAAAAGCTATGAAGACTTGGCCAAACCCGAATGGAAAGGTCGCATTTGTACTCGTAGTGGCAAGCACCCCTACAACATCGCCCTGTTTGCCTCGATGATTGCTCACCACGGTGAAGCCGAAACCAAGAAGTGGCTGCAAGGCCTGAAAGCCAACCTGGCACAGAAGCCACAAGGTAACGACCGTGATCAAGTGCGCTCGATCAAAGAAGGCGTCTGCGATCTGTCGCTTGGCAATAACTACTACTACGGCGTAATGCTGAATGATCCCGAGCAGAATGAGTGGGCCGCTGCGGTCAATATCACCTTCCCTAACCAGGATAACCGCGGCACACACGTCAACATCAGCGGCATGGCATTGACCAAGAGCGCGCCCAATAAGGACAACGCGGTCAAGTTAATGGAGTTCCTCAGCGGTGCCATGGCACAAAAGATCTACTCTGAGCAGAACTTTGAGTACCCCGTGAATCCAAGCGTCGAGCCTTCAGGCTTGCTGCAGTCCTGGGGCAAGTTCAAGGCCGATAGCCTGTCGCTGGTCGAGATCGCCAAACTGCGTCAGCGTGCTGCAGAGCTGGTGGATGAAGTGGCGTTTGACGAGTAACGAACGCACCAGAGCACGCGATCTCATACTGTCATTCCAGGCTCGACCCGGCATCCATGCCTCAGGCCATATTCATATCTGAGACATCGATGGAGTCGCCTCTCCGAGACTCCGATCCGGATCCTGGATCTAGTCCAGGATGACAAGGGTAGGTAGCAAAAAGTTGAACCACACCCTGTGTCATTCCGGGCTCGACCCGGAATCCATGTCTCAGGCCATCGTGGAGTCTGAGACACCATTGGAGTCGCCCCTTCGCGACTCCGATCTGGATCCTGGTCTAGTCCAGGATGACAAACTGAGATTGCAGCGCTGAAATTAAACACCCGGCACCTGCCGGGTTTTGCATTTTTTCGAGATTGTACAAAGGCCGCGCCATGCTCCATGCAGAACGTCAGTCACCCTGGTTTTGGTCATCCTTGCTGATCGC
>JBFHRI010000059.1:0-12839 GCA_041591755.1 Oleiphilaceae bacterium
AATCACCCGTTAATCCCCGGTTTTGTGAGTCATGATGTGCCCTACGGTGTGAGCGGCTATGAGCCGGACAGGGTGGTATTGCAGCTGGCAAAGACTTACTCGCAGACCTTCAAGTTCCGGCCAGAGCGGCGGCATGAGCCGGCAATTCAGGCGCTGTTCGCGATGGGCAGCGGGGGTACGCTGGCGCATTCTGAATCGAGCGATATCGATCTGTGGCTCTGTTATGACCCGACGCTAGATGTTCAAGCGCGCGTCTTGTTGCAGCAAAAAGCGGCCAATATTGATGCCTGGGCGTTGGCGCAGGGCTTGGAGCTGCATACGTTCTTGATGAATGCCAAGGCATTTCGTGCGGGCGCAGAGCAATCTGCGTTAGGGGGCGAGAGCAGTGGATCGGCGCAGCATTATATGCTGCTGGATGAGTTCTACCGAACGGCCATTTTGTTAGCGGGACGGTATCCGCTTTGGTGGTTGATTCCGCCCGATGACGAGACTGATTACAACAGTCTCAGTGAGCGTTTGTTGAGTCAGCGTTTCGTGCGGGAGAAGGATGTCATCGATTTTGGTTCGGCCTGTCATGTGCCGCTGGCAGAATTATTGGGGGCCAGCCTGTGGCAGCTATATAAAAGCCTTGATGCGCCCTACAAGTCTGTCTTGAAGCTACTGTTGTCGGAAGCCTATGCGCAAGAGCTGCCCCATCGAGAGGTGCTGAGCATTGAGTTTAAGCGCTTGGTCTATGAGGGGGTCTTGAATGTCGAAGCACTGGATCCTTATCTGATGATCTATCGCCGCTTGGAACGTTATCTGAATGAGCGCGGTGAATTGCGGCGTCTGGATCTGGTGCGCAAAAGCCTTTACCTAAAGATCAACAAGAAACTCAGTCAGCCGCCTAAAGGTCGCCAGGCGTCCTGGCAGCGGCTGCTGTTGTTGCGAATCGTGGCTGACTGGGGGTGGTCCGAAAGTCGTTTTGCGTTGCTGGATAAGCGCAACGATTGGAAAGCGGATCAAGTGCTACAAGAACGGCAGGAATTGGTGGCCGAACTAACCTACAGCTACCGTTTTATTTCCAGTTATGCCCGCATGCATAACATCGCCTCCCGCATGAGCAGTGAAGATTTAAGTTATTTGGGGCGAAAGTTGTACGCCACCTTTCAGCGCAAGGCGGGCAAGGTGGATCGCATCAATCCTGGTATCGCCCCCAGCCTGGCAGAACAAAGTCTGGCTATCTTGCATGGGAGTGCCGCTATTTTACAGAGTGGAGGCGAGCATTGGATGCTGTTTCGAAATCTCGACTCGCCGGCTGAAGCAAGCTATCAGGTGCCACTTAAAAAAACCGCGACCTTGGGTGAATTGCTAAGCTGGATGCACTACAACGGGCTTTACACGAAAGCGACACGGCTGAGCTTGATGCCGGGAAGCACGGGGCTGAATTTGCCGATGGTTCAGGCCGCGCTGAATGCCTTGGCACAAGCTTTCCCTGTCCCCTTACCGCTACTGCCCGAAGAGGCATTTCGGGAGGTCAGTCGGGTTGAACATATACTGCTTATCATCAATCTGGGCATTGATCCCTTCGCGGGGCACTCGGAGCTGGCCAACTATGTGGTCAGTGATCGCAGTGATGCCTTGGCGTATAGCGTGGAAAGACGCAATTTGGTTTCGAGTATTGACCAGATCAGTCTCAATAGCTGGCAGGAGCTGTTTGCTTGCCAGTATCGTCGAGGGGAGACGCTCATCCAGTTTCTCCATGCCTATTTGCAACTGTGTGCGGAACAGACTGCGCGACGCCCGGAAGTGCATGTCAGCTGTTTTTCTCCCAGTGTGGCAGAGATCGTGGCGCGCCGCTTGCAGCAGTTAGTGGGCGATCTATACCAGGTGTTTTTCGCACCAGGCAGGGTCTTCGCGTTGCGCTATGTCTTGGAGGTGTCAGACCACTATTACGTCCTGAGTTATGCCGAGCAGCAGTTTCGTTTCACCATGTTAGAGTCGGAGGAATCTTTGTTCCGGCATTTGGCCAAGAGCACCGCTGCTTTCAGTCGCATTGTACTCGATCGTTATGCATTGCCGCGTGAGCGCATGTTGCGTGCCGTCCTCAAACATGCCGTCGCCGGACAGCTGCAGCTCTACTTTTTGCGCCAGCCCGCGCATTGGCGCGTGATCTTGGTGGATGAATTGGGGAATCTCCTGCTGCGCGAGTTAGCGCTGGAAGACGAAACAAGCATGGTCGCGGGTATTTGGCAGTATCTGCTTACCGTGTTGGGCCGACAGTCTCTGGAGAGCACGATGGCCTTGGATGCGCAGCCCAAACTGAACTGTTATCAAGCTTCACTGGAGGAGGGAAAGTTCGTCTTTAAACGCTATCGAAGTTTGCCCTCGGTGACCGTAAATGCAGTCGTGGCGAGTAGCAGTCCGGACGGGCAGCATGTCGATCTGAGCTTTGACGGTCGGGAGTTTACCCATTACGAATATGGTGAGCGCCAATGTGAGGCACTGGTCCACTACCTCAAGCATGCTCGCCATCTTGGGCAGCGTTTGCCCCTAAAGATAGTGGATGCCTTTGTCTCTGATGCCGCAAGGATGACGCGAGGGGGGGGCTCGCAGGCGGTACCGCTGATGGAGCTCTACTTCGATCTGGATCAGCGCCTGCGTAATGCCTTGTTACGTTAGTCCAGGGAATGCGCGTGCGCTGGCGTAGAGTTTGCGTGGGCGAGCGTATATACTTCCGCAGTTCGATGTTCGCCGGAGATTGTAGCCGGTGAGCCGGATCGATCACTCGAGAAGACGGAACAGAAACATGCCTATGCCCATTCGAACTTTGCTGCTTTGTGCCTTGCTGGCGCCCGTATTGAGCGCTTGCGGACAAAAGGGTGCCTTGTTTGCACCCCCCTCCGAACCGCCCTTGACCGGTGCCTCTTTTGAAGCGAAAGAGCAAGCCTTGCAGGAGCACTATTGGCATGATGCAACGACCGAGTTGCGGACCCGTCACTGACTCTCCTAATGACTTCAAGCAGTTTTTCTCATGGCATTTTTTGACTATCAGAATGGTCAGCTGCACGCTGAATCGATTTCCTTGTCGCGGCTTGCTGAGCAGTTTGGCACGCCGCTTTACGTTTATTCACGCGCTGCATTGGAGCAACATTTCCTGGCGTATGATCAAGCCTTTGGCGCGCAGGAGCACTTGATTTGCTACGCCGTCAAAGCGAACTCGAATCTTGCCGTACTCAATGTTCTGGCTAGATTGGGGGCGGGTTTTGATATCGTTTCGCAAGGTGAGTTGGAGCGAGTTTTAGCGGCCGGTGGCGACCCGGCCAAGGTGGTCTTTTCAGGCGTTGGCAAGCAGGCCATCGAAATGCAGCGTGCGTTAGAGGTCGGCGTGCACTGTTTTAATGTTGAGTCCGAAGCCGAATTATATCGCCTCAATGAGGTCGCGCAGGCCATGGGGTGCCGGGCGCCTGTGTCACTGCGCGTGAATCCCGACGTCGATGCCAAAACGCATCCCTATATTTCGACCGGTTTGCGGGACAACAA
Source organism: Oleiphilaceae bacterium (assembly GCA_041591755.1). Lineage (GTDB taxonomy): Bacteria > Pseudomonadota > Gammaproteobacteria > Pseudomonadales > Oleiphilaceae > JBFHRI01. The sequence goes on from JBFHRI010000059.1 coordinate 3,523, forward strand.
ATTTGGTATCGCTTTCGATCAGGCGCAACGCATTTACGAAACCGCGGCGCAATTACCGGGCTTGCAGGTCCTGGGTATCGATTGCCATATCGGTTCGCAGTTGACCGAGGTCCGGCCTTTTCTAGATGCCTTGGATCGTGTCTTGAGCTTGATTGACCGACTTGCGACAGCGGGCATTCAGATTGCGCATCTCGATCTCGGTGGTGGTTTGGGTGTGCGTTATCGGGATGAGACTCCGCCGCAGCCTGGGGACTATATACAAAAGGTCTTGCAGCGCCTGGAGGGACGCAGCCTGAAAGTCATCATGGAACCGGGACGTTCGATCGCAGCCAATGCCGGTGTTTTACTGACTCGGGTGGAGTTTCTAAAGGGCCACGAAGGCAAGAATTTTGCGGTGGTTGATGCGGCCATGAATGATCTGCTGCGACCATCTCTCTATTCGGCCTGGATGGACATCGTGCCTGTTGCGCCCCGTCCAGAACTGCCGCCGCAGGTTTATGACGTGGTGGGGCCGGTGTGTGAGACGGGCGACTTTCTCGGCAAAGCGCGTGAGTTGGCCATTGCAGAGGGCGATCTGTTAGCCATTTGTGGTGCGGGCGCCTATGGTTTCAGCATGAGTTCAAACTACAACAGTCGCAATCGTGCCGCCGAGGTGTTAGTAGACGGCGCGCAAGTGCACTTGGCGCGTCGCCGCGAGACCTATGCCGAACAGTTTGCCCAGGAGCAGGTATTGCCTGACTGAAGCCGAGTGCGCATTGTCGGAAAACGTAATTTATGATTGTTCATTTCACTAAAATGCACGGCCTGGGCAATGATTTCATGGTGGTCGACTTGATCAGCCAGCATGCGCATTTTCGGCCGGAGCTGATTGCGCGCCTGGCCGATCGTCACACCGGGGTGGGCTTTGATCAGTTGTTGCTGGTGGAACCGCCCGGCTGTCCCGAGGTGGATTTTCGCTATCGCATCTTCAATGCTGACGGCTCCGAGGTGGAGCAGTGCGGCAATGGCGCGCGTTGTTTTGCCGTATTTGTCAGAAATCGCAAGCTGACGAATAAGGACGTGATTCGGGTAGAGACCGCCTCAGGCGTCATCGTGCTAGAGCTGAAGGAGGGGGGGCGTGTGGCGGTCGATATGGGAGAGCCTCGATTTCTCCCCGAAGTGATACCGTTCCTGGCGGAGCAGGCAGACACGGTTTATGCTTTAGAGGTGCCGGAGTTTGCCGGGCCTGATACCCAATTCGAAATTTCAGCGCTCTCGATGGGTAATCCACATGCGGTATTAGTGGTCGATGATCTGTCGCAAGCGCCAGTGAACTCTCTTGGCGCGGCGATTGAGCGCCATCCGCGCTTTCCTCAGCGCGTGAATGTTGGCTTCATGAAGGTGGAGCATCGTCACTTCGTTCGCTTGCGGGTCTTTGAGCGCGGCGTGGGTGAGACCATGGCCTGTGGTACTGGGGCCTGCGCGGCGGCGGTAGCCGGTATTCAGCGAGGCTTGCTGCAAAGCCCGGTAGAGGTCAAATTACCGGGAGGAAATCTGCTGATCGAGTGGGCGGGTCCCGGACACAGTGTGCGAATGGAAGGGCCGGCGACAACCGTTTACGACGGCAAAATAAGAATTTGAGGCGGCATCGGTGACCGATGTCACCCAGTCTAATCACGATGCATCAGTATTTGCGATCCGGGCGGGGGTGGACCCGCCCGGAGCATCAGACAAAGATGGTATAAGAATGACAAAGCAAGCGATTTCAGCGGCGCAGTGCGAAGAAACCGAAGTGCAAATTATCCAATATTTGCGCAACCATCCCGATTTTTTTACGCGTCATGAGTATTTGCTGCAGGACTTAAAGCTGCCTCACCAGAGTGGTCGAGCCATTTCTCTCGGTGAGCGTCAGGTGCATGTTTTTCGTGAGCATCGCGATGCACTGAAAAAGCAATTGGATGAACTGATTGCCGTGGCGCGCGACAATGACGTGATTTTCAAAAAGAGTAAACGTTTACTGTTAGACCTGTTGGAAGTCAAAAGCCTGGATGAGATTCATCTCGTGGTGCGTGAGGCCTTCCGGCAAGATCCGAATATCGACTTTAGCAGTATCATTGTGTTGGGTGAGCGGACCGACTATCCCGTATCGGATATTCAGGTCCTCACTCAGCGACAAGCGCGTGAAACCCTGGGCACCTTGCTCGACAGCACCAGTGCAGTGTGCGGTCACTTTAGTGCGCGTCAGCTACAATGCATTTTTGGGAGCAATGCAGAGCAAGTGGGATCGGCTGCGGTGATCCCTTTGCGCAATGGTAGCACCCTCGGCTTGTTTTGTTTGGGGAGCCGCAATCCCAAACACTTTGATAGTTCAATGGGATCGCTTTTTCTTTCCTACATCTCAGACTTCATCAGTCGCCTACTGCCAGAACTGTTAATGCGCTCGAAGAGTCAGAAAACCGCCGACCAAATTCCTTCCTTGCTCGAATGAGACCTTGACGAAGCGATGAATTGTGCGCTTCGCTTCGCCCAGACCGGTCTATACTCAAAAGGCTAAGCATCTACCCACAGGCACGGCAATGAAGATTGCCTGCCGGTGAAAATGACCCTGTTTTTAGCCGGAACTCCGAGATGAGTCGACCCGAATCCGCCAGCGAGCTGGAACGTTGGAAAAATAAGTATTTCGATTTAAGTGATGCGAAAGAGCGCGAACGCGAGCGGATGGAAGAATATGCCGCTTTACTGCAGCGTTTTTTGGTGCGAATCAGTTTGGCGGCCGAACAGGTCGATGCCGAATTGGATCGTGAGCTCGAAGGTTTGCGCGCAGCGGTGCGCGAGGCCAGCCCGGAAAGCAACGATCTGGAGCAGCGCTTAAAACGCGTGGACAGTATTCTATTGCGCACGGACGAGCAGAAAAATCAAAATGCGCAGAAGATTGTCTCTGCATTAGCGAGATTGATTGATCAGCTGCTGGGCTATGCCCTCCCCAGTGTCCAAAAGCGCAGTCTGAAAAAGCTGGCTGCTGAACTGAAAGACCGAGAGTTGCAGCTGCGCGAGTTTCCCGAGCTGTTACAACGTTACGCTGCCTTGCAAGTCGAGGCATTGCGCGCTTTGGTCAGTGATTCGCCGCAAGAGGGCTTGTTCAGCCGTTGGTTTGGGGGTCGCAAGCGCACGCATGAAGGGGTTGCTGCGACTAACCCGGAGACCGCGGCATTGGCCCCCGAAACAGAGACAGAAGACGACCCAGCCCTCGATCTGCAAAATGAGCGTGCCAGTATTGATGATTTCCGTGCGGTGCCCGGTTATTCAGCGATTGCCCGCCACATTCAGGGAACGCTCGAGCGACTCTTGGAGCAATTGGTTTTCCCGAAAACGGTGGAAAAGGATGTGGCCGATTTGCGAGCGCGAATTGCCAGTGATCTGAATTGGTATGAGTTGGGACCCACCCTCAGTGACTTGGCGAATTTGGTGATTGCTGCGGTCGGAAGGGGGCAGCGAGACTTCGAGCGTTTTTTGCTGGTGTTGAATGAGCGTTTGAGCCGGGTACAGAGCTCGCTTCTGGACACCGAAACGGCGGATCAGAAGTGGCGCAAGCAAAACACCGAGCTCGATCGTGTGATGCGCGAACATGTTAGCGAGCTGGCGCGGGAGATGACCGAGGCCTCAGACGTCGAAGCCTTGAAAGTGTCAATCACCACGCATCTCGACAGTATTTCTTCGGTCATGGATCGCTTTGCCAACGCGAACCAGCAACGCGAGTCCGAAAAGGATAAGCAACTGCAACAGTTGCAGGAACGCCTGGCCAATATGGAGAAAGAGGCCGATGATATTCGGCAGAAGCTGAAAGAAGAACGTGAGCATGCACTGACCGATATCCTGACCGGATTGCCAAATCGAGAAGCTTGGGATGAGCGCTTCGAATTGGAGTATGAGCGCTGGCAGCGGTATCGCAAACCCGTCGCCCTGGTCGTGGCCGATGTGGACCATTTCAAGTCGATCAATGATAACTACGGACACTTGGCGGGCGACAAAGTGCTGCAAATTCTAGCCAAGGAGTTGCAGCAACGTATTCGCAAAACCGACTTTTTGGCACGTTTGGGGGGCGAGGAGTTTGTGATTTTACTGCCCGAAACCGAACTTGAGACCGCGATCGAGGTCATTGATAAAGCACGCGAAATGGTGCAACGACTACCCTTTCACTTCAAGGAGACGCGTGTCAATGTCACCGTATCGTTTGGGGTCGTGCCGTTTGCCGAAGGTTTGGATCGTGAAGCTCTATTCGAGCGTGCCGATGCCGCGATGTATCGCGCCAAAAAGCTTGGGCGCAATCGCGTTGAGCGTGCGGAAGGTGCCTAGCGCCCATTAAAAGAGGAGATAAATGCCATGAGTTTAGCCCAATACGAACTGGTTTTTTATGGCGAACTGGCGGTCGGTGCTAATCCGCAACAGGTGCGTCAGAATGTTGCTGAGTTGTTTAAGGCCAGCGTTGAACAGGTCGAACGCATGTTTAGCGGGCAGCGCGTGGTGATTCGTAACAAGCTCGATGCGGACACCGCGCAAAAATATGTACAGGCCATGCACAAGCGCGGGGCCGTCTGCAAAATCGAAGCGATGGGGGGCGCGACACCCACACCCGCGCCCTCGAGCGCTGCGGGCATAATGAGCGCGCAGGGCGCGCCAGAGCGCTCCTCTTCTGTGGGTGAGCGTAGCGCAGCGACTCCGCCTCCGGCGACACGTCCCGCCCAGCCAAGAAAATTGGCACCCGGCCAATTACCCATAGCAGGCGAAAAGGTCGAGGAAATCCTGGCGGGAAAAGAGTTGGATATTGCTCCAGTGGGTGTCCGCCTATCGGAAGAAAAAGAGGTCGAGGCGCCGGTATTTGAGCATTTAGATGAAATCAAACTCGCTCCATTAGGCAGTAATATGCAAGAGGAAAAAGAGGAGATCCCGGTCAGCGTGCCTGACATCTCGCATATTAAACTGCAATGACCCACGATGATGCAGAGACTGCCTGGGGCAGATTGCGCCTGGCCATCGACAACGAGAGGGGGTAGACTGTCCTTGCTCTGATCCTCTGCGACTCACATTTCTGAGATGGCGAGCATGGGTTGATCAGGCAAACAGAGTCGCTGTCGCGTGATGGGGGCTCTCTTTCATTACCCAAGGGATGGGTATTTTACATACCAGGAGGTGTTTTATGTCTCGACGTGTTTCTACGTGTCTAATTTCTGGCTTATTGGGCGTAACGCTTGGTGCTGTGGCACCACTTGCGACGGCCGTGCCCTTTGTCACCGACGATGTCGATGCGTTCTTTGGCACATTGGGGGCGACTGCATCGCTGCAGTCCATCGACTTTGAAGCGACGCCTACCGTCGGAGCGCGTACCGGAGGTGGGGTCTCCGGTCTAGATCTGCCTGGGTTGTCTTTAGCAGCCGATCTGCCGGCCTTGAAGGTCCTCAATCGCGCCTATACCGGTAATCACAATACGACCCCAGGTGGGCGGCAATACTTGTCTGTCGATACGGATAGTCGACGCGGCACGCCGGTCAGCTTTACCTTTGTGCAGCCTATTTATGCCTTGGCCTTCAATCTGATTGATCATGATACGGGCGACGTGGTGCTGGATATCGGCTCCGAGCGTTATACCTTCGCCGACGTGAGTAATGGTGAGTCGGTGTTCTTCGGCTTGATTCTCGATCAAACCGGCCCCGGCTTTGATAGCATGCGCATGCTGGCCGAGCGGGACGGGCAGTTCGCTTTGGATGACTTCTTCTTTGCGCGGGTTCCCGCGCGAGTGTCGCCCCCATTGCCTGCTCCACTACCCGCAGTGCCACCGATATCTGTAGCGTCTGCGCCGGCAAGCGCGTTGTTGTTTGTCGTTGCTGGTGCTTGGTTAGGATGGCGTCAGAAGCGTTTCTCGGAGCGATAAGCAGGCATAAAAAAACCCGCCATGGGCGGGTTTTTTCAAGAACGCAAAGAATTAAGCAGCGGTCACTTCTTCTTTGGTTTCTTTAGCTTCAGCAGCCTTTTTCTTGGCAGGAGCGGCTTTCTTGGCCGGTGCCTTGGCAGGTGCTTCTTCTTTCTCGAACTTAGCGATCAGCTCACTAGTATAGTCGGCGACTTTCTTGTTGAGTTCACGTGCGGCACTGTAGGCTTTGGAAGCGAAATCGTCATGCTTGCTTTTTACCTTTTCCAGCTTGACCAGTTTCTCAGCATAACCGAATGACTTTTCAGCCAGGGACTTGTGCTGCTCTTCAGCTTTGTTGATTGCCTTTTCAACGATTTCCTGAACTTGCTCTTGGTAAGAACGGATTTTTGCCATGGCCATTTCCTCTTTGTCTGGCGGATGTTGCGTCGGATGTGTGGGCATCCGTGTTCAAAACTTCGAGGCTAGGGTACGGCTTAAAATTAGAATAAACATACTAAGTTGATGGTCTGACTGGAAAATTTCTAGAGATGATCTACCACTTGAAAATCACCCACTTGGGGACCAATACCTGAGAGCGTTCTTCTTCAATCCAGCCGCCGCCGTCCTGAGGGACCAGATAGTACTCTGGCCCCACATCGGGTACCACCTTGATCTCTTTCAGTATGCCGTTAACGCGATACTCATAGAAGGTTTTGTCTTCGCTGCGGCGAATGGTAATTTTAGGCTCGACCGGGAGTGCCGATTCCTGTGCCCACAGTGTTGTGGGCGTCAAACTGGCCAGCAGGCCCGCTAAGGAAATGATTGTGAGTAGGCGTTTCATAGCAGCTCCTGCAGACCACCGGTCGACTCGTATACGGAAGTTCGCCTACTATAGCAGGTCACTGTTTTGAATACAGTGACCAACCGATTAGCGTTAATTCAGCCTTAGCCCTCGAGTCCGCTCAAACTATGACAAACCCAACAGCCCACCCGAACCTCACGGTTCTGGTCGACGGATCGTCCTATCTGTTTCGTGCCTACCACGCCATGCCGGCACTGACCAACTCGAAAGGTCAGCCCACGGGTGCCATCAAAGGTGTTATCAATATGATTCGGCGTCTGGCCAAGGACTATCCCGGTGCCCGAACTATTGTGGTGTTCGACGCCAAAGGCAAAAATTTTCGCCATGAGCTTTACCCCGAGTACAAGGCCAATCGTCCTCCAATGCCCGAAGATTTGGCCTGCCAAATCGCACCCATTCATCAGATTATCGAGGCCATGGGTTTGCCGTTATTGATCATTCCCGGGGTCGAAGCGGATGATGTGATTGGCGTGTTGGCAAGGCAGGCTACTGCACAGCAGACCGATGTCATCATCTCCACCGGCGATAAGGATATGGCACAGTTAGTGAGTGCTCACGTCAAACTGGTCAACACCATGACCGAAACAGTGATGGATGAAGCCGGCGTGGTCGAGAAGTTTGGTGTGCGACCTGACCAGATTATTGATTATTTAGCCTTGGTGGGCGATTCGGTCGACAATATTCCCGGCGTGCCCAAGTGTGGCCCCAAGACTGCTGTCAAATGGTTGCAAGAATATGGCTCGCTGGATGCCGTGATGGCCAATGCTGACAACGTTGGCGGCAAGATTGGCGAAAATCTCAGAGCCGCTTTACCTACCTTGCCGCTTAGCTACCAGCTCGCGACCATCCGATGTGATGTCGATTTGCCTCAGTCACTGCAGGATATTTCCCATGCGCCCAGCGACCCACAAAAGTTGCGCGCGCTGTATGAGGAGTACGAGTTCCGCAGCTGGATTCGTGAAGTCGAAAATATGGAGAACGCAGCGACCTCAGATGCCGATAAAGGGGCCCCAGAGGGCGGCCAAACCGCCGACTTGAGCCTCGACTATCAAACCATACTGACCCAAGACCACCTCGAACAATGGCTCAACCGCCTGCGCCAAGCCAGCCTATTTGCCTTCGATACCGAAACCACCAGTCTGAATTACATGGAGGCGCAGATCGTGGGTGTGTCGTTTGCGCTGCAGCCCGGCGAAGCCGCCTACGTACCCTTAGCGCATGATTATCTGGACGCGCCAGAGCAATTGGATCGCCCATCGGTGCTGGCGCAGCTGAAACCCTTGTTGGAGGATCCGGCCTTAAAAAAAGTGGGCCAGAACCTGAAGTACGACATGAACGTTTTGGCCAATTATGACATCACCTTACGTGGTATCGAGCATGACACGATGGTGCAGTCGTATGTGCTGAACTCGACGGCCACCCGCCATGATATGGACTCCCTGGCCGAGACTTATCTGGGGCGCAGCACAGTGCATTTTGAAGACATCGCCGGCAAGGGCGCCAAGCAATTGACCTTCAATCAGATTGCCGTTGAAACCGCCGCACACTACGCTGCCGAAGACGCTGAAATTACGCTGTGCCTGCATCAGCGGCTGTATCCTGAGTTGGCGCGTCACTCCGGTTTGCGCCGCGTCTATGAAGAAATTGATTGTCCCCTGGTGCCGGTGCTGTCACGGATTGAGCGCACAGGGACTCTGGTCGACGCGCATCTCTTGGGTCAGCAAAGCCAGCAGCTGGCCGAGCGGATTCACGCTTTGGAGCAAGAAGCCTACCGCGTGGCCGGCCAGGAATTTAATCTCAGCTCGCCGAAACAGTTACAGGCCATCTTCTTCGACAAGTTAGGTTTACCCGTCCTTAAAAAAACACCCACCGGGCAGCCTTCCACCGCTGAACCAGTGTTGCAAGAAATGGCGGAAGATTATGAGTTGCCGCGGCTGATCCTTGAGCATCGCAGTTTGGCCAAGCTGAAATCGACCTACACCGATAAGCTGCCGAAACTGATTCATCCCGGCGACGGTCGTATTCACACCTCGTATCATCAAGCCGTGGCGGCGACTGGGCGTTTGTCTTCAAGTGACCCGAATCTGCAGAACATCCCGATCCGTACCGAAGAAGGGCGACGTATTCGGCAGGCCTTTGTAGCGCCTCCCGGCTACAAATTGATCGCGGCCGACTATTCGCAGATCGAACTGCGCATCATGGCCCATTTATCTCAGGACCCAGGTTTGTTGAGCGCGTTCTCGCGCAATGAAGATGTGCACCGGGCCACTGCGGCAGAGGTGTTTGAGGTGGATCTCGATGCAGTGACCGCTGAGCAGCGGCGCAAAGCCAAGGCCATCAATTTTGGATTAATCTATGGGATGTCGGCCTTTGGCTTGGCCAAGCAGATCCACGTTGAGCGTGGCGAAGCGCAGCGGTATATCGATCGCTATTTTGAGCGCTATCCCGGTGTGCTCGACTTCATGGAGCGTATTCGAGCGCAAGCGCATCAGGATGGTTACGTTGAAACCGTGTTCGGGCGACGCCTCTATCTGCCCGACATTAATGCGCGTAATAAAATGCTGCAACAGG
>JBFHRI010000060.1:0-12799 GCA_041591755.1 Oleiphilaceae bacterium
AGCCATTTGGCCCAAAGCCGGAATTTGTCGGGTGTCGAAGGTGCGGCTATCGAGGCTGGCGCATAGTAAATCCAGATTCATCAAAATGCCGGAGAGTGCATTTCCCGCATCATGATTGGTGCCGCGCAGCTCATTCAGAAGATCTTGCGTTTGTTCCATTTCACGGACGCTGTCGAGCAGGGTTTGCGCATCGATGGCCGCTTTCAGTGCATTTCTCTCGCGCGTTGCCTGCACCCGAAGCAATGCGTGATTGCCCATCGTGAATGCAGCACCCAAGGCAATCACCGTGCCGACTAAAATGACGATGTCATGCTCTTGGCTGGGACTTTGCAGCCATGCTCCCAAGGCCGCGGGGACCGTGGTCAGGGCAGCCCATGGGTATTTGCGTGAGAACAGAAAGAACTCGCCATGATAGGCCGCCAGTAATACGGGCAAGGCTGCCATCAAGGTCGCTCCCGGCATCGTCGAGGCGCAGACCAATGACCACATGAACAGCTGAAAAACGGCTGATGTAGTCATGATCAGAACGCCGTACTGAGTGGACGAGCAACGCTGGCGCAAGCGAGAGGAACTCACGAGAACCGCACAAATGACCACCGGAATCAGGCAAATCAATGGAGTGATTGCCTGCATACGGAAGAAATCCGAAATCCAGGGCACGGCACTGGCAAGCGCAATAATGGCCAGCAAGGTGAGCAAGATCACGATCCAGACTTTGCGATTGGTCAGCGCGTCCAGCTGCTCTTGATCCAGCTCGGAAAGCCATTGAGTAAAGTGTGTGCGGATCATGATCATCCCAGTGTCATATATTTTCGCGCTACGCTGTTGAAGCGATTGGCCGCGGCGAGGCTCTCTTCCAATAGTCGATCAAGCTGTGCTTTGGTGGCAGGGTCGGGATGCTCTACATGCGGTTGTTTGACTAGCTTGCCGCCGGCCAGAAAGTCATTGATGGCCTGTAACATGACACGCACTTCCGGTGCGAACTGTTGTTCGCCAATCGGCCCTTCGAACAAGCCTAGCGCGCGCAGGGTGTTGAGGTACTCGACGAAGGCCGATGCAACGGTATAGTCCTGCAGCGACAGCGGTGGTAAATCGGGTTCGGTCTGCAAATGCAAGGGCAGATATTTGGCTTCGTTCGGCAATTGCGGCGTACCGGCATCGGGGCAAAGCCACTCTGCATTGGGTGGTGCGAAGTAGATGCCGCCTTCAACCGCTTCGCTAAATTCTAATAATGCATCGCGTTCGAGCATGCGATCGAGCACCTCAGCAAAGTTCTTGAGTTCGGCGCTGGCGGCGATAAAGGCGGTGCCTTCCTGCGCTTGCTGCCGATAGGCAAAACCCCGACGAATCATTTGCGGTAGTCGTTTCGGTGCCTGCACGACTCGCGTATGCGCTGTCTCTGGGTAGGCCTGTGTTGAGACCTCCTGTTGTGCGACGGATTCAGCCCCCATAATGTTGGCCTGTTCGTCGAGGCTCAGCTGATAAAACGGCGCCAGCGCTTGTACGTAGCGTTGGTACAGTATCCATGAGCCATTGGTTAACTGGCCTGCAGTAATGCGTGCCACTTTATCGATGGGCAGTGGCGGTTCGCCGTCGGCATGATAGAAACCAAAGGGCTCTTGATCGTACCTTAACTGTCCACCCAGCCACTCATGTTGGCAGGTGAACAGCGCTTGGAGCAAGGCATGACAGATCCGCAGGGCGAATAGTAAATCGGTATGTGTCATTGCCGAAATCTGAATCAGAAGATCACTTTGCGTGCTCGGCATTTGTTGTTGCCTGCCGTAGCGCGGCAGTAGTGCCAGAGCTTGTGGCTGTTGGATGAGCGCGGGATTGATGGCGCAAAGCACATGCAGATTTGCGGGCCGCTGTGCCGGGTTGGCAAAACAGTTCATCAAACGCGCGATTTGGAATTTAGCGTGCTCTTGGGTTTGGCCGTTGCGGAGTCGAAAAATGCCGACAGCGCAATGCTTGCCTGGTCGGTGATAGAGTGCCGACTGTACGGAATCCATAACAGTGCTCCTTGCATGGGGTGGGTAAGATGGGCGGGGTGACCATGGCTACCGCGTTGAGCCTTATCTTAGGGTAACGGCCGTTTGACCGCTACCGCTGCGAGCCCTACTGGGACTCTCGGTATTCCGTGATATCAATGCCGAAATCACTAATCATCTGCTGCACGGCCTGGCGCGAAACATTCAGCAGTTCTGCCGCGTGAGTGCGATTCCCCTTGCTCACGCTGAGCGCTTGCTCCAGCATCGATTTACGCACCTCAAGGTTGACTTCGCGCAAGGATTTTTTACCTACAGCGGATGCTGCTAAGGGGCTCAAGTTTGGCGCGCGGCGAATCAGCTGCTCTAAGGTGTCGCAAAAATCGGTGAGAGAGAACGGTTTGGGCAGATAGGCAATCACACCGCATTCGTGCAGATGGAACGCCTCGCTGGGCGTGGCTTCTCCGCTAATGGCGATGACTGCGGGCATCGGCTTTTTAGTCGCCAGGACTTCGGCCAGTTCGGAGCCGCGACCGTCAGGCAGATTGATATCGAGAATGACCAGGTCGAAATCCTGAGCCAGCTGAAAGGCGGCTTCACTGACAGAGTCGGCTTCAGCGACTTGCTGGGCCTTTTGCTGCAACAGGTGCACCAGTGCACGGCGAAGGATTTCATCGTCTTCGACTACAAGAACTTTCATGGTCGGCTGCCCCTTAGAATTACACCATCGTCACAGTCTGTGTTTGTTGTTTTTTGACTGCTCGACGCAATATAGTCACTGGCGAGGCATGCGGCAACCGTTCAGCGTTGTTGTCGCGGAAATGGAATGATATCTGCCTCGGTTTGCTGTTCGCGCAGACGGAGGAATTCGGCGGGGTTACTCAGCACGGCTTCGAGCTCGACCAGTGAGTCACGCATCATTTGCGTGAGGCGTACGCAGGCGGCGATTGGATTGCGTGCCTTGCGGCGTTCCATGTCAATGCGGAACTGCAAGCCGCGCAAGCGTTGTTGCATGCGCTGAGGGGCGCTTAAAATCAGCTGTTCGATCAGTTGCGCACGTAAGCGTTCAAATTGTTCAGGGTTTTGTTTGTAAAGCAGCGCCAATTCGTCGAAACAGGGGAGTGTTGGCATTGAACACGGCTGCGGCTGCGCTGTTCGGGCTTGGGCGTGGCGGTTCTGGTCAAACATCGTAACGACCTCTTGACTGTTACTGGACTGCTTGGGCAGGCCTGTGTTGCTTGGGTCCGCGGTGGCTATGGCCCTTGCGCCTTTCCACGACTTGCCTCTTGGATTGTGTTGCGGTGCCTTGGTTCAATCCTCGCAACACCTCCCCAGAAGCAATTCACGGGGTGTTTCAGAATTTGTAGAAATGTTTCAGAACGTAACGCGAGCCTAGCAGTGTGGTGATTATTTGTACAGTCTGGCAGTCCTCAAACTGTGATCTCGCACGTTATGAGAAACAAAATTTTAATTTTTGACCTTCTGCCGCGTATGCCTGAGTGGCGTATCGGTGGAGCCAATCTGAGAGGTAAGACTTGAGTAAATTGCAGGGCGAAACTCAGGCAGCGCAAGGGCGCGATGCCAAACACAAACAAGCGATGCAAAAGCAAAAGGCCAAGGTCGATGCTGCAATCGCCAAAGCCGATCAGGAGCGTGGCGTCATGATCTTGCTGACGGGCGATGGCAAAGGCAAGTCAAGTTCTGCCTTTGGCATGGTGATGCGCGCTTTAGGTTATGGGCACAAGGTTGCAGTGGTGCAGTTTATCAAGGGGGCGCAGCTCTCGGGTGAAGAAATCTGGCTCCGTGAACATTGCCCGCAAGTTGCTTTTCACCAAATGGGGACCGGCTTCACCTGGGATACCCAGGACCGTCAGGCCGACATCGCCGCGGCTCAGCGCACTTGGGCGCATGCGCTGTCGTATTTGCAGGACCCAAGTTATGACTTGGTGGTGCTGGATGAGTTGACCTATATGCTGGCCTATGACTATCTGGATCGTGCAAGCGTGCTGGCGGCTTTAAAGGCTAGGCCCTTGCAACAGAGTGTGGTGGTCACGGGGCGAGGAGGTGGTAGTGAGTTGCGCGACTTGGCTGATACAGTTTCCGAGGTGAAAGAGCTCAAACATGCGTATAAAGCCGGCATCAAAGCGCGAAAAGGTGTGGATTATTGACCCAAAACCGTAATAAAGTTGAGCTACATTGAGTATAAGTTGATCAAAGCGTTTTTTGCTTAAGAATGCTCAACGAAATCAGGGTGTTTGCGCGACATTGTTCGCGCTAGCCGTACTCCTGAAACGGAATCATAATTTCGGTGACAGGACCGTATGATGACCAACCAGGCAGTGCTAAAAATTGATAAAAGCGGTCGCCCTTTGCGTTGGGTCAGCAAAGAAATGGCGACGACCCTACTCTGTAACAATAAAATCCTCTGGAGTTTTGGTGAGCCGTCTTTGGAGATGCGCGGCGGCTTCAATCGTCATGGCGAACGCTCGGTGATTCGCTTGTGTCCCATCATCGCGGTGGATGGCAGTGTGGTAAAGCATGCCGTCAGCATTCCACTAATGAACAAATACTTGTTCCGTCGTGACCAGAATATCTGCATGTACTGTGGTCAGCAGTTCGGTCGTAACTCACTGACCCGAGATCATATTTTGCCGCGTTCCCGGGGCGGCACAGACAGCTGGAACAATGTGGTGACAGCGTGTTTGAGCTGTAATCAGCGCAAAGGCGCGCGCTTGCCGGAAGAGGCCAACATGCCTTTGTTGGCGGTGCCATTTAAGCCGACCTTTTCCGAGCTGCTGTACTTGCAGAATCACCACATTCTGGCGGACCAAATGGTGTACCTGAGCAAAGGTTTTCGGCATTTACCGATACCTGAAAGCGTCGCAGCCAGCGCTTGAGCCCTCGGTTGTTTCAGTCGCGGGCAGAATGTGGCTATACTGTCCGCTTTTCAGCCACTAGCTGCGATATTGCATGAGCAAAGATAAGAAAACCGATTCCAAAAAAGTGTCACCCCCTTCTCCTGCGGTCGACCCGCATCTCCAGCGCGAAGCCGCCAAATACGATAACCCAATCCCCAGTCGCGAATTTATTACAGACTATCTGGAACATGCAGACGGACCGATGTTGCATCCCGAGGTCGCCGATGCCTTAGGTCTGCGCGATGAAGACAGTCGCGAAGCATTGCGCCGGCGCTTGATCGCGATGACTCGCGATGGGCAGTTGGTGTGCAACCGTCGTGACCAGTTTTTGCCCGTTTCGAAGGCCAACCTGATTCGCGGCAAAGTTATCGGTCATCCCGATGGCTATGGCTTTTTGCAGACCGAAGAGCCCGGTCCGGATTTGGTGCTGACGGAGCGCCAGATGCGTGGCGTTTTCGATGGCGACAAGGTGCTGGTGCGAATCGAGGGCACCGACGCGCGAGGTCGAGGCTTGGCGCAGATCGTCCAGGTCGTAGAGCACAACACGCCGCGGATTGTTGGTCGCTACTTTACCGAAGGCGCGATTGGCTTTATCGAAGCGGAGAACCGGCGGGTGCGGCAACAGGTGATCGTTGAGCCGGAAGATGCCATGAAGGCCAAACATGGCCAGTATGTGGTGGCCGAGATCATCGCGCAACCGACCCGGCGCACGCAGCCGATTGGGCGGATTGTCGAAGTCTTGGGCGATCATATGGCGCCCGGCATGGAAATCGATGTCGCGATCCGCTCTTACAATATTCCCCACGAGTGGCCTGCGGAAGTGCAGGCGCAGGTGGCAGGGCTCACCACAGAGGTTTCTGAGCAGGATAAGGCCGGTCGTATCGACATTCGCCACTTACCGCTAGTGACCATCGATGGCGATGACGCGAAAGACTTTGATGACGCAGTCTATGCTGTGCGGGAAGCCGATGGCGGCTGGCGCCTATACGTAGCGATTGCGGATGTCAGCCACTACGTGCGGACGGGTACGGCGCTTGATCAGGAGGCGCATCAGCGCGGTACCTCGGTGTATTTTCCGGGCCACGTGGTGCCCATGTTGCCAGAAATTCTCTCTAACGGATTGTGTTCATTGAATCCTCGCGTCGATCGTCTGTGTATGGTCGCCGAGATGCGCATTGCGGACGACGGTGAAGTGCTGGAAAGCTGGTTCTATGAAGCGGTCATGCATAGTCATGCGCGACTGACCTACGACCAGGTCGGTACGATTCTCGATGCCCCAGATTCGCCCGAAGGGTTGAGTTTGCTCGATACCTTTGCCGAGCGCTTGCCTCAGATCTATGAGTTGCATGCCCTGTACAAGGTCTTGCTAAAGCGACGTGCTCGCCGTGGCGCCATTGACTTTGAAACCACTGAAACCAAGATCGTGTTTGGGGTCGATCGCAAGATCGACGATATCGTGCCGGTGGTGCGTAATGATGCACACAAATTGATCGAGGAATGCATGCTGTGCGCCAATGTGGCGACGGCTGAGTTTCTGATCGCTCAGAAGGTGCCGGCCTTGTATCGCATCCATGAAGGGCCCAGCGGTGAAAGGCTTGAGCGTGTGCGCGCCTTCCTCAGTGAGCTGGGTTTGCAGTTGATGGGGGGCGATGACCCGCAGCCGGCAGACTATCAGGAGCTGATCGAACAGATCCAGGATCGCCCTGATTTCTCGGTGGTCCAGACCATGTTGCTACGCTCGATGATGCAAGCGGTATATGGCCCGGAAGAGAAGGGCCACTTTGGTTTGGCTTACGAGCACTATACGCACTTTACCTCGCCCATTCGACGTTATCCCGATCTCTTGGTGCATCGGGCCATCAAGTCGGTGATTTACAGCCGGAAGAAGTGTGGGCAAGTGAAGCGCGGCACCGGGCTGGATCTCACTCAGCATACGTATTCCTACACCCTGCCCATGCTCCTGCAATTAGGCGAGCATTGCTCCATGGCCGAACGCCGTGCCGATGAGGCGTCGCGGGATGTGGTGGCTTGGCTTAAGTGCGAATATCTGCAACAGCATATCGGTGAAGTGTTTAATGGCGTCATTTCAGCGGTGACCAGTTTTGGGTTCTTTGTTGAGCTTTCCAATCTGTTTGTAGAAGGGCTGGTGCATATCACCAGTCTGGGCAATGATTTCTATCACTTTGACCATGCTAAGCAGCGTCTCAAAGGCGAGCGCACCGGTGATCGCTTTGCTTTGGGCGACCCGGTGGTTGTGCAGGTCAGTCGCGTTGACTTGGAGGAGCGCAAGATCGATCTGATGCTGATGCAGATCGTGCCAAAATCCAGGCGTAAGAGCGCGGCTATAAAAGCAGAGTCAGCAGATCCTAAAGGCCTGCGCACGCCACGACGCCACAAGCGTGAAGAGGGCAGCGCGAGCGCGCCGCGACAGGAAAAAAGCAGTAAGTCCACCCAGGCAGGCAAAGCCGAGGCAAGCCAGGGCAAGGCCAAGAGCGGTAAGGCCGACAAAGCGAAAAAGAGTAGAAGCTCGCGCAGGAAAGCGAAATGAGTCAGCAAACGGTTTTTGGGATCCATGCGGTCAGTGCCTTGCTGGAAAAAGATCCCGAGTCCATTCATGCCTTGATGGTGTTGCAGGGGCGTACCGATGAGCGCTTGCAAAAACTGCTGGCGCAGGCCACGCAACAAGGCGTGCGACTGCAGACAGTCGCGCGCAAGGAACTGGATCAATTAGTGCGGGGGCGGCATCAAGGTGTCGTCGCCCTGGTCGAAGCCGCCAGCCAGCTGGATGAGGGCGATTTGGAAGCCATCCTGGATGGTTTGCAGGGGCGCGCAGCGTTTTTATTAATACTCGATGGGGTGACCGATCCGCATAACCTCGGCGCCTGCTTGCGCTCGGCCGATGCGGCGGGCGTGCATGCGGTGATTATCCCGAAAGACAAATCGGCCTCGCTCAATGCCACGGTGCGCAAAGTCGCCTGTGGTGCGGCCGAAACGGTGCCGCTGATCAGCGTCACTAATCTCGCCCGCACGATGGAGTGGCTGCAACAACGCGGGATTTGGATTACCGGCGCCGCCGGTGAGGCGGAGCAGGACATCTACCGTGCCGATCTCAAAGGCCCGATGGCCCTGGCCATGGGCGCTGAAGGCACGGGCCTGCGCCGCTTGACCCGCGAGCACTGTGATCAACTGGTCAAAATCCCCATGGCGGGGGCGGTGAGTAGTTTGAATGTGTCGGTGGCGACGGGGGTTTGTTTGTTCGAAGCTGTGCGCCAGCGAGCGGGTTAGGTTCTATGAGCAATCATTGCAAGTTAGCTGCATAAGGAAATGTTGCTAGGGCCTGTGGAAGTTTCATCCTTGGCTTCTGCCTATGCTATTTTTTCGACCGACGAGGCAGAATGAGCGTAGTTTAGTGGGTCTAAATGAGCGAGTGATAACGAAGATCGGCGGGAAAATAGCGACGGCCCTTCGGGTTGTCCCTGAAATCCCCCCACTCTTTGTTGCTCGTCGCTCATTTGGAATAACCAAACCACGCTCCTCGCGCCGCGATTGTGCGAATTTCAGGGGCAACAGAAGTCAAGGATGAAACTTCCACAGGCCCTAGCCAAAAGCCGTACTACACATTTCAGTGGATGCGGCCAGTGTTTCATCCAAGGACGGATATGTATTTTGAGATTGTCGGCCATTTACGCAATATCGAGACCTTTGCTAAAGGTCGAGGTATTCGAGAGTTCGCACGCTTGAATAAAGTCTACGGCCAAGGGGCCTGGCGCAAGCGCAAAGGCATTGCGCAGATTCGACTCGTGGATGGTCAAATATTGAGCGCAGAGTTACACTGGTACGAGGCTAGCGGTATTGGCCGGAGAGAGTTCAAAATTAAGCAGCTGCTGGATGAGCCATGAAATCGACCAAGTTCGTCATTTGTATTGAGAACGATGAATATCCAGGCGCTTTGGAAAAGCGCAAGCTTTATCCGGTGCTCGACGATCCGGCGGCGGCTAAAGTAGGGCTGATTAAAGTGATTGATGAGTCGGGCGAGGCCTACTTGTACTCCATAGACATGTTTATCGCTGCAACTTTGGACGAGTCCGCAGAAGCCACTCTTTGCAGGTTGGGATGACCAAAGGCATCCCGGAGACCGTCTATGCGCAGCATTATCGCGCTGCTTTCACCAGGCTAGGATATTAGTCTAAGTATCTTATTGATCCCCTTCCTATGAAGGTAGGTGCTACATACTCACCTTGCGCACCAAAAACACCATCATCATGGCCGCCAGTCGCGCATATAAATCACTCATCATCGCTTTGTTGGGCAGGGTGTCACGCAGATAGTCCTGCAATCGGTGAAAACGGTCACTGCTGCTACCGCTGGCCTGTACCAGGCGCATCACGTCGAGCATGGTATTGCTGTAGCTGCGGGCGCCCAGGTCTTCCAGGATTTGCTGGATATGTAACTCCAGCTCCGTCAGGCTCATGGTTTTCAGTAGCGGGCTGAGTTCGGCTTCGCTAAGTTTGAGAAGTTCGTGTGTCTGCATGCGGTCTCTTTTGCGGTCATAACTCGGAATTAGTCTTGCTTGAGGATGCCTTGAAACTTCCCATGTTCGTCGAACTGAATGACAAAACTGCCCTGCACTCCGGTGTGGGAGGTGTACTTGTGCAGAATGTTCGCCGGGAACTGAATTGAGCGACCGTCCCGTGTTTTCGCGTACACCAGTTGGGTGACGCCACGATAGATCTTGAGCCACTCATCGCGAGTGATATTGAGGTCGACAATCAGGCTGGGCATCGCTGTTTAGTCATTAGACGCTTGGGGCATTTCGAGCGCGTCGATGATAGCACGAAGCCACAGATTACTGCCCGCTTTTGCGGGTTCTGGGGTGAGCCCCAGGCGCGCGACGACGAGTTGTTTTGAGGGGATGATAAACACCCGCTGGCCCTGATACCCCTCCATCGCGTACGTATCTTCGGGTAGGTCTGGCCAGCGTTGGGGAGCGCCGGTTTTTTCCGGCGTCAAGTTGAGCCAAAAGTGTGCACCAAAACGGGTGTTGGGCGCCGTGGTCGTCAAGCTGCGACTGAAATCTGTCCAACCTTCCGGTAGCAAGCGCTGGCCTTGCCAAATGCCATCCTGCAGAAACAACTGGCCGATCCGCGCCCAGCCTCGAGCGCTCATATGCAGGTATGAAGACCCGACAAAAATCCCGCTGGCATCGGGTTCAAAATGCGCACTGAAAATGCCGAGAGGGTAGAACAATTGCTCGTGCATAAAGCGCCACGTCGATGCCAGATCGGCGCCGTTTTGTTCAAACACGATGCGGGCGAGTATATTGCTGGTGCCGCTGCTATAGGACCAATGCGTGCCAACGGGGTGCGCGAGAGGCTTGGCTGCCGCAAAATCCCCCA
Source organism: Oleiphilaceae bacterium (assembly GCA_041591755.1). GTDB lineage: Bacteria > Pseudomonadota > Gammaproteobacteria > Pseudomonadales > Oleiphilaceae > JBFHRI01. Next base: position 10,303 of record JBFHRI010000060.1, read on the forward strand.
TGCGCGACTCAAAGGTCAGCATGCGTGCGACATCACTATTGCGGTCGTATTTTTCCTGAAACGCGAGGCCCGAGTTCATCCGCAGAAGATGCTCCAGCGTGATCTCGCGGCGTATATCGTGCGTCCACTCGCCAATCGGTGCGGGCTGCTCCAAACTGAGCCGGCCCTGCTGCACCAAAATGCCAACCAAAGCATTGGTCACGCTTTTCGACATCGACCAGCCCATTAGCGGTGTGTCGGGCTTGATCCCAGGCGCATAGTGCTCCGCCACCCGTTTGCCACGATGCAAGACCACGATGGCTTTGGTGTGCTTGGGGCCGCGGCTGTCATTTTCGGCAAAGGCTTCGGCCATCGCCGACGCAAGCTGGCCTTGCGGTGGCCGCAGCGCGCCGGGTTTGGCGGGGCGCTCGGCAAAATGCTCGGGCGCCTGTTGCTGCAGGACTTGGCGGATCGCAGCAGAGGGTTCTGCCGGATACAGCGTACAGCCCAGGCGTGGACGATAATGCGCGCTGCGGTGTGCCAGACCGAATAGTGAGGCCGTCACTGACTGTTGTTCACGGTCCACGCTATAGCTCACCCAGCGTAGTAGGGGATTCGCCGGTGCGACGGCCTGCTGCAGCATGGTCTCGGGCGGATAGCCGCTGATAAAAACGCCGGAGCACAGATATTTAGCGGCAAAGCCCGCGCCCTCATGCGCCACTTGCACGACATAGGCGCGGTTTAGCAGCAACACGAGGGCGAGCGTGAAGAGCGCCAGCAGCAATGCCAAGGCGCTCCAGCGTAGAGCTTTAGCTAGACTCAAGACGGGGTACTGACTCAGCGCCCGAGTGCGTTGAGGATAAAGTCGCCGACCTCTGCCAAGGCGATATCCTGGCTTTCGCTGTCGCGGCGCCCTTTATATTCCAGGGTGCCGTTTTGCAGGCCGCGATCACTGATCACCAAACGGTGCGGGATGCCCATCAGTTCCAGGTCGGCAAATTTGACGCCGGGGCGTTCGTTGCGATCATCTAGAAACACATCAATGCCTTGCGCCTTGAATTCGGCATAAAGCTGCTCCGCCTGGCTGGCGACTTCGGGGGACTTGTGTCCATTCAAGGTCACGATGGCCAGCGTGAACGGCGCAATGGCCTGCGGCCAGATAATGCCTTTGTCGTCATGATTCTGTTCAATTGCGGCCGCGACCACGCGTGACACCCCAATACCGTAACAGCCCATGTCCATGATGCTGGCTTTGCCATTCTGATCCAGCACCTTGGCATTCATTGCGGTGCTGTATTTACGGCCCAGTTTAAAAATATGACCGACTTCGATGCCGCGTCGAATCTCGATCACGCCTTTGCCGCAGGGGCTGGGATCGCCTTCCTCGATATTACGCAGATCAACGACTTCGGCTTCCGGAAGGTCACGGCCCCAATTCACGTTCTGCAGATGGACACCATCTTTATTGGCGCCACAAACAAAATCACCCAGGATGGCGGCACTGCGGTCGACCAGGATCCGAATCTGCAGGCCGACGGGGCCGATCGAACCGACTTCTGCACCGAGTTCAGCCTTGATGCGGGCTTCGTCTGCCATCCGCAACGGTGAGGCAAGGCCGCTAATTTTTTCAGCTTTGATTTCGTTCAGTGAGTGGTCGCCACGCAGCACCAAGGCAATGAGGGTGGTTTGGCCGTTTTCGTCGGCGCTACTCTCAACAATCAGGGTTTTGACGGTTTGCTGCGGATCAATTTTAAGGAATGCGGACACTTCTTCGATGCTGCGCTGGCTGGGGGTCGCCACCTCGCTCATGGCCGCAACAGGCGCGGGGCGTGTGCCCACAGCGATACACTCGGCCAGCTCAATATTCGCGGCATAGTCGCTCTCGGTGCTGAAGGCGATCGCGTCTTCGCCTGAATCGGCCAGCACATGGAATTCGTGCGAGGAGCTGCCGCCAATGCTACCGGAGTCGGCCTGTACCGCGCGAAAATCCAGCCCCAGCCGACTAAAGATACGGGTATAGGTGTCGTACATGACTTGATAGGTTGCGTCGAGCGAAGCTTGATCAATATGGAAAGAGTAAGCATCTTTCATCACGAATTCGCGCGCGCGCATCACGCCAAAGCGGGGGCGGCGCTCATCACGGAACTTGGTTTGGATCTGATAAAAATTGGCGGGCAATTGTTTGTAGCTGCTCAGCTCGTTGCGAATCAGGTCGGTGATGACTTCTTCGTGGGTGGGGCCGAGACAGAAATCGCGCTTATGGCGATCTTGCAGGCGTGCGAGTTCATCGCCATACATTTGCCAGCGTCCACTCTCCTGCCAGAGTTCTGCCGGTTGGACCACGGGCATCAGCAGTTCTTGCGCGCCGGCACGATCCATTTCTTCCCGCACAATGGTTTCCACTTTGCGTAATACGCGGAGTCCAAGCGGTAACCAGTTATACAACCCCGCGGCCAACTTACGGATTAAACCCGCACGTAGCATCAGCTGGTGACTGATGACCTCGGCATCGGCTGGA
>JBFHRI010000061.1:0-12789 GCA_041591755.1 Oleiphilaceae bacterium
CACAACACGTGGGTAAAATAGAGGGGTCGCACCAGGCTTAAGCCCAGCGCTGTCAGTGCAAAGGTGAGAGCCATGTAGCGTAACCGCGTGCGCACGGGTCGAAAACACAGCAGTGCCAGCAGAATACCCACCGCATCGTAGCCGAGATCCAGCAGACTGCGATCGCGTCCGAACCAGGGTTGTACCAGTTCAATCACTCCGCCAACGCCCAGTGCAAAAGCCGCAACCAAAGCCACTCTGAATAGGTTCAGGCTTGTGCGGGCGTGTAGCCGAGGCGCAAGCGCCTGCAGCAGCATGCCGGTGGCGCAGAAAAAGACCGGTACATGCGACCAATCTTTCCAGGCTCCCAACCACAGACGCCAGACTTCCAGACTGTTAAACAGCAGGATCAGCACCACGAGCGCACATAGACGCAGCAGTTGACCGACATCAAGCAACGCGTCTTTTAAGTTCAGCATAATGGCTTCCAAAGGGATTTACTTTGTTTGACTCGCTTGAAAAAGATCGCAGCACCCATATCTAAGCCAGCAATGATTGACTGATGGCAGCGAAGCGAGCGGGAAAGCCAGGCTGCCTGAAAAAGAGGAAAGATTATGCGAATTGACCGACTCACCAGCAAGCTGCAGATGGCGCTTTCCGATGCGCAGTCACTGGCGCTGGGGAAAGATCACCAATTTATCGAGCCGGCACATCTGATGCAGGTATTGCTGGAGCAGAAAGGCAGTGTAACGGCCCTGTTGCGCCATGCAAATGTCGATGTCGCCGCGTTCGATGCAGAGCTAAAGCGACAGATCGAAAAACTGCCGACCATCCAGGGCAGTGAAGGTGATGTCCACATGTCGAACGACCTGGGGCGCATGCTAAATCTGGCGGATAAATACAGCCAAAAGCGCGGAGATCAGTTTATTTCCAGCGAGATGGTGCTGCTGGCGGCGATTGAGGACAAAGGCGAGTTGGGCGCTTTGTTCAGAAAGTTTGGCGTACAACGTGAGGCCATCGAAGCGGCGGTGGATAAAGTGCGTGGGGGTGAAAACGTGAAAGATCAGGGTGCAGAAGAGAATCGCCAGGCTTTGGAAAAATTCACCATTGATTTGACCGCGCGGGCGCGTGACGGCAAGTTGGATCCGGTGATTGGACGCGATGATGAAATTCGGCGCACGATCCAGGTCCTGCAGCGACGTCGCAAAAATAACCCCGTGCTGATCGGGGAGCCGGGCGTTGGGAAAACCGCTATCGTTGAGGGGCTGGCGCAGCGTATCGTCAACGGTGAGGTGCCCGATGGCTTGAAAGACAAACGGGTGCTGTCGTTGGACATGGGGGCCTTGATCGCAGGAGCCAAATTCCGCGGTGAATTTGAGGAGCGCCTGAAAGCCTTGCTCAACGAATTAGCCAAACAAGAAGGTCAGATCATTCTGTTTATCGACGAGATTCACACCATGGTCGGTGCTGGCAAGGCGGAGGGCTCGATGGATGCGGGCAACATGCTGAAGCCCGCGTTGGCGCGCGGTGAGCTGCATTGTGTCGGCGCCACCACGCTCGACGAATATCGCGAATACATAGAGAAAGATGCCGCGCTCGAGCGACGTTTCCAGAAAGTGCTGGTCGATGAGCCGACGGTGGAAGATACCATCGCGATTCTGCGCGGTTTGAAAGAACGTTATGAAGTGCATCATGGGGTCGAAATCACCAATGGTGCCATCATTGCGGCGGCCCGTTTGTCACATCGTTATATTTCTGATCGTCAATTACCCGACAAAGCAATCGATCTAGTCGACGAGGCCGCGAGTCAGATTCGTATGGAAATGGACTCCAAGCCGGAGTCACTCGATAAACTTGAACGGCGTCTGATTCAGCTCAAGATCGAGCGCGAAGCCTTGAAAAAGGAGAAAGATGAGGCTTCAAAAGTGGCGCTGGGCAAGCTTAATCAGGTGATCGACGAAGTCTCGAAAGAGTATGCCGATCTGGAAGAAGTCTGGCTGAGTGAAAAGGCTGCCTTGCAAGGTTCGCAAAAGGTCAAAAGCCAACTCGAGCAGGCGCGGGTGGAACTGGAAAATGCGCGTCGAGCCAGCGATCTGGGGCGCATGTCTGAGCTGCAATACGGCATTATTCCGCAACTGGAGCGTCAACTTGATATGGCCAGTCAGGCCGAAATGACCGGCATGACCCTGTTGCGTAACCGCGTCACGGACGAGGAAATCGCCGAAACCGTTTCTAAGTGGACGGGTATTCCAGTATCTAAGATGCTGGAAGGCGAAAAAGAAAAGTTACTGCGTATGGAGCAAGCGTTGCATGAACGCGTGATTGGTCAGGATGAGGCGGTCAACGCCGTGGCCGATGCGGTGCGTCGTTCGCGCGCGGGGCTGTCAGACCCAAATCGTCCGAATGGTTCGTTCCTCTTCCTGGGGCCCACCGGCGTCGGTAAGACAGAACTGTGTAAGTCATTGGCGCAATATCTGTTCGATACTGAAGAGGCGATGGTGCGCATCGATATGTCGGAGTTTATGGAGAAGCATTCCGTCGCCCGCTTGATCGGTGCACCTCCGGGCTACGTGGGCTACGAAGAAGGCGGTTACCTAACCGAGGCGGTGCGCCGTCGTCCGTATTCTGTGCTCTTGCTGGATGAGGTCGAGAAAGCACATCCTGATGTCTTCAACATTTTGTTGCAGGTGCTCGAAGATGGTCGTTTGACGGATGGTCAGGGGCGCACCGTAGATTTTCGCAATACCGTCATCGTGATGACCTCGAACCTGGGCTCCGACATTATTCAGTCAATGAGTACCAAGGATGAAGATTATCACCAGATTAAGGACGCGGTGATGGGCGCGGTCAGCGCGCACTTCCGGCCTGAGTTCATCAACCGAATTGATGAGGTCGTCGTGTTTCATGCTCTGGGCGCCGGGCAGATTCAGGGCATTGCCAAGATTCAGCTGCAGCGTCTGAGCGAGCGTTTGGTCGAGCAGGGCATGCGCATTGTGTTTGAAGATGAGGCCATGCGTAAACTCGGCGATATTGGTTTTGATCCGGTCTATGGCGCGCGCCCGCTTAAGCGCGCGATTCAACGCTGGGTTGAAAATCCTTTGGCGCAAAAGATTCTGGCGGGCGCCTTTGTATCAGGAGATGAAATTCGCGTTCGCCTGAAAGATGGCGAGCTGGACTTTAGCAAAGGCGTCTGACGCAACGAAGGCAGCAAAGGCCTTGAAGCATGACTTCAAGGCCTTTTTTTTGGCACAGTGATCGGGCTGAGTTTATCATTTGCGCCGGCATGCCCTCAGGACCCCAAAATGAGCCAGAAATCCAAACGAAAAGTTGTGGCGCTTGCGTTGCTGCTGACCCCGCTCTTAGGGGTTGCTACAGTGTTTCTATATTTGAATCGAGGCTTGTCAAACCCCATCGAGCCCGCCAGCTTTCGTTGTCTTGATCCAGCGCAGGGAGAATTCGTCACGGATGCGGTTGCGTTGCGCAATATTTACGGGGTCGGCCTGTCCTATGCCAAGCACATCAACGAAACCGCATCTGCGTTTGATATTGACCTGGATCCACCGGTGTTCGCCAAGTCGAGCCAGAGTGTCGCGCAGGACGGCAGCCTAGTCGCGCTTCCCGGACATGCGCACTTGCAGAGGGCGCTGGAATCGCTTGAACCCGGTATTGGGCAAACCCTAGAGGCGTCCAATCAACATCTTCATGCTTTGTTGGATCATGAAGTGGAGTTGGCCTTTGTGTTACTGGACGACGTGTCCCCAGAGCAACTCGCGGCCGCAGATTTTGTTCCGGCGCTCGGTTTCACAGTGGCTAACGATTTGTCGGCACGCAGCATCGCCATTCTCGGAGAGGGCCAGCCAAACCGTTACGATTATTGGGGTGTGTCGAAAAGTTTTGCGGGCTTTACGCCCATCAGTCAGCCGCTGTGGGTGCCGCATATGTACGAGCCTGATGCGATTCCTTGCATCGAGCTGCGCACCGAAGTGAACGGCGAAGTTCGGCAGCTGGAGCGCAGCGATAATCTGATCTATACGCCGGTCGAGATGCTGCGGGCAATACACCGAAAGTTTCCCGATCGCGCCCTGCAAGCTGGGGACATCGTGCTGACCGGCACCCCCGGCGGAGTGATTTTCAACACCCCGCGTTGGAAAGTGAGACTGGCTGAGTGGCTGGGCCTGGATCGCTGGCAAAAACTGGCCCTGACGCAAACCGAAACACGAGTTAAAAGCTTTCTGCAGCCGGGTGATCAAGTGCGAGTCAGTGCCGAGTGGCTGGGCGAAGTGACGGTGACGATCGGTCAATAAAAATCTCGCGCGAGCGCTACACGTGGTCGAAAAAATCCTAATACTCATAGAGTCTGCGCCATGGATGAGTTGCTTCAGATTATCGTATACACCACTTTTGCGGGGGCCTGTATTCCTCTCGGCGGGTTGTTGGCCTCGCGGGAGCGGATGCGCTCTCGTTGGTTGCAGAATGAATTTCGGCATGCCCTGATAGCATTCGGGGGTGGCATACTAATCGCCGCCGTGGCGCTGGTGCTCGTGCCAGAGGGGCAGGCTTTCGTCGACCATGCGTGGTGGAGTGTGTTTTACCTGCTGGCTGGGGGCACTGGTTTTTTTCTTCTCGAACGACTTTTAGGTGCTAAGCGACGAGAAAAACCGCAGCTACTCGCGATGCTGTTAGACTTCGTGCCCGAATCTCTGGCCTTGGGTGGTATTTTTGCTCTAGGGGCGAGTTCGGCGACATTGCTGGCCTTGTTCATCGGGTTGCAAAATTTGCCCGAGGGCTTTAATGCATTTCGCGAGCTACGTTCCACGCCCAACAAGAGCAAGGCCCGTATCCTGTTTTTCATGTGTTTGTTGGTCCCGATTGGGCCGCTCACCGCTATAGTGGGTTTTCTCTATTTTTCAGCATACCCGGGGGTGTTGGGCGCGATCATGTTGTTCGCCGCAGGCGGCATCCTGTACCTGATTTTTCAGGACATCGCCCCGCAATCGCGAATGCGGCGCCATTGGGGACCGCCTATGGGCGCTGTTCTGGGTTTTTGTCTAGGAATGCTGGGCAACAACCTGCTGCACGGATGAGTTTTGTTTGTCGCCTAGATCGGTGCTCACGTGCTGGAGCTGCTAAACTATATGACCCGACCGAGTCATGCTAAAAATCGGTGCATGGCTGCAAACCCGAGAACTGATCAGGAGGGTCGTACGATGAACGAACTGCAAAATCAGACCTGTGAAGCCTGCCGCGCGGATGCGCCGCGCGTGGGTGAGGCAGAGATGGCCGAATTGCACACGCAGATTCCCGACTGGCACGTCGTTACCATTGATGGGGTCAAACGTTTACAACGTGCGTTCAAATTCAAGAACTTCGCTGAAGCTTTGGCATTTACCAATAAAGTGGGCGAGCTGGCCGAGTCTGCCGGTCATCATCCTGCCATACTCACCGAGTGGGGCTCCGTGCAGGTAAGCTGGTGGACGCACAAAATCAAAGGGCTGCATCGCAATGATTTTGTGATGGCCGCGAAGACGGATGCCCTGCAGCGATAAACCTGCCAGCACCGAGTGCTGAAGACTTTGCGGACTCCTGCAGATTTTCGCGATTTTCAACTCAACGGCGCGTGCCATTGATGGTATAACAGGCGCTCGTTATCGAGTGCCGTCCGGCATGTCTGATGCCGCCATATTTTGTCCATGTGCTGAGTGATTTATGAGCCCAAGTGTACCCAAAGCCCATCACAATGATTTTCTAGGCCGCTTTCGCGAGATCGTGAGTGATCCGAACAATGTGCTGATCCCGCGTGTGCCAGAAGCCGGGCTGATTGGTACCGATCCGCGTTTTAACGATCACTTTGTCATTATGCATAATGGCTTAAGGGTGTTCATTGGTGAGGCCAACGGCTACTACGGTAACTTCAGCCAGATCCTGTGTATCAATCGCGGTGTCCATGAGCCTCAGGAGGAGTATGCATTTGCCCAGGTTTTGAAGCATGTCGATCCGACGTTGCCGATGATGGAACTGGGCGCATATTGGGGGTTTTACTCGCTATGGTACAAGCATCATTGTCCTGAGGCTCAAGTCTACTTGGTTGAGCCAGAACTGAGACATTTGGAGATCGGCAAGAAAAACTTTCTACTGAACAATACCGAGGGACACTTCATCAACAATATTATTGGTGAGGGCGGACTCGACATTATCCGCTTCCTCGACCAAAACAAGATTCCCCGGTTGTCGATCCTGCATGCAGACATTCAAGGGGCAGAGGATCATCTGTTGGCGTCGATAGAGAGCGCCCTGGCCGCCAAGCGAATCGACTTCCTGATGATTTCAACACATTCGCAGGAACTGCATTACGGCACCATTAGCACGCTGGAAGGACATGGCTATCGGATCGTCGCTGCGGCAGATTTTGAGAACGATACCTTTTCTTACGATGGTATCGTTGTTGCCTGCGCACCGGATAAGACGCTGCAACCCTTCAATTTGTACTCGCGTTCAAAGGACAGTCTGGAAACCTGCTGTGAGATTAGAACCGAGCGCTAAAGGCTGTGTAAGTTTCAATCTTACTGCGGTGCTTTTTTGGGAGGTGCTTGTACTGATTGCAGGCACTTCAGGGCCGCGTCTGAATGATAAAAGCGCTCAAGTCGCCCCCTAATCAGCATTTCCAACACACCGCTGTGTTGCAGTGACTGTAAAATGTCGGGAGCGAATATCCGTACCTCCTGCTTAACCCGATCGGGCGTGATTTGCAGCTCCTCCAGCAAGGCGGCGACGGTTTCCTGACCGAACTTTTCGAACAGGTAGTCGACCACCGCCTCATAGGCCTGTTTGAAATACGGCGTGGTGCGAAAACGCAGCCAGAATTCATAGCCCAGCACGACAAATTCGGACAAGTCGATACTGTTCATGCCCTGTTGCAGCTCGCGCAGGGTGGTGTCCTCTAAATGGTCCCAGAGTTCCATGGCTGAACCTTTGAGTTCTTCGTCGGTCAGTGAATTCTCCAAAAAGTCGCGGCTTTCTTTCAGCAAAAAGTTCAGATTTCCTGCGATGTAACTGCGGATGCTCTCTTCCAGCGCACTTTCCAATTTGGGCATGGCTTTCTGCATCATGTTCTTACCAAACTTCATCATGCTGGCGACACCCGGCACGTGCTTGCTTACGGCATTGCTTTCGTAGATATAACGCACCATGGCTTGGTACAACACGCCGGAGATCAGATCTTGATAAACCGGCAGTTCAATGAGCTGGTTCAAGATCGTGCGTCGCTGTTCTTTTAGCTCCAGTAGTTTGTCGACGATTTCTTCATATTGCGCTGTGCTGAGAATATCCTGTAGGCGAGTATTCAAGTGAAACTTCGAACTGAAGACCAGCGTCGAGGCTTCGCCGGCGATCTCAGCGATGCTGCCGGGAATCTCGAGATTGACCACATTGCGTTGGATCAATGCCTTGATGCGGTCGGCACTAAGCACGTCCCTGACTCGTATTTTTGTTGCCGCCTCGAACAGCTGCGGGCAGACGTCCTCAAACCAGCTCAGGAAAGCGCGCTCATCAAAGGCATTTAGTTCATGCTGCAGATGCAGTTCGAGCAATTTGTTGGCGGTGCGTTTGGCTTGGCTTTTTGCGCTGGTCATAGAATGATCTCTGGCGGGGACTAGGCGGCTCACTGACCTCGCGGCGTTGGCTCTATTAGGGCAGGGAGTAGCGCAACAGGCGTTGCAGCACGCTGCGATATTGCGCGCCGAAAGTGCCAGTGTTATAGGGAATGTCGTGCGATGCAAGTATCTCACGGACTTTCTCTGATAGTTCCGGGTAGCGATGCGCCGGAATATCCGGAAACAGGTGATGCTCGGTCTGAAAGCTCAAATGGCCGCTCAGAATGTGCAGCCAGCGGCTGCCGGTGAAATTGCTGGAGCCGAGAATCTGTCTGTAATACCACTGGCCGCGGGTTTCCTTTTCGCACTCTGCGGGCGAGAAGGTTTGGGCATCGGCGGTAAAGTGGCCGCAGAAAATGATGCTCGACGCCCACAGATTGCGCACCAGATTGGCCGCGCCATTGCCCAACGCCACCTTGGGCGCCATGGGGCCGGCCAACAGCGGAAACACCACATAGTCCTTGACCGTTTGGCGGGAGACCTTGCGCAGAAGGCGTTTCAGATAGGGCACTTTATCGCGCCAAGAAACCTCGCGCCGCAGCAAGCGGTCGAACTCCAGCTCCTGTAAGGCGACGGCATATTGGTACAGCACCACCATCACGGCGTAGGTCAGCATTTGCGGCAGGAAACCTGGGTGCCAGGGCATCTGATCATTTAATCGGAATAGGCCGTATCCATAATCGCGATCCTTGCCGAGGATGTTGGTATAGGTGTGGTGTTCGAAGTTATGGGTTTTACGCCAGGAATCGGCATCGCAATCCGTATCCCATTCATAGGTTTGCGAGTTCAGCGCGGGGTCGTTCATCCAGTCATACTGGCCGTGCATCACATTGTGTCCGATTTCCATGTTTTCCAGAATCTTCGACACCGAAAGCAGGCCCACGCCCGCGGCCCAGGTCAAGGGATTCAGGCTGAAGTGAATCAAGGCCCGACCACTGATTTCGCAGTAACGTTGTTTGCGGATGATGTCGTGGATGTAGTCCGCGTCGCGTTGGCCGAGATCGGCCAGTGTCTGCTCGCGCAGCGCGTCGAGCGCCGTGCCCAGCGCTTCCATCAGTTCCGGCGCGCTCAGGTTGTTGCTGTGTGTTGGCATGTCCATGTCGGTGTGCTCCTGCCGGCATTGCGGCGTCTATAGTTCAAGAATTTGTGGTTCAGGCCTGAGGCAGATGGAGATCGCCAAGTGGCAGCGCGATGCAGGCCTGAACGGTTTGCTGGTCGGCGGGGATCATTTGGCCTGTGCTGATATTGAGCAGCGGCCCGGTGCCGCGGGCGCAGCTGCATTGATGACAGATGCCCTGGCGGCAACCGGACTTGGGACGCAAGCCGGCCAGCTCCGCCAGCTCAAGCAGTGTCTGTCGGCCGTTGGAGCGGATCGATTTGCCCGAGTAGCCGAAAAACACCCGGGCCTCTGCGCCTTGGGCTGACTGCTCGGTGTAGGGGACACGCGCTGTCGCAAAGTGTTCCTGCTGGATGTGTTGGGCCGGCACACCCAATGCCTCCAATATGGCGCGCGCATGGGTCATAAATCCGGCCGGGCCACATAGGTAAATAGGCTGTTGGGCGGCGGGGGTATGCGTCTGAGTCGTTAGTGCGACCTCGATGTGTTCGGCGCTCAAGGGGCCATCAGCGTCGCTGAAATGGATCGTGCAATAAAAATTTGGATGCCGCTGGCGCAAGGCCCGCAGGCGTTCAGCGAAGATCAGGTGCGCTTCATTGCGCACGCAATACAGTAGTCGCAGAGCGGCGTCGGGATGACTTTGTAATCTACTTTCCAGCATGGACATCAGTGGCGTGATTCCGCTACCCGCACCAATAAACAACGCGTGCTCGGCGTTCTCGTCCGCCAAGGTGAAGTCACCCAATGCTGGGCTGATGGGCAGGGTGTCGCCGATCTGTAAGGTATTCAGCAGAGCATTGGAAACCACTCCACCTGTTACCGCGCTGACGGTGATGCGTAGCAGTCTGCTTGCGGCAAACTCCTGTGGCGAAGTAGAGAGCGAATAGTTGCGGTGCAGCCATTGACCATCGACCTGCAATCCCACGTTGATATATTGGCCGGCTTTAAATTGTTGCCAGCGCTTTGGGGGGCGTAGCACGAATGATCGGCATTGAGGGGTTTCCTGGATCACGTCGATCACGCGCGCCACGGACTCAGTGTGACTCAAAGCGGGATCGACTTCGCGCAACAGAAAATCCAGATAACGTGCCAGCTCGCTGGAACCCTGCCAGAAGCCCTCCAGTGAGGTTTTCAACCAGCGCGTAGGGTGTGTCAGCAAGTCGAGGGGGAATGTGAGCTTGGATGCGAACATGGTCATGACCTAGCGTGATGAGTGTGATTTACAGTGTACAACTGTACACTAAGATAGGCTGATGCGGTGTTTCAGTCAACACGTGTGCACTGAAAGTTTTGTAAACGTCCAATGGCCGCAGTGGAGGCTTGCCTGTTTACGGCTGAATCGATTTGCAGAGCTGATTGTGACCGATCCTAAGCCCGGCTGACCGTAGCAGAATTAAGGTGTAGATCTAAATTAAGACGCAAAACCCTGTGTGTCTGTGTACACTTGCTTGACACGTAAACGATTGCAGGACAAGAAGTTTGGGATTTCCCGCATGTTAAGTAGAGAAGATAAGAAGAATCAGACTCGCAAAGCCTTGATGAATGCGGCTTTGCAATTGGTTGAGCAGGGGCAGAATTTTTCCAGTATCAGTCTGCGAGAAGTGGCCAAGAACGCCGGCGTGGTGCCGACTTCGTTCTATCGGCATTTTCGCGATATGGAAGAGTTAGGGCTGAATATCGTCGATGATATCGGTTTGATGTTACGCAAACTGCTGCGCGCAGCCCGGCAGAATGCCGCCGCGCAGCCGGGGGTGGTTCTGCGCTCGATGACTCTATTGGTCGAATTCGTGTGTGCGCACCGCGGATACTTCTGGTTTCTGTGTCAGGTCAAGGGCGGCGGGACCCCGGCGCTGCGCCGGGCCCTGCGCAACGAGCTGCAGCATTTTGCACAGGAGCTGGCCGGTGACCTGCGCCTGATGCCGGCCTTCGCGCAAGTGAATTCAACCGACCTCGACCTGGCGGCGCGTTTTATTGTTTCGGCGGTGTTCGACACCACGATTGATTTGCTTGATCAGATCGACAGCCTGGCCGAGGCGCGCGATCTATACATCGCGCAACGGGTGCGTCAGATCAGCTTTGTGCTGACCGGGACACAGACCCTTGCGCAAGGGCCCAACAAGGCGTGAGACCGAAACGCGCAGGGGCTGGCCGCAATGCGTCGGTTTAGTCGTTATCGTCGGTCTGGCGTAAGCGTTCCTGGCGGCGAATTTCGGCCTGCATGGCCTCTTTGATTTCCAGCATCACGCTGTCGACATCGGCAGCCTCTGCCGGATCGGCGAAGATGCCGCTGAGTGGCACCTCTGGCGTTAATGCGCCGTCTTCAAACAACGCCCACATTTCTTCGGCGTAGCGCGTGTTCAGTAACTCAGGGGCATACTGTGCGTAATACAGCGTAATGTTGCGCACATCGCGTTGCAGCATGGCCTTGGCGTTGTTGTTGGCGGAGGCATTGACCGCTTGCGGGAGATCGATGATGACGGGGCCATAATCGTCAACCAGGACGTTGAATTCCGACAGGTCACCATGAATCAATCCGGCGCACAGCATCAGCCGGATATAGTGCATCATTAAGGCGTGATCTTCCCGCGCCTGCTCGGCGCTCATGCTGACATCGTTGAGCCGCGGCGCCACTTCACCGCTATCGTCGGTCACCAGCTCCATCAGCATTACGCCATCGAAACAACCGAAGGGCTTGGGTACCCGCACGCCAGCGGCCTCAAGTACATACAGGGCATTGACTTCGGCACTTTGCCAGGCTTCTTCCTGCTGCTCGCGGCCGAAGCGTGAGCGCTTGTTCATGGCGCGGGCGTCGCGTGTATTGCGCACCTTGCGCCCTTCTTGATATTGCGCCGCTTTCTTGAAGCTGCGCTTACTGGCGTCCTTGTAAACCTTGGCCGCACGAATTTCCTGGCCGCAGCGGACCACATAGACACTGGCCTCTTTGCCACTCATCAGGGCATACAGCACTTCATCAATCAGGCCTTCTTCGACCAGGGGTTGCAGGGCGGGTGGGGTTTTCATGCGGAAAATCTAACATCTCGAGCAATTAACAGTAAGGCGCAAGTTTACCTAATGCGGAAAAAATAATCGCGCTAAGCGGATGATTGGGTACACTGAATGAGGAATCGTTTGCAATGGATGAATCAACAATGAGAACACCTCTGACGCCTGAAGAAGCTCGAGTCATCGGCTGCCTGATGGAAAAGGCCGTAACCACCCCCGATCAATATCCCTTAACAGCCAACTCTCTAATGCTCGCCTGCAATCAGAAGACGAGTCGCGACCCGGTGATGAATTTGGAGCTGGGAGAGGTCGTCAGGATTTGCCAAAAGCTGAAAGAGCGGCACCTCATCAATATCGACGAAAACTTCCGCAGTGGCAGTACCAAGTACACACATCGCTTTTGCAACACCATGATGGGGACCTATCAGTTCAATTCGGCTGAATATGCGCTCGTCTGTTTGCTCTTACTGCGTGGGCCGCAAACACCGGGAGAACTGCGCAGTCGCAGTGGACGCTTGCATAATTTTGAAACCAATCAGGAGGTTTTGGATACCTTAGAGGCGCTGATGGCACACCCGAATGGTCCTGTTGTGGCACGTTTAGCTCGTCAGCCGGGTCGTCAAGATCATCAATACATGCACATGTTCGCCGGAGAGATTGAGTCGGTGCCGGAAGACGCCGATATCAAATCCCGCAGCAGTGGCAATGCTGGACCGAATCAGTTAGCTCAATTGGAGGCACGTGTTGCCGTGCTGGAGAAAGCCTTGTTGCACTTGGCCGGGCGCCTGGGCGAGGAGCTGGATCTGGAGCAGATCGGGCGGGAGAACTAACGCGGCCCCTAAGCAATATGCTCTCCGGGCCCTCGCGCCTTAGCCCATTGGCAACATGCTCGAAAACAGAAGGGCGATGCCCAAGAACGACATAAAACCGGCAATATCGGTGATCGTGGTCAGTACAATCGAGGATGACTGGGCCGGGTCCATGCCGAACTTTTTCAGCAGAATCGGGACCACGGCGCCAGCGCTGCAAGCGATAATCAGC
>JBFHRI010000062.1:0-12777 GCA_041591755.1 Oleiphilaceae bacterium
ACCTATGTCTAATACCTTCAAGCCAGCAAAGTCGGATTGCAGTGTTTGAAAGTCGGCTTCCAAGGCGCGCAAGCGTAACTGGCCGCGTGGCGTCTCATACACTGTGCGGCCGAATCGCTCGGCCATATCATCAAAGTTGCGGTCGGCGCACATCCGGACGGGCTCACTTCAGGCGTAGGTTGAGCGCGCTATTAAAGCCAGTCCCCAGTGATTTGTACACCACCAGCGCTTGTGGATGCCAACTAGTAAGCCGCCAGGCCCTAGGGACTAAACCAAAGACTTGATCAGGCCGTTTTTGCATCGTCATGGGTGGCAAGCTTATCAATCCACACCGGCACGTACTTATGATAGGGCGTTTTACTCAAGGGGTCGCAGTGACGCGAATCCGTTAATAAATTCAATGCCGGGCCAATGCGCTCCTGACCTTGGTAGCGCATGCCATACCCATGAGGTAGTGTGAGCATCCCGATGCGCACACTGTCATCAAGTTGCAGCACAACTGGGATTTCCCCGCGGCGCGACCGGCAAAGCACGCGCTCTCCATCTGCAACATTGAGTCGCGCCGCATCTTCGGGATGCATGCGCATGGCGCCGTGATGATCGATCTTACGCCAATGCGGGTCGCGATAAATTTGATTGGCATTGTAGGCGCGGCGTTCACCGGCCATCAGAATAAAGGGCGCTTCCTCTGCGGTTTCTACTTCGTGTGCCAGGTCTTGGAGTTCGCTTAACATCTCATCAATCGCGAGATGGATTTTAGCGTCACGATGGCGCAGTAACTGCCACATTTCGTCAAAGGTATGCTCGCTCATCAAGGTCCCTGAGGGCGAATCGATAATGGCGCGGAAGAGGGCGACGCCCAGTGCCTGTCCTTTACCGCGCAGCCCAATGCGTTGCACAGCGGCGGCGTGTTTTTCGGCATACTGCAGTGCCAGCGGCAGGAGCAAGGCGCCCGCTGCCATGCCCTCGGGTAAGCGTTGGCCCAGCGTGCGATAGAGTATGGAAGGCGCGAAACGCTGCCAATTTTTATGGCGTTTGAGTGTGACGAGCAGCGCTGCCAGATACGCGCGGTGTCCACTGCGCTCAGGCTCAAAACGTGCCAAGCCACTTAATACCGGAAAGTTGCGTGGTAATAGCTGCATATGCTCGAGCAGTCGGGTGTAGATCTCAGGCTCCGCCAGGGATTCACCATGGCTGGGCAGAAGCGGGCGGCGCAAGTGGAAGAAGTTTCGCGGAAATTCGAGGTTGAAGCCGGTCGCCTCGCATTTCTCAAACTGCGAAGCCGCCGGAAGAACATAGTGAGCCAGTTGTGCGGTTTCGGTCATCGCCACATCCACCACGACGAGGAGTTCCAGGCTGGCAAAGGCTTGTTCATAGGCCTGTGTGTCGGCGTAAGTCATCAGTGGATTGGCGCTGTCCACCCAAACGGCGCGGATGCGCTGCTCGCCGGCGAGTAAGATTTCGTCGGGCAGGATGTTGGGCGGATAAAGACCTGCAATGGGGAACATTTGGTGGTAGGCGGTGCGCACCACGGGACGTTTGCCTTCACGTGGCCGCTCATCGGAGTGGCCTAAAATCGGCAATAAAAAACTGTGCAGGTTGTTACCGCCACGTTTACCAAAGTTGCCGGTCAGCAAATACAGCAGCTTCTCCAGGTAGCCGTTCAATGTGGTGTGCAGGGTTTGTTGAATGCCCAGGTCGATACGCACGCAGGCACTGTTGGCTTGGGCAAAGCCACGGGCGACGCGCTGCACGACTTCCAGTGAGAGGCCGCTACGCGCTGCATATTCGGCTGCCGGAACCTGTTGCAGCAGAGTTTCCAGCTCCGAAAAACCGCTGCAGTGACGTTGCAAGAATTCCTCGTCGTACAAGGCTTCTTGCACGATGATGGCCAGCATAGCGGTCAACAAAAAGGCATCTGTGCCTGGCTTTAGTTGCAGGTGAATGTCGGCCATTTCAGCGGTTTCGGTGCGCCGTGGATCAATCACGACCATGGTCCTATTGGGGGCTTTCTTCAGCGCTTTTAGCGTGTCGCGCGCATTCGGAATGCCATGCGATTGATACGGGTTGCAACCGATAAACAGCACGTATTCGGCATGCTCGACATCTTCGGTAATGTGGCAACGCTGGTCGCCAAACAGGCGACCATTGAGCCAGAAATCCTGCGTCTTCTCTTGCGCCAATGCCGAGTAGACAAAGGGACTGTCCATGGCATGGCGGAGTTGTTGGCCATAGGCACCGCCCAAGTGATTGCCTTGGCCACCGCCGCCGACAAAGGCAAAGCTGTGTCCGCCGTGAAGCGCTTTCAAATCGAGCAAGCGCTGCGCAATTTCGCTCAGGGCCTGCTCCCAGGAAATGCTCGTAAAGCTGCCATCTGGCATGCGTTTAAGCGGGCTATGCAAACGCTCGGCGTGGTTTTGATAATGCGCCAGACGGGCGGCCTTTTGGCAGATATAGCCCTGGGTCATCGGGTGTTCGGGATCACCCTTGATTTTGCTGATCTGGCCATTTTCAGTGGTAACGCGGATACCGCAATTGCGCGAGCATAGAATGCAGGCACTGGCGTGTTCTTGGGGGGAGGAGGGTGCAGTATTCATGTGATGCCTCGCATTTAAATAAGCAGTAAGCCTTTATCCGTCATCCCCGGGTAGTTCCTTTACCAGTCATCCCTGGGTCATTCCTATACCAGTCATCCCTGGGTAGTTCCTTTACCAGTCATCCCCGGGTCATTCCTATACCAGTCATCCCTCGGTAGTTCCTTTACCAGTCATCCCGGGTCATTCCTACACCAGTCATCCCTGGGTAGTTCCTTTACCAGTCATCCCGGGTCATTCCTATACCAGTCATCCCGCGGCTCGACCGCGGGATCTGAGGATCAACCATTGCCCTCGAGAGGTCCCGCGGTCAAGCCGCGGGATGACTATTGTTTGAATCAAGCTGATATTCACTCAGGCAAGCTGATCACAAAAATAAAGCACCTGCGTCCTACTGACAAATCAGCAATAATGAACGATAAATAAGTTTTACTTATCTAATGTTCTCAGGATGAAGGCATCGTGCAAGTCAAAGCCCCTCCCATTCAATGGCTGCCGGTATTTGAAGCCGCAGCACGCAACTTGAGCTTTAAGTTGGCAGCCGATGAGCTCTGTGTCACGCCCCCGGCCATCAGCCAGCAGATCAAAAGCCTCGAGGCCTATTTAGGGATTCCTTTGTTTGAGCGCAGTACCCGGCGCTTGCGCCTCACTGCGGCCGGTGAGCATTATTATGCAGCAGCGCGCCAAATTATTCGCACGCATCAGCAAAGCTATCGTGAATTGGAACGGTTGTTTAAGTATCCGGTGCTACTGGTCAGCGCGCCCTTATTCATCACTCAAGAACTACTTATTCCAAATTATTTGTCTTTTCGCGACTACGCGCCGAATATCGATTTACGCTTGAGTACCGGGAACGATTTCGTCGACTTTGAGACCCAGCCGGTCGATGCGGCAATTCGTTTTGGTCGCGGTCAATGGCCAGGTGTGCAGGCGCGTTTACTGCAGCGGGTCGAGCCTTGTCTGGTCTGTAGTCCGGCCTATTTGAACAAGCGTGGAATCGATCTGGCCCAAACGATTGACTTAAGCTTGCTGCAAAAACAGGTTCTGCTGACCATTGGTGATACTTTTACGGAGTGGAAGATGCTGTTTCCCGAATTGCGGGAAGCCGATCGTATCGTGTGCGACTCGTATTTTTCGATTATTAAGTCGGCGCAGGAGGGTTTGGGAATCGCGGTCGGTATCCTGCCAGTGATTTCACGTCAGTTACGCGAGGGCAGTTTAGTACGCCTGAACAGTGCGCATCAGTCAGCCGATCTCGCTTATTGGTTGGTGGTACCTGAGCGCGCGACGGAGCGGCCGGGCATTGAGCCGTTTTATCGCTGGCTCAAAGACTTATTCGAGCGCTTTGCGCAGACGCATGTCGTGTCCGCATAAGTCCCCATGCCTGTCGAAAAGTCAGGGGCAATAAAAAAGGCCTAGCATCTGAACGGTGCTAGGCCTGTGATATCTTTGGTAGCAAGGGCCGGAATCGAACCGGCGACCCCAGCATTATGAGTGCTGTGCTCTAACCAACTGAGCTACCTTGCCAAAAGAGGCGCGTATTCTGGTGTTTTTGAGAGGGCATGTCAAGGCGCTTTTAATGAGTTTTATTACTCATTTAGCCGCGCCAATGCCGCCTTATTTTCGACGCTTGGGTAGCACGTCCTTAAGCTTGTCGTGCATTTCCAGAATGGCTTTTTCGGTAGTCGGCCAATCGATACAAGCATCCGTCACGGAGACCCCGTATTGCAGCTGCGACAGGTCCTTGGGAATGCTTTGGCTACCCCAGCCGATATTGCTTTCCACCATCAAGCCCACGATCGATTCATTGCCCTCAAGAATTTGATGCGTGGCATCCTGCATGACCAGAGGTTGCAGGCCAGGATCTTTGTTGGAGTTGGCATGACTGCAGTCGATCATAATGTTCTTGGATAAGCCTGCTTTGGCCAGCGCTTGCTCGCATAGCGCGACATTCACCGAGTCATAGTTGGGCTTGCCGCCGCCGCCACGCAGTACGACATGCGCATATGGGTTACCTTTGGTGCGGATAACCGCGACCTGACCCTCTGAACTGATGCCCAAAAAGCTGTGCGGATGTGACACAGACTTTAAAGCATTGATCGCCACTTCGAGTCCACCGTCGGTGCCGTTTTTGAAGCCAATCGCCACCGAGAGGCCGCTGCTCATCTCGCGATGTGTTTGCGACTCGGTGGTGCGGGCGCCAATCGCCGACCAGGAGATCGTGTCCTGCAGGTACTGTGGCGAAATCGGGTCGAGTGCTTCCGTGGCGGTGGGCAGGCCGAGTTCAGCAATGTCCATCAGCAGCTGGCGACCAATATGCAAACCTTCTTCGATGCAAAACGAGTCATTCAGGTGCGGGTCATTGATCAGACCCTTCCAGCCGACGGTGGTACGTGGTTTCTCGAAATACACACGCATCACCAGGTACAGCGTATCTTTGACTTGTTCCGCCAGTCCTTTCAGACGGCGCGCATAGTCTTTAGCTGCCTCGACATCATGAATCGAGCAGGGGCCGATCACGATAAACAAGCGATGATCCTTGCGATCGAGGATGTCATAAATCGTTTGACGTCCTTCCAGCACGGTTTTAGCGGCCGCCTCAGTGAGCGGAATGTCCGTCTTGAGTCGATCCGGGGAGATCAAAAGATCCTGACTGAGGACGTTGACGTTTTCGAGTTTGCTGGTCATGTTTTGCCCTGTTAATGCGTTTTACGTTAGGGATATTCTGGGCTGGCAGTAGCCTGCGGGCGGTTATGGTGCGCTATCTCTGCAGGCTTTGCAATGTTCGCCCGCCATCCATCGGTGTGAAGTTGAAAAAGCTTGATCCAGACCACGTATGAAACAGGCCGTCACCAAAAATGTAGCTTTTGATCTGTGTGGATTGTTTCATTGCGGGAGCTTAGCGAATTCTGGTTTCGACTCTATACTGTAGGCGGGTCGGTCGGCTGTTTGCCGTCTGCATCGGATCGTTGAGACGCCCCTTGGTTTAGATCCGTGAGTGCCGACCACGGGCGCTCATCTTAATCGTTGTCAGGGGGCGTTCTGGCAGCGGCCTTGCGTCATCAGTCTTACTATGGGTCAGTCGTTCTAGGTGCTTACTTCAAAAAACATTCTCCTAACCTGTCGTTCGGTGCTTTTGCAGTTGCGCGTACCCGAGTTGAAATACATCGTCGGTGATGCTGAGCTGACCGACGTGTCGGGGCGTATTGATGAGTGGATGGCTTATAAACTTGGCCTCGAGTCAGTTTCACCGGGCGAGTCAGTGCTGAAATCGATCGAGGGGCATTTTGGCCACACGCCCTTGCCCGCACTCTTCAATAATGCTGCCTTTATGACTGACCGAGTGTTTGATGTATGGCAGCGCAAAAACCAGTTGGTTGATGCGCTCAATGAACAATTGTCGGGGTGGCGCTTTGCGGTTTTTGCAGCGCTTTATCGCAACCAGACAGAGCCTGTTTTGAAACCCGTGCTAGAGGTTTTGGAATCGATCGGTGTCTCCCAAATTGGTTGGTCACCCTCTAACAAGCACCAGCGTTCCTTCTTGCTGGAGCATCTGAGCATGCTGCTGAGTACCGCGCTGCAAAGAACCCTGGCTGAGGAGGCGCTACAGGATCTGCCGCGGCTCAATGCCGCATTCGTCGAGCAGCAAGAACAAAAGCGCGGCAAGATCGTTGAGCGCCTTTGTGCCAGTGAATTACTTGCCGCGCGGCAACGTTTCGCGCGTTGGCAATCCATCGAACTTATCAATCGTCGCTTTGCCGATGCGCAGCTGCCGGACGCGATGCTCTGTTTCCTGGCACGCCACTGGATGCCCGCTTTGGCCCAGGTATGTGCCCGCTTCGATAGCGAACTCTTGGCGGCTTATCGTCGGCATCAGGATCAAATCTATGCGGTGTTTTGCAAGCAGGGTCAATGGGCCTTCAAGTATGGTGACAATCTAATCGATGTATTGAGTGGCGCACTGGACGCGCTTAATCCTGTCGAAGCGCCTCCTCCCGAGCTGTGGCAGAGCATTGAGCAAGATATCATCAGCTTGTTGCAGGGCCAGGCATTGGAATTGTATCCCTTCACCCCGACCGTTTTTGTGGATGCTGAGTGCACGCACTTCGTTGAGGCGTATCAGGCCAAGCAGGCCTGCCAGGTCGGGCAATGGTATTGGCTGGCGGAGGGAGGCGAAGGGCGTCGCGCGCGGCTCGAGTTGGTTGATGTCGCCTCTCAGCAGATGCTTTTTGCCGACGCCTTGGGTGTAAAGCTGAAAGTTCTGTCGATTGCGGAATTCGATGACTGCGTGGAGCAGGGGCGACTCAAGCTTTTGCAACAGGGCGCGAGCTTGGAGCAAGTATTCGAGAGCAGTGTGGCGGGGTTATATAAGATTTCCGATGCGCAAAGCAAAGCGCGCATTCGAGCCGCCGAAAAAGCCAAGCTGGAAGCTGAGCGTTTATTGGAAGAGCAGCGGCGGGCACAGCAAGACGCGCAGGCGCGGGCCGATGAAATCGCCCGCAAAACCCGGGAGCTGCAGGATAAACGGGCGGAAAAGCAGCGGCTTGAGCAGGTGCAGGCGGTCACCGGAGCGCTCGCGGCCTTTACCGTGGGCGGCTGGATTGGGATTCGGATCGACGAACAGGTTCAGCGCTATAAGTTGGCGGTCAAGATTGCCGCCAGCGGCAAGTATATTTTTGTTGATAAGCTCGGCATCAAGCGTTTGGAACTGAATGAAGAAACGCTGGTGCAGCGCATCATGGAAGGTGAAATCACCATACTGAGTGCCGGTACGGAGTTTGAAAACAGTCTGGAGCGTGTGGTCAGCCGTTTACGTATTCAGAAATAGCTCGCTGCCATCACACCGCAGCAACGGACGAGGGAGAAAAGATGATGAATGACGACAATATGGAACGCTTTTTTGACTCAGATGAGCGGCGCACCGAGGCGCGACTCAATCTGGAGGCCACGATCTATATCGAGACCGAATCGCGCGAGCCGGGGGACACGCGACCACCCGAAATCGTCTATTGTGAAGCCGTGGATATTTCGGCGAATGGCATGCAGGTCGTGGTGGATAAGAAGTTGACTGAAGGCGCGATTCATACGCTGGTGGTCGAGTTTTTGCGCTACCCTGAGCGCTACCAATTGATTTCTGAGGTGCGCTGGGTGCGTCCGCATCCGGACGGTTTTCTCGCGGGGCTTTATCTCTACGAGTCGGATGGATCCGAAATCGTCGATTGGAAACTCAAGATTTCACGCAGCTTCAACTAAGTCTGTTAAGTCTGTGCTGTACGCGCTGATACCTTAGAGGCGAGCCTTGGATCGCGGAGTCCTTACTCCGCGATCTCCATTTCCTGTTCAGGTTCCCTTGGCGCCTCGGCACCCGGCAAGGCCGTTTCTTCAACCGGCTCCCCTTTATTGCCGAACAGTGCTTCTTTATCAAACTTCTTGGCCGCATCCTTAACGGTAAATGAGCCTCCGGTGCCCAGGCCGGTCAGCGAGGGGATGGGCTCTTCCTTAATAAAGGCCAACACATCGTGCGCACTTTGTTTGCCGTTTTCTTCCATCGGCAAATGGCCAATAAACGCATACTGCAGCAGCACGGAGTCCTTGATTTGTTCTGACCACAATTTGGCATGTTCTGGCTTGACCCAGGTGTTCTGCTTACCCCAGATGATCAGCGTCGGCACGCTAATCTCACTGATTTTCAATTCCAGAGGACTTTCCATCATGCGTTTGACAAGCTGCATCATGCGCACGTTTGACTCAAACGCGCCCTCGCTTTGATTCAGGTGAATATAGCGCGCCAGAACACTGGGCTTGAGGTTCGCCCGGTCACCATAGAACTCATCGAGAATGTTAGAAATTGCGGTGGAGGGTTGCATGTACTGGTTAAAGATATCCATGCCTTTGACCGTCATGTAATTGACGATCCAGGGGATTTCCTGTTGCATGCCGAGCGGGCTGACCAAGACTAATTTTTCGACGCGGTGCGGATTGTCGATGGCATATTGCGCGGCCAAGTAGCCGCTCATCGAATTGCCGACCAGCGTAAAGCGGCTCAAGCGCATGTCTTCGATGAAGTACTGCATGGTGTGCCGAATGTAGGTCAGGCTGAGATTTTCGGAGCAGGTTTTGTAGATGTTTTTCACGCAGTGCGGCGCACCGGTCAGGCCAGATCCGGGTAGGTCAACGGCAATGACGCGATAGTCTTCACTGAGAAGTTCAATCCAGGCTTGATAGCTATGCAGCGAAGCCATTTCGCTATGCAGCAGGACAATGACCGGGTCTTCTTTATCCCCAACGTCGCGATAGTGCATCTCGAGGCCAAAATCATTGGGGATCCAGCGCGAATCACCGTAGCGGTGTTTGCTGCGAATATACCAGTCGGGATTTTCGGTCAGACCGAGAAAGTTAGTCAGCGACGACGAAGATTTAAAGGCGCCTTTGACGTTAGAGCAAGCGGATAGCGTTGCGATAGTACAAACGGTCAGCAGTATCAGGAAAAAACGTTTCACCACAGAATATCCATCATCACCAGTGATCAGCCTTGGGTCTGTCATCGCTCAATAAGCCCGGGGCGCTAGACAATGGACAAGACTATCCTGTAATGCCTGCGAATTCAGTGACGTAGTGCCTAAAAGGCCGTATTCTCTGGATTGGACCGCGTTGCAAGTCGTTGTCGCCGTGCGCCATTTTAGATAACAGTCACCCAGCGTTATATCTAAAATCAGTCATCACGCGGTATCAAACACCACAGCCATCCCTGCCGCTACATAACACAGCCATCCCGGCCGCTACATAACACAGTCATCCCGGCCGCTATATAACACGGTCATCCCGGACGCTATATAACACAGTCATCCCGGACGCTATATAACACAGTCATCCCGGACGCTATATAACACAGTCATCCCGGACGCTATATAACACAGTCATCCCGCGGCTCGACCGCGGGATCTGAGGATAAGCAGTTGCCCTTAAGAGATCCCGCGGTCGAGCCGCGGGATGACTAAAGTTTTTGGGCAGGATGACAAAGGAGTCCCAACAGCCGGCCACTCGGCACTACGCCTCCAAGCCACCCATCGCCGTAATATTAAACCCACCATCCACATAGGTAATCTCGCCGGTAATTCCGCTGGCCAGATCGGAGCACAGGAAGGCTGCCACGTTACCGACCTCTTCGGTGGTCACGTTGCGTCGAAGTGGGGTGTGTTTTTCGGCTTCGCTGAGCATTTTGCGGAAGCTCTTGATGCCAGGGGCCGCCAGGGTATGAATTGGTCCGGCCGAAATGGCGTTGACGCGAGTGCCTTCAGGGCCGAGGCTGGCCGCCATGTAGCGTACGTTGGCTTCAAGGCTGGCCTTGGCCAGGCCCATCACGTTGTAGTTGGGGCAGGTGCGCTCGGCGCCAAGATAGCTCAGGGTCAGCAGCGAACCATTGCGGCCGCGCATCAGCTCGCGTGCGCCTTTGGCCAGGGCGACAAAACTGTAGGAGCTGATGTCGTGCGCAATGCGGAAGCCCTCACGCGTCGTGACATCGACATAATTGCCATCAAGCTCGTTACCGGGCGCATAACCGACCGAGTGCACCAGAATGTCCAAACCATCCCAGTGCTTGCCAAGCTCAGTGAAAACATTCGCGATTTCTTCATCACTGGCCACATCGCAGGGCATAAAAATGGTGCTGCCCCATTTCTCGCCAAACTCTTCTACACGTTTTTTCAGCTTTTCGTTCTGATAGGTCAGGGCGATTTCAGCGCCCTCGCGGTGCATGGCCTCGGCAATCCCATAAGCGATCGATAGTTTACTGGCGACGCCGACGATCAGCGCTTTTTTTCCGGCTAGAAATCCCATGTCTTAATTCTCTCTTGCATTGTGTTGCGTTCGCTTCTTGCACGCCTGCGAGCGGGCCAACGCATTAAGCCGGCGTTGAAGTGGCCGGGGTGTAGAAATAGGCTGCGTCCAGCAGGCTGCGGGTATAGGGGTGCTGCGGCTGGGTAAATAAGGTCTCACAATCGCTATGTTCGAGCACTTGTCCCTGCTTCATCACCAATACCTGATGGCTCAGCGCACGTACCACGGCCAGGTCATGGCTGATGAACAGGTACGCGAGGCGGTATTTTGCCTGCAAGCGCTGCAACAACTCAACTACTTGCACTTGTACGGTACGATCCAGCGCCGAGGTCGGTTCATCCAGCACGATCAACTTCGGCTTGAGGACCAGGGCGCGCGCGATGGCGATGCGTTGGCGCTGGCCACCGGAAAATTCATGCGGATAGCGATGGCGCGTGGCCGGATCGAGTTCAACTTCCTGCAGCGCGTTGATGATCATGGCTTCGCGCTCGGCCTCGCTGCCGATCTGATGAATGCGCAAACCTTCTTCGATAATCTGATACACCGACATACGTGGGCTCAGGCTGCCGTAGGGGTCCTGAAACACGATCTGTATTTCCTGGCGCAAGGGGCGAAACGCGGCCTGATCCATTTGATGCACGGCTTGATCCTGAAAATAAATCTCGCCTTCGCTCTGAATCAGTTTGAGTAAGGCCAGCCCCAGCGTGGTCTTGCCGCTGCCACTTTCACCGACGACGCCCAAGGTTTCACCTTCGCGCACCGTGATCGAAATGCGATCGGCGGCCGTCAGCGCACTCAGCGTCTTGCCCCAAAAGTTCTTTTTCAGGGGAAAGCGTACGCACAGTTCTTTGGTTTGCAGCAGGAGACGGGCATCCGGTGGAATCGGCGCGGCTTGGCCGCGTGGCGTCGCATGGATCAATTGTTCGGTGTACGCATCCTGCGGATTGTCGAATATCGCTGCGCAGGTCCCTTGTTCGACCACGCGTCCGCGATGCATCACCACCAAGTCATCGGCGTAGCGACGCACGATGTTCAGATCGTGCGAAATCAGAATCACGGACATGCCCAAGCGCTGTTGCAGCGACTTGATCAGCTCCAAGACCTGCTTTTGGATCGTCACATCCAGCGCGGTGGTAGGTTCGTCGGCAATCAGGATGTCGGGCTCATTGGCTAAGGCCATGGCAATCATCACGCGTTGCTTTTGGCCACCACTCAGCTGGTGCGGATAGGCATTCAAACGTTCTTCCGGATGGGGGATGCCCACCAACTCCAACAACTCCAGCACGCGCTTGCGCGCGCGGGCCTTGTCGAAGCCGCGGTGCAGGAACAAGGTTTCACTGATCTGCTTCTCAATCGTATGCAGCGGATTCAGCGAGGTCATTGGCTCTTGAAAGATCATGCCGATGCGATTGCCGCGAATAGCGCGCAATTCGGTTTCAGTCAGCGACAGTAAATCTTGCCCCTGATACACGATCTTGCCATGCGGATAGCGTGCCGTCTGCGAGGGCAGTAAACGCAAAATCGACAGTGCGGTAATGGATTTGCCGGAGCCACTTTCACCCACGATGGCCAGGGTGCGGCCCTCATGCAGATCAAAGCTGACGCGATGCACGGCCGGCGTCACCTGGCCATTCTGGGCAAATGAGATGGCCAGGTTTTCTATGCGCAGCAGAGGGGTTGGCGAGTCCATTACTGCTTCCTCGGATCAAAGGCATCACGCACCGCTTCACCGATAAACACCAGCAAAGACAGCATCACCGCCAGCACCACGAAGGCTGAAATGCCCAGCCAGGGCGCATGCAAATTAGTTTTACCCTGGGCCACCAACTCGCCCAGCGAGGCCGAGCCGGGCGGCAGGCCGAAGCCCAAGAAGTCCAGCGAGGTCAGGGTGGTGATGGAGCCGGTCAGAATAAAGGGCATAAAGGTGAGCGTGGCGACCATGGCATTGGGCAGCATATGGCGGAACATAATGCCGCGGTTATCCAGACCCAAGGCGCGGGCCGCGCGGACATACTCCAGGTTACGCGCGCGCAGAAATTCGGCTCGCACCACATCGACCAGGCCCATCCAGCTAAACAGCAACATAATCCCCAGCAGCCACCAGAAATTGGGCTGCACCATGCTGGCCAGAATAATCAGTAGGTAGAGCACCGGCAGCCCCGACCAGATCTCGATCAAGCGCTGTCCGATCAGGTCGGTTTTACCGCCATAGTAACCCTGTATCGCGCCAACGATCACCCCAATAATCGAGCTGAAAATCGTCAGGGTCAGGCCAAACAGCACCGAAATACGAAAGCCATAGATCAAACGCGCCAACACATCGCGCGCCTGGTCATCGGTGCCGAGC
>JBFHRI010000063.1:0-12774 GCA_041591755.1 Oleiphilaceae bacterium
CTCCAGAATAATTGCCGCGGCATGGCGTTGCTGCTTACGCAACTGCTCAGCCACGATAAAGCGATGTTCTTCATTACACACCACCAGCGGCGCGGTCACTTCAAACAGCCCAGCTTCTGCGGCACGGTCCAAACGCGCCAGCGTTTCCTGAAACATGGTTTCCGGGCTAGTCAGGGCCAGGAACTGTTTCGGATATTGTTTGCGCGACAAGGGCCACAAGCGCGTACCACTGCCACCCGCCATCACCACAGGGACGATTTTTTTCATATTGTTCAAAACCCTAACTTATCAATCACGAGCTTACTCTAGTTCGTAGGTTGTGATGAGGGATGAATCACAACTCCCGGCAACTCGGTGCCCAAGTCCTCAACTACGAGTCGCGTTCCGTTGGGATTCCTTTGTCATCCCAACCTACGAACCCAATTGAACGCCAAGCCTTGCGTAGCCTGTGATGAGGTACGAATCACAACTCCCGGCAACTCGGCGCCCAAGCCCTCAACTCCGCGTCATGTTCCATTGGGACTCTTTTGCCATCCCCACCTACGCGATTCGCAGCTTGTTCTCGTTGGCCACAAACCACGCATAGGCTGACTTTAGACCCGGTTCCAAATTAATTTCCGCCTGCCAGCCGAGACGTTTCAACAGCGAGACATCCATCAACTTACGTGGAGCGCCGTCAGGTTTGCTGGCATCGAAGGTAATCTGACCGGTATAGCCCACCACGCGCGCGATCGTTTCGGCCAGTTGGCGAATCGTCACATCTACACCGCTTCCCACGTTAATGTGGCTGAGCATCGGCTGCGTCTCGGTACGATATACTTCCGCATCAAGCTGCATGACATGCAAACAGGCTGCGGCCATGTCGTCGACATGTAAAAATTCGCGCATGGGCGTGCCTGAACCCCAGATGGCCACTTCCGGTAAGTTGTTAATTTTGGCCTCATGAAAACGCCGCAGTAAGGCCGGGATCACATGGCTGTTAGCCGGATGAAAATTATCCCCGGGACCATAGAGATTGGTCGGCATGACTGAACGAAAATCCGTGCCGTGCTGTCGATTGTAGGACTCGCAGAGTTTGATCCCGGCAATCTTGGCAATGGCATAAGGCTCGTTGGTCGGTTCCAGCGTGCCGGTCAGCAGCGCGGCTTCGCTCATCGGCTGCGGCGCAAGCTTTGGATAGATGCAGGAGCTACCCAGAAACAACAGACGTTTGGCGCCTTCTGCCCAGGCCGCCCGAATAATATTGGCCTCAATCAGCAGATTGTCATAGATAAAATCGGCCGGATACTCGTTATTGGCATGAATGCCACCGACGCGCGCCGCTGCCAGAAACACGAAGTCAGGCTTTTCTTGTGCAAAAAAGGCATTGACCGCCGCTTGATTGACCAGGTCCAGCTGGCGTCGCGAACAGGTCAGAATATTGTCGTAGCCGCGTGCCTGTAGTTGGCGCACAATCGCACTGCCTACCATGCCCAAGTGTCCGGCAACAAAAATTTTACTGTGCTGATCCATGACGCAATTACTCGTTAAAGGAATAAGCCTGGAAGCCATGCTTGGTGATCAGGGCATCGCGTTTGGCGATCTCAAGATCATGATCGACCATCTCATTGACCAGCTCATGCAGACTGATTTTGGGTTCCCAGCCCAGTTTTTGCTTCGCCTTCGCTGGGTCGCCGAGCAAGGTTTCGACTTCGGCCGGACGATAATAGCGCGGATCGACCGCCACAATACGTTTACCCACGAGATCCAGCCCAGACTTTAATGCACCGGGCTTTTGCGCCACCACATAGCCCTCTTCCTGTGCATCCTGCCCCCGCCATTCCAAAGTCAACCCAAGCCGTTCAGCGCTGAGATTGACGAAGTCACGCACACTGACTTGCACGCCCGTCGCAATCACGAAATCTTCCGGCTGCGCCTGCTGCAACATCAACCATTGCATTTCGACATAGTCTTTAGCATGCCCCCAGTCGCGCAGAGCGTTGAGATTACCCAGAAACAGGCACTGCTGCAGGCCTTGCGCAATGCGCGCCAGGGCGCGCGTAATTTTACGGGTCACAAAGGTTTCACCGCGGCGTGGGGACTCGTGATTAAACAGGATGCCATTACACGCATACATGCCGTAGGCTTCACGATAATTCACGGTGATCCAGTAGGCATACATCTTGGCCACGGCATAGGGACTGCGCGGGTAGAACGGCGTCTTTTCGGTCTGTGGCACTTCCTGCACCAAGCCGTAGAGTTCGGAGGTGGAGGCTTGATAAAAGCGCGTCTTTTTTTCCAATTTCAGAAAACGAATCGCTTCCAGTAAACGCAGCGTCCCAATTGCATCCACATCGGCCGTGTATTCAGGCGACTCGAAGGAAACCGCTACATGGCTCTGAGCGCCGAGGTTGTATACCTCGTCAGGCTGGATTTCGCTGATCAGCCGCACCAGGTTCGAGGTGTCGGTCAAATCACCATAGTGCAAAAAAAAGTGCGGGTTGTCGTCGTGTGGGTCCTGGTAAATATGATCGATTCGCTCGGTATTGAATGACGATGCCCGGCGCTTGATACCGTGCACTTCATACCCCTTGCTCAAAAGAAACTCTGCCAGATAGGAGCCGTCCTGACCCGTAACCCCGGAAATCAACGCTTTTTTCATGGTTTGCAATTTGACCTATTTTAGACCTAAGCTTGAGGGCGCTCATTCTATACCGTTTGGCATCTTCGATTAAACGCACACAGGCCACAATATGGCCTAATTGTTAAGCTGTCAGTGCAGAGCACTGCAATGGGAGGCCGAAAACGATGCAAGAACAATCACTTCAGACACAGATCTACGATTTACAGGAAAAGTTGGCTTTCTGCGAAGACACCTTGCAGAGCCTCAACGATGTGGTCGCCAGACAGGAACTGGAGATTGCTAAATTGTGGGACGCCAATCGCCTTCTTAAAGAACAACTGAAAGAGGTTCGGGTTCCCGGCACGCACGCGCCAGAGCCTCCTCCGCCTCATTACTGAATCGCTGGACGCCCCTTGGCGGCGAGTTGATCACACTCTGCACAAGCCTTGTCAAATGAAGTGTGCAATCAACAAAATGAGTATTGACGGACCCAAGAGGAGCCGTTAACATGCGCGCCGTTGTGACATTCCCCGATAGCTCAGTTGGTAGAGCACCGGACTGTTAATCCGTAGGTCGCTGGTTCGAGCCCAGCTCGGGGAGCCAACAACTCATCTCTTCTTTGGCTAGCGCCAGCACTTTTTTCCCTCGTCGCTCCCGATCTGTTAGACACCCCAAATTCTGTTAAAGCCGGAAAGCTCTGCTAAGTTAAATGGCTCAAGCCTTACTTTTTCCGGTCAGTAATGAAGTTTCAACGCCGTCTGTTTTACGTGAGTGTCGCGACGCTGCTTGCGGCTTGCACGACATTTGATCGGACCGACATTGCCCCTGGCATGCGCATCTATGGACCTGGCGCATCTTTCCTACCGCCTGGCCCAGGCCGCTGGTCCACCTCATTGCATGGCACTGGCCACAAATTGCATTTAAATCAATTGAATGCGAACGATAGCTTCAGCATACGCGTGTCCTTGAATAAAGGACCGGATAGCGGGCCCTACCCCACGATGCAAGCCTTTCTGCGCGACTTCAAGACCTACCAAAAAAAAGCCCTGTTGCAATTTGACCTAGCCATCGATCAGCAAAGCGAAACGATCTCAACCGACTATCCGGGATGCATCGAATACTCGATGCGCGGACGTGACTGGCGCGGCCGCAACAACCCGGGCCCCGCCCGAGTGGCACATCAAGGGCTAAGCTGCATTCACCCCGCTTTCGACAACGCTTTGCTGACCATCGAAATACAGCATCGGGCCGAACCCGATGCGGCGCCGGTCGAGCTTAATGCGGCCGCCAGGGCATTGTTTTCCTCGCTTCGTTTCGAGGCAGACTACCGCGATACCGGCCATCTAGAACGTTAGTTCAAGGCGCGTATTGAGCTGCCAGCCTGTGGTCGCGGGCGGCAAGCGAAACAATGCATAAAAAGCGTCGTTGGCTGCAATGTCCTGATAACCGACTGCAGTCACCAAGGTCCAGTAGTCATCCAGTTTGTATTGCGCCTGCATCGTAGTATTACTCTGCTGCCCCTGCTCTCGCCAATAGCCCAACACGCTCAGCGCCAGATCATCATGCAAATAATGACGACTCCACGACGCACTCAGCGCATGCCAAAGCCGGAGCGCTTGCCCTGAGCTATTGCCCGCTTCGGTCAAGATCAGCCCGAAACTAAACTGGTGATTGCCCGCACTGAGATATTCGAATCCGAGGGCTGCATCCCAAATATTGACCGCGTCGCCGCGAAACAACTGCTGATCGCTTTTCCATGCCAGGTCGAGTTCCCACAGCCATTTGCCTTGTGCCCAGCTGAGCGAACTCCCCAACATGTCATAGCGCATACGCCGCAACGCAAGACCCGACATAGACAGGGGGTCAAACACGATGGTCGGCGTGTTGTGGTACAAATGCGCCGCAAATACAGTCAGTTCGAGCCGGTTGATGCGCTGTTTAAAGCGCAAGCCCCACTCATCCTGTAAGCTGTCTTCCAGTTCTTCCAGCTGCGCATTAGGTCGCGGATGGTAACGATCGAACGTGGCTTTTGGCACATAGAACAGTTGGATTTGGCGCTCCGCCCCATAGCAATCCAATAGCGCCATGTCTTGCGCACGACGCACCTCGACAAATTCAGTTAATAGCGGCTCGCTAAAATCAAAGGGCATCAGCACGTCCACGGCGAAGGCACCCTCCACCTGTCCCCAAAACACCTGCTGCCGCCCCAGTTTCACGGCACATTGAGCGAGACTTTGCTGCAACCACAGAGCCTGTAACTCGCTATCACCAAAATCATCACCATAGGCACGCGCCAAAGCATCCTCCGGCGCATAGCGCGTATATTGGGTGTCGAGATGGAGGTAGGAGTCTCGCCACAGCGCGCGCTCAAACACCCACTGCACGCGAGTTCTCAGCAAACTCATACGCTCGTCCTGCGCGAGTGACTGACTGAGGGTTACGCGGCTGTCGGCGCCCAGATGCGCCCAAACTGAGGCCTTTGGCTTGGCTTCCGCATGCTCGGTGGCTGGGAAGGCCGTTTGCATCGATGAATCTGATTGATAGTCGAACTCATCATCAGCCAAGAGATCCGCCCGCAGCGGAAAAGCCATCAGCCATAAAAGCCACAGCCAATCAGATCGGGTAGCGTTCATTGAAAGAAACGACGCAGTTCACTCAAGGTTTTTTCACGATAGGCAAAATCGGTTAACGCCCGCTCTGTCAGAAACTCTGGATCGACTTCAACACCCATCGCTATTTGGCTGGTGCGCATTGTTGACAGACGCTGCGTTTTCAGATTGAAGACGGTGACCTCGCGCGCCAACCAGAGCCCATTGTTTTGCTCGAATTGATCAAATGACATGCGCTTGTACAACCCACCTCGCTTGTCATAACTCTGCATTTTCAACGCCACAAAGCGCTCTTTATCGACCCACACCAGCAATTTGCTATAACGCGTTTTGCGCAGGCGCTCGGGTTTCGGCAAAGCCTCAATAACCCACACCTGACGCCCCTGATAGGGTCCCTCCTGCAATATCTGATAGGTATATTCTTCTGTTTTACCGGTTTCCATATCTTCGGTGGTGAACTCAGAACCGAATAGCGCGACCGGCTCACGATCCTCACTCCCTCCTGCCACCATGCGTTTCACTTTGCCTAACGCCGACAAGTAGAGCCAGGACTCCGTGTCTTTTTTTGGATCATCGTAACTGTAAGTCAACATCCCGATGCCCCGCTCATTGGCGGGCTCGAGCACGATGGAAATACTCTGACTATCCTTCTTGCTCTGGCCAGTCTGTCGCGAGATAGACTCCAGCTCCTTGACGCGAGGGGTTTCCACGCAGGCCACCGTCTTGCCTTGCTGACCAAACTGACAGCTGGACAAGGTCGACCGCGTTAGCGTCAGATCCAACACTTGACGCTGTTGTGCATCAAGCTTCTCCATCACTGCCCGCGCATCCGTCTGGGCATGTGTTAGACCGCTGACCCACAGCAGAACCAAAACCCACCCCCAACGCCTACTCAAGACTCGCATGCCAAGCCCTCCGCTTTTTCCGCCAGGTATTTACGCCGCCCCAGATCGGGCTTGAACCATTTGATTAAGGCTGGCAGTAACAGCAGGTCGGAAGACAAGGCCACAAAAATTGCCAAGGAGCCAAAGATCCCCATTTTGGCGTGCCCCATGTAATCCGAGTAAGCCAGCATGGAAAAGCCCAAACCGAGGATTAATGAGGTGAAGGTGACCGCCTGACCGACTTCCTTAATGGTACTGACCAGTGCTTTCTCCACATCGCCGCTGTCAAACCAAGCATCACGATAATGCGCCACGAAATGAATCGTATCATCCACGGCAATGCCTATGATCAAGGGTGCGATAATCAGCGTGTCGGTATCCAATGGGATATCCAGCAAGCCCATTACCCCAAAAGCAAACACGGCGGGCAAGAGATTCGGAACAATCGCTATCAAGCCCGCCTGCATGGAGCCAAATGCCACAATCAGCAAACAGGTGATGATAATCAGCGCCAGTGAAAAGCTTTTGATCTGCGTCCAGCTAATATGATTGACCAACTCCATCATGAGTGCCAATGAGCCGGTTACGGTGACACTCATATCCGGATATTTCGCCTGCAGTGGCCCGAACATACGCTGCATGTCGGCACGAATGTCTTCGAAAAATTGCGTGTACTCATACGAGCCCGCATTGCGCAATGTCACGGTGATGTGACTCTTAGCATAATCATCCGACACCATTTCGCGTCGATCGTCAGGATTGGCGTTATCAAACAGATATAGGAGCTGAGCGGTAAGCCTGGGGTCATCAGGAATGATATGAAAAGCCTGCTCGCCGGCCTGCATCACTCGATGCGTATCCTTAACCAGGTCAGCCAAAGAGAAGGTTTTCTTGATGTAATGATCGTAATGCGCCTCGATATGTCTCTGAAATTCATCGATCACTTTAAGCACTGCGGGGTCTTTGAGCGCATCACGTTGCCCCAAGGCGAGCATAAACTCCATGTTCTGTCCGCCCATCATTTGCGCATCGACCAAGTCGTAATTGATACGAATTTCACTGGTTTCGGCGGTTAACTCGGCGAGATTAGAATCCACTCTCACCTGAGTCCCCCCATACAGCAGCACGCCAAAACCCACAAAGTAGACCACTACGATTAAGCGTGCATGCTTTTCAACCAAGGCCGGAATGCGATCCAAGACCCCTTGCAAGCGCGTGCTTGACTGGCCCTCGGAAAGTTTACGTGCGGCTTTTTTAGTGAAGGGGTGCCACAGATCCAGTAGCACCGGCAAGACAAAGATCGTCAGTAAAAATGCGACCAGAACACCCATGGCAGAACTGAAACCAAACACACGAATATGCGGCATGTCACTGATCGTCAATGCGCCCATGCCGGCCATCGTCGTCAAGGTGGTCATCAGGATCGGCATACCCGTTTTTCGATAGGCTTTAATCATGGCCGGATGGTGCTCCATGCCGGCACGCCGATAGTAGAGATAGCTGCTCAGCACATGCACGCAATCAGCAATCCCAACCGCCAAGATCAGCATAAACGAAAACGTCACCATCAATGAAAGCTCGAAGCCCAGCAGGCTGACCAAGCCGAAAGACCAGAAGATCGAGCAAAGGATCACCAGCAAGGGCCACACGACTGCGCTGACCGAACGGAACAGGAACCAGAGTAGGCCAATCACCACCCCCACCATCAAGAGTAAGAGCAATGCCGCTCGCCCCATCACACCCATGAAGAAGTCCATCATCGGTGCGTTGCCGGTGTAATAAAACTGAAAGTGGGCGAATTCAGGGCTTTGCGTGAGCTGCCGCAGCTCTGCCATAAAGGCCATGTATTCTTCCATCTGCATATCCTGGTATTCGACCTCCGCCACCGCGAAATCAGGGCGCACCTCAGTGCTCGCACTCAGCTCGAAGTCATCTTCCGCCAGCAAATCTGGAGCCTGGTCCGCTTTTTCACTGTTCACAGGCACCACACCAAAATCGGTTTTCAGGCGGATCCCGCCATAGCGAAAATCCTTGGAAAAGTAAGCCAACTCCATCGGCTCTTGAGACAATGCCAAACCGCGTTTTTGTTCGCGCTCCTGTTCAGTTTTAGGAAAGTCGTGGGCCAAGAGTTTCTTAGCGATCAGGGTATCGCCCTCTGCAATCTGATAACGGGCGTTATAAAGGCTATCGACCCGCAGGATGCGTTGTAACATCGGTGCGGGCGTCTGACTCTCTGGATCCAGAGATTGAAGCCCTAAACGTAGCTTGTCCAAAGCCTGATGAAAATCACGAATTGTACGTAGCGACGCTGCCGAAAACACATCACCATCCGCGGCTTCATAGACGACATAGACACCGTCATCACTCCCAAACTGGGCACGAAACTGATCCAGCGAAACCTTGATCGGATCATCGGCCTTGAACCAACTCTCCAGCGACATTTCAACTTGCGCTCGCGTAAACAGGCCGTAGGTCAAAAACACCGTCAGCGCGAGAAAAATCAGTAATACCCACCCGCGTAGGGGCAGCAGCACCTGGGGGGCTCGCTCGAAACTACGATTGAACAACGACAACACGCTTTGCATGAAGAAATCCCCAGAGCTTTGTTATTTGAATCCAGGGATTATAGAGGGAAGCCGAAGCCGATTCCTATGACCGACTTCCGCTTATTGCGATTCTATTAGCATCGCTACGAGGTCCTTGCCGCGAGCTCCTCCACCTTTTTCACCAAGTGTTGATAACGCTTATATTGCCGGTGTTGCGGCGGGATATGCTTTACATTGGCCAAACAAGCCTGGCAGCGGCGCAGCAGTTGCGCACTGCTGGGCGCCTGCCCTACCTGCTTTAAAATGACTTGCACCAAGTTCAGGTTCAAAGCGGGATGCTTGGGGGTATGCTTAAGTGCATCTTCGAAGACGAGAATTGCCTCTTCTAGATTACCCGCCTCAAACGCCGCAATACCGTCTTTGTTGAGTTTTCGCGCACGCAGTTTCTTGTCATTGCTGACCGGCTCATCCAGTAGTTCTTCAATTTGATTCAGTAGCTGCTGGTTATCGGCATTGTTCTGTGCGAGATCAGACAGTATTTGCTCTGCTTCACTTTCCTCGCCCAACGCATAAAGCGTGCGCGCCAATTCCATGGCGGCTTCCGGACTGCCTGTATTGGGCCCCATCACCTGTCGCGCTTTGCTCAGTGCTTCGCGCGACTTCTTATCATCGCCCTGCCCCTGGTGCACGCGGGATTGAATCAACAAGGAACTTTGCACAACCTCGCTGTTGTCGGGAAACTTTTTGGCCACGCGCTCAAGTGCTGAAACGGCCTCTTTCGCACGTTTTTTTCCGACGTCTGTGGTATCACCCTCAGACAAATCAGACAAGCAACGGCCCAAATTGAGATAATTCTGAGGTGACTCATGTACCGAGTTGTGCCCTAGCCGCACGGAATTGCGATAAGCCTCCGCCGCACCCTCCAAATCATTATTTTGAAACGCCACTTCGGCGAGCTTTTTCTGCCGCATAATGGCATGCGGCGAAATCGCCACGGCATCCTTTAAAACCTGTTGCGCGGCTTGCGACTTACCCATCTTCAGGTAGGCCTCGGCCAAATAATCGTAGGCTTCGATCAGGTTCGCATTGGAACGCAGCAGGCCAGTGAAGTCCTCAACCGCCTGCTCGTAATCACCCATGGCGATTCGAACCTTGCCCATGCCCAAGCGCGCCCACCCAATATCACGCTTAGAAAGCACCTCCTCATAGATTTTATAGGCCGCTTTATATTCTTCTTTCTGGAAGTACACTGAAGCCATCGTACGCAAACACCAGGTGACGTATTTGGTTTCGCGCTTAAGCTCTTCGTCGAGCAGTGCCAACGCCCGATCGAGATTGTTGTGATCCAAGGCCTCATTGATCGGTTTGAGCGCTTCTCTCTGTTCCACCAAATTATCCAAGCGCTGTTGCAATACCGCTTTGGTGATTGGTTTGGTGAGATAGCAATCGGGCAGATACTCCAAGGCTCCCATCACCATATCTTTCGCCGTTTCAGCGGTAATCAAGACGAACAATGTGGTGTGTTTCAAGACCTTGTTATAGCGCAGCTCTTCCAGCACCTGCTGACCGCTCTTGCCTGAGCCTAAGTTGTAATCACACAGTACAATGTCGAATTCTTCGTACTCACAGCGGGCAACTGCATCCTCACCGTTACCGGCCACTTCAATTCTTTCAACACCAAAGGTGCGAATCATTTGCCGAATGGAGAGACGGAAATTTTCAAAATCGTCTACCACCAGAAAGCGTAGATTGCGATAGAAACGTGCCAACTGCACTTGTCTTTGAGTTTCGTTCATGGCTCCGATCGTGCTGTTCTGATTGTCCAAGGAGAAACTTAAGTGTAGCCTTTGCGTCCGATTATGCTCGCGTCATTGAGAGTGCTTTTTACTAATGTCTGATTTGCGCTATCCACAATTCATCAGCCTCGACACCAGCAACGGATCGGAACCTTTTCCGGTAGCGATCTCCTGGTCTTTACCCGACGGCCAACTGAAGGCCTGCCTGGTTGCGCCCGAAGACGACTGGGCCCCTTGGGAAAACAATCACAGCGATCACGATACCGCTTTCTTGTTGGAACAAGGCGTCAGTTGCGCTGAGATTCTCAAGGAGCTGCTTGAGGATCTTGACGGTGAATTTCTTTATTCTTTGGACGTTGAAAACGAGGGTTCATTGATGGCCCAGCTATTCGCCGCCACCAGTTTGGAGCAGGAGATTCAGCTGTTGCCGTTTCAGGATCTATTTGCCGAATACGAAGGCGAAGAGCTCTGGTCCCACTTGGATAATCTGAACGAAATTCACGAGCTCAATCTAGGGGAGTGCGAAGATCGCGTGCGCAGCCTAATCTTGTTGGCCGATGCGCTGGAAGCGTATGAGTAAATCTGCCGTAAGATTGTTCCAGTTTGCTACAGATTTTTTCATTTTGTTCAGGGATTTGTGACCTCGGTCGACGCAGCCAAAGCCATCTGATGTCACCATGCCGCTCTGCCCGTCGCTGCGCTCAAGCGTGGCCGAGCACAACTGGGTCTTTACGTTTATGCCTGCCAGGAATTTTAAGGTATCACCAAGACATGAGATTTAACTTTTTCACACGCAGACTCTTACTGACCCTGACCTGCCTGCTTCTGCCACTTTCAGTCCTTGCGCAACCCAATGCGCCCAAACCGGGAATGCAAAAAGCAAGCAGCAAGGAAGGCAATAATTATGCGTTCTTCGGGTTAGCGATGAATGAGTTCCGCTCCGTGCGCGTCATTCTGGTAAGTCTGGATGATGAAACGGGGGAGCCCGACCCAGACGCCGTTGAGGTTGATCGTTTTCCGATGACCGCACAAAGCTACAGCCTCGTGATGGGACTGGGCACCTATATTACGGATCTGTTCAAGACCGAACTGCGTTTTGGCACAGGCGTGCGTTCAGATGACTTCCTCAAAAGCATTGAAGTCAAATTCAATTACTACTTTAACTGGTATATCGGCCCGACCTTCCCCGTTACGGATTATCTGAATGCCTACTTCATGTACGGCATTTCGTTCTATGACGCAGACGTTACCTGGTATCAGACCGAGTATCAGATCCCACTCACCACCCCCAACAAATTGCCCGAGATCGTGATCGTGCAGCCTTCGCCCAAGAAGATGCATAAAGAGTTTTTCGATACCAAGTTCAGCACCTCCTGGCTCCTCGGCGTTGACTATCACCTCTTCGATCGCACTTATCTTGGTTTTGAATACGGCCGACTGCTACGCGATACCGACACCAACATCAAGGTTTACCAAGCTAACCTGCTCTTGCGCTACGAATTTTAAGCGGGCGCACTATTTTGCGCCCGTACGTTGCCGGATCATCCAACATTGGTGAATGCGCTGATTGCGCTGGAAGTCCGGATCGATGGAACGCGCGCTCCAATCTTCAATGGCGTAGCGCTCTAACAGCGCAGGCTCGAGTTTGAACTTACGCAGATTATTGGAAAACACCAAAGTTCCTTTGGGTGCTAAGCGCCGCATCGCCAGATCGATCAATGCCTCGTGGTCACGCTGCACATCCAAAATCCCCTCCATTCGCTTGGAGTTGGAAAAGCTGGGAGGGTCGAGCAAAATCAAATCAAAGGTATCCTTCACCCCCTTATCCTGTAACCACGCCAGGCAGTCCGCCTGCAATAAGGTATGCGCCTTAAGATCCATCTGATTTAAGACAAAGTTCTCGCGCGCCCATTTCAGGTAGGTATTCGACATATCGACACTCAGACTCTGCACCGCCCCCCCTTGCGCGGCACTCACGGTGACCGAAGCGGTGTAGCAAAACAGGTTCAGAAAACGTTTCCCTTGTGCCTGCTGCGCAATCCAACGGCGCACCGGACGGTGATCTAGGAACAGCCCCGTATCTAAATAATCGAATAGATTCACCCTTAATCGATAGCCGCCTTCGTGTACTTCGATGGCAACATTGCGCGCCGACTGGCGCTCATACTGTTCCGCCCCTTTCTTCACCTCGCGGCGTTTCAAGGCACAGCGCTCAAGCGGAACATCAAGGGTTTCTAAAGTCACACTCAAGGCTTCACGCAAACGCTCTGAGGCGGCCCGCGGGTCCACGGATTTCGGCGCCGCATATTCCTGCACATGCAACCATTCCTTGCCAGA
>JBFHRI010000064.1:0-12594 GCA_041591755.1 Oleiphilaceae bacterium
CAGCTTACTGACCTTTATGATGGAAGACCCACGCAGCATCAGTCAGGTATACAGCGTTATTTGGGTATTGCGGGCGCTGGAACGCGTAGGCGATCATGCCGCCAATATTTCCGAGCATGTGATTTTCATGGTCAAAGGCAAAGACGTGCGTCACTTGCCTTGGAGCGAAGCTTCAGAAATCGTCGAATCTTAAGCGCGTGCCGCCGAGTGCAGTGACCCTGCACTCGTTCTTCAAACCTTCAAACGCTCCGCATACGGCGGCCAACCCAAGGGTTTGCCTCCCAACATATGTAAATGCACGTGATAGACGGACTGCCCGCCATGCTGATTGCAGTTCATCACGACCCGATAGCCGTCTTCGGCAATCCCAAACTCTGCCGCGAGTTTTTTCGCGACCACAAACAAGTGCCCGAATAAAGGCGCGTCGTCTTCTGTCATCGCGTTGATGGTGGCAATCTGTCGTTTCGGGATAATCAAAACATGCACTGGCGCTTGCGGATTGATGTCACGAAAGGCCAGGCTCAGCTCGTCTTCATAAACAATGTCGGCGGGAATTTCTCGCTTGATAATTTTATCGAATAAGGTTTCAGACATAACTTTCTCCTTTTTTTGTAGTGCCCGCGTGAGCTCAGGACGCCCGCGCCAATCTGGGTAATTCGCCTTTTAACCCCATAGCATATTGCATCACTTGCCGTTTCGCCGGTTGTAGGTTCTGCGCCAGCGACAAGCCCAGATTACGCGCAATACGTAAGGGCATCGAGTCATTACTGAAGCCATAGTAAAACATATCCATCAGACTCATCATCGCCTGATTGGCTAAGCGGCGTTTTCTTTCGTAGGTCTTTAGCAAATTCGGATCAGCCAAAGACTGATGCTCAAACCAGGCATGGTTCAAGATATCGATCAGTACCGCCGCATCCATCAGACCCAAATTCACCCCCTGCCCGGCCAGCGGATTAATGGTATGCGCGGCGTCTCCGACCAGTGCAACACCGGCCTCGACATAACGGAAAGCGTGAGATTTGAACAGCGGGAAGCGTGCTCGGGCCGCAATGGCTTCAAGACTAGGCAAACGGCGCGGAAAACCCTGATAGATCGCACGCAAGAGCGCTTCGTCGTCCAAGGCCATCAGCTCGTCTATGCGTGCGCTGTGGTCATACCACACTAGCGATGCGTAATGCTGACCCGCGCTATCGGCCAAGGGTAAAAACGCGCGCGGTCCGCTCGGATGAAAGCGCTGCCAGGTGATGTCTTCCTGGCGACCGCGGTAGCGTACCGTGCAGACCATGGCTTGTTGTTCATACTGCTCGCGATATTGACCAATGCCGCAGTAAGTTCGAACCTGAGATTGCGCGCCATCGGCACCGATCAGCAAAGGCGCCTCTAACAGCGTGCCGTCTTCGAGTTGTACCCGGTGACTGTCTGGCTGCCTCTGCATGCCCACGATACGCACCGGACAAAACAGGCGCAATGAGGCATGTTGCTGCATACGCGCCATCAGCGCGCCTTGCACGATGTCATTCTCAACAATGTGCCCGAGCCAGGGCATGTCGATCTCCGCTGCATCGAACACGGTTTCGGCCTCACGCAGCCAGGCCGGCATGGGCAACAGCGAGTCGACTTGCGAGTTGTCTTCACTCACCGCCATACGCCGGTAGGGGCACGCACGCTGCGCAATGATTTGATCCCACGCGCCCAGATTGCGCAGGATCTGTTCACTGCCATAGCTGATCGCCGAAACACGGATGTGCGGTACCTCGCCTTCACGGAAAGGTGCTGGGGCCTGGCTATCGACCACGGCCACGCGCAGACCGCTCTCCGCGACACCACAGGCCAACGCGGCGCCGACCATTCCCGCGCCGACCACAATCAGATCGTAAGCTTGTGGGCTTGTCTTGTTGCTAACAGTCATGGTCCAGTGTTTTTCCAGATTAATGGGGCGGTTGTT
The DNA here is from genome assembly GCA_041591755.1 of Oleiphilaceae bacterium. Classification (GTDB taxonomy): domain Bacteria; phylum Pseudomonadota; class Gammaproteobacteria; order Pseudomonadales; family Oleiphilaceae; genus JBFHRI01. The sequence goes on from JBFHRI010000064.1 coordinate 1,949, forward strand.
TGCATCATACGGTGGGTGCATTATGCTAGCTCAATCTCCAAGTTACCATGCTGGAATCTCATGTTTACCAAGACCTTATTGACCGTTTTCGTGTTCCTCTGTGCTGTTTGCAATGCCGGTGCCCAAGGACTGCCGCACCGAGTAATAGAAGGCGTGCGCCAACCCTCCCTGGCCCCCATCGTCGAACAAGCCGTGCCGGCCGTCGTGAACATTTCCACCTATACCGTTAAACGCAATACTAACCCCTTGCTGCAGTCGCCCTTCTTTCGCCATTTCTTTGCCATTCCCGAAGAGATGGAAGAGTCCAAACGCATGCAAAGCGCCGGCTCCGGCGTCATCGTGGATGCAGTCAATGGCTATGTACTGACCAATCACCATGTGGTCGCCGATGCGGATGGCATCGAGGTAAATTTACAGGATGGTCGCTCTCTCCCCGCAAAATTAATCGGCTCGGATCGCAAGGTCGATATCAGTTTGTTGCAAATCCAGGCCGACAACTTGAAGGCTTTGCCGATTGCCAATTCCCGAGATTTAGCGGTGGGCGATTTTGTGGTCGCGATAGGCAACCCGTTCGGCATAGGTCAAACCGTGACCAGTGGCATCATCAGCGCGCTCGGGCGCAATAGCCTGGGCATTCAGGGCTATGAGGACTTCATTCAGACCGACGCGTCGATCAACCCCGGTAATTCTGGCGGTGCGCTGATCGATATGAATGGCCGCTTAATCGGCATCAACTCGGCCATCATCGCGCCGGCTGGCGGCAACGTGGGGATTGGCTTCGCCATTCCCATCGAGGTCGCATCTTCGGTGATGGATCAGCTGATTCGCTATGGCGAAGTGCGCCGCGGTAGTATCGGCGCCCAGTTCCAGGATCTCACGCCAGAACTCGCCGATGCCTTTGGCCTCAAAACCTTCCAAGGCGCAGTCATCGCCCGCGTGGCGGAAGGCAGTGCGGCCGCCGATGCGGGCCTGCAAGTTGGCGATATCGTGACCGCTGCCGATAAACGCCCGGTGCGCAATGCTTCGGATTTGTACAACCGCATCGGTTTATCAGCGGTGGGACATAAGCTGGAGCTGGATATTTTGCACCAAGGTCGCAAGCAAACGAAACGCGTCGAAGTGCGGCCTATCCCCGTACCGCAAGCGGCCGGCAGCAGCATTTCCCGTTTACTTTCGGGCACCCAACTCAAAGACCTCTTGCCCCCAGGTGAAGAGCAATCCGTCGGCATTCTGCTGGAGAGTGTCGAGCCTGGCTCCTACGCCGCTAATCTGGGTTTTACCACCGGCGACATCCTGTTTGGCGTCAATCGCACGCGTACGCGCAGTATCGCTGACCTCGCGCGCGTCCTGGCCTCACAGAACGTGAGAATGTTCCAGATTCGGCGCGGTTATGAGGACTTGTTGGTGTACGTCAGGTAGTTATGGCGCCCATCAAAAAAGCACGCCGAAGCGTGCTTTTTTGACTCCATGAACGCCACAATCAGGCGGATTTTTTACGCAACCAATCGGGCCGTTTAACACCGACTTTGGCAAAGCCTTCACTCAGCGACATCGGGTGCTCCAAACGCACATAATCGCTCAAGCGCATCTTGATCACCTCGTGATGTGTGCCGGCGCGGAAAGCGATATCGCTTTCATTATGAAAGCCTTCAAACATATAGGTGGGAATGTCGTACAAGCTGCCGAAGGGAGGCATCGCGCCGACTTCACACGAGGGGAAGCGGTCCTTAAACTCTTCCTCACTCAACAGATCGACCAGCTCGGTGCCGACGGCGCGGGTAAAGCGATCCCAGCGAATACGACAGGTGGCGGGTAATACGACCATGGACATCACGCCATCAATACTCAGCATGACGGTTTTGGCCATCTGATCGCCTTTAATATTTACGCGATCAGCAATTTCCTTGGCCGTATAGGCCACCGAATGCTCGATAGAAATATACCGAACCCGGTTGGCATCCAGATACTCTTTCAATTGTTGAACTGGCATGACACTACCTCACAGAACGTCTAAAGGCACCGCTTTTCAGCGCGCCCTTTATAATCGAAATAATACTTTGATTACAATGACTTGATATGGAAATTTTGACGTTCCAAAAAGCCCATAGTCATGATAATCGTAGTTCGATTCCCTCTGCCGTCGAGACCGCGGTAGTGGCTTTGTGAACGGGTTTGCAGTGATTTTGCACTCTGTTTCAAACTCGCCGATTTATCGTGTTTCCTCACACGCACGCCCAAATAACAAAGCGTGTTACCGCTTACTAAGGGTGAACCATAAATGGCGATTTGGCAAAGATCAGAAAAAGACAGCGAAGGGCGGTTTTAAAACCGCCCCTGCCAACAGGCGCTTAGGAAGCCTGATAGAGATGCACATCGCGTTGCGGGAAGGGAATGCTGATGTCGTTGCTGTCGAAGGCTTTTTTGACCTTCTCCTGCATATCAAAGAAGACACCCCAGTAGTCTTCCTTATTCGCCCAGACACGGACGGTGAAATCGACTGAACTTTCGCCCAGCCCCGACACCACCAACACATACTCAGGGTCTTTCAGAATGCGCGGGTCACTGGTAATCAGACCCCGCAAAACTTCTTTCGCCTTGTCGATATCATCGCCGTAACCAATACCGAATTTCATATCGACGCGACGCGTTGGCTCACGCGTAATATTCACCATACTGCTGTTCGACAGTGCGCCATTCGGAATAATGATGGTCCGATTATCCGGCGTTTTCAGGATGGTATTGAAGATCTGAATTTCTTTGACGGTGCCTAAAAAGCCTTGCGCCTCAATCACATCACCAATGCGGAATGGCTTGAAGAACAGAATCAACACGCCGCCCGCAAAGTTTGCCAAGCTACCTTGGAGTGCCAGGCCAACGGCCAAACCGGCGGCACCCAAAACAGCGATAAAAGAGGTGGTCTCGATGCCAATCATTGAAGCCACGGCGATCAGCAGCATCGCCTTCAGCGCAATCGAACTTAAGCTGCCGATAAATCCGCCCAGGGTTGGATCAGCGCGCGTTTCCATTTGTCTTCGAGCGGTGTTGACGATGCGATTGATCAGCCATAGACCGACAAACAAGGTGACGATCGCGAGTACCAGCTTAGGCCCATAACTCAACACCATGGTGTATGCCGTTTCGGTCACCTTTTCCACATCCACCCCCATTTGCGCGGCAGCGTCAGTGGCCGCTTTCAATTGTTCTTCCATATCGAACCCCTAAGTTGCTTTAAATTAGTTGTTGCGGGTTTTTGGCAGCAACATCAATATGATAGCCTCCTGCCAATGGGTTTTATTGTTAACACAATAGGACGGCAACACAATACGAAACACCTTTTTTTAATCAAATGGCAAAGTTATTGGTTATGTAATGATCAAACCGAACCAAACTGGCGCAACCGCGCTCAACACACTTTTGATGAAGACACTCAGCCGCGCACGCGTGCGCGTCAGCCACCCGCCGGCCTGCACCAGTTTGGCGCTGTACTTGATCGATCCGCAAAGCTTTGCTGGACCTCTCAGCCACGATGAAGCCCAAGCGGTCGTCGCCGAACCGGCTTACTGGAGTTTTTGCTGGGCGAGCGGCCAAGTCTTGGCGCAGTATCTGCTGCAGCATCCCGAGACGGTGCAAAACAAATGTGTCGTCGACATAGGCGCAGGCTCCGGCATCGTCGCGATCGCCGCGGCCAAGGCTGGCGCACACAAAGTTTTCGCCTGCGACATTGACTCGGATGCGCTGTGTGCGGCAAAACACAACGCGGCACTGAATCAAGTCGAGATTGAATGCGTCCGCAACCTAGAAGAGGTGAAACAACCGATCGATCTGATTTGCGCGGCCGATCTGATGTACGATCGCGATAACTACCCCATGTTGCAGCAGTTCAGAGAACGCGCCATAGAGGTTCTACTGGCAGACTCCAGGTTAAAGCAGATTCCCGACCCTCATTACACGCGCTTTGCCTGTTTCGAAGCCCGGACCTGCCCCGACTTGAACGAGTTTGAGGAATTCAATCAGGTGCGCTTATACCGCGCCGTCTGAGTCGAAAAAACAGGGGCAACAAAACATAGAAGAACAGCAGCACCGCCGCCACATCGGCCGCCCAATCGAGCAACGAAAACTCGCGCCGCGGCAAAAAAGCCTGCACCCCTTCGATGGCCAGACCAAACAGGCTCAGGCCAAAGACCGGATAGATCAGCCAGGCGTGAGGATGCGCCAGGCGCGCCAGCAAGGACATCACCAAAAAGCCGGCAAAATGCAAAAGCTTGTCGTTGAAATGCGGCTGCAGACCGGCATCTGGTGGCGCAAACGCGACCACACAACCCGCCAAGAGTGCGCTATAGAACAGAACCCGGAAACACCACAAACGAACCATCGAGTAAGAAGACATCATGAGTCGCGCTTTACCTGTTCAAAACGGCGCAGGGCTTTCGAACATCAGCGGCGCGGCCGAAACCGGATGCTTGAAACCCAAACGGGCCGCGTGCAATAACAAGCGCTCGGCCGCGGCCACGCAGGCGGGATCGCCATACAAATCATCGCCCAAAATCGGGTGGCCAATCGACATCATGTGAACCCGCAACTGGTGTGAGCGGCCCGTGATCGGCACCAGGGAAACGCGAGTATTCCCCTGCTCGATCGCCAGGCGACGATAGCGCGTGAGGGCCGGGCGCCCCTCTTCAGACACCATCTGACGCGGCCGATTGGGCCAATCCACCATCAACGGTAGATTCACCTCGCCCGAATCTTCATGCATTTCGCCTTGCACACAGGCAATGTATTCCTTCTCGACTTCGCGATCATGAAACTGCCGACTCAGCTCACGATGCGCAGCAGCGGTGAGCCCATAGACCAATAAGCCTGAGGTCGACCAGTCCAGTCGATGCGCCACCAATACGGTTGGAAACAAAGCTTGTAAACGACGCTGGGCGCAGTCCTGCTTGTCCGGTCCGCGGCCGGGTACCGATAACATTTCCGGCGGCTTTTCGATCACTGCGATGGCATCATCGGCGTAAATGAGTTTGATATCTTGGTCAGGTAGGGGCATGAGAAAACAAGCGCGCGCAAGGCAAAGTCGCCCATCTTAGGCAATCCCAGCAAATGAGGCAATCCGCCCACAGTAAAACCGGCTTAGCTGGCGGCCAGTTCACTGTTGCGTTCGGGAATTACGGCTGCCAGCGGGAAGTGGCAAATAAATTCACTGCCCTGATGCAACTGGCTGTGGATTTCGAGCTTGGCGCCATGGTTAATCAGCACATGCTTGACGATGGCCAGGCCTAGACCGGAACCGCCAGTCGTATTATCACGGCTAGGATCGGCACGATAAAAGCGTTCGGTTAATCGAGGAATATGCACCGGATCGAAACCACAGCCAGTATCCTTTACGGAAAGATGCGCGCCGCGTTGATCCTGCCACCAACGCACGCGAATACTGCCCCCTTCAGGCGTATATTTAACGGCATTGAAAATGAGGTTGGAAAAAGCGCTGCGTAACTGGTTTTCCAGACCGCGTAAAGCCACTTCCGTTTGGCAGTCAAGGCTAATCTCGTGTTCGCGTTCACCACTGAGCAACTGTGCGTCGTGACATACTGACTGCAAAAGATTCACGACATTCACTGGCTTGGCGTGTCGCTGCACGTCTTCGGTTTCGTATTTTTCCAACAACAGTAGGTCATTCAATAACACCTCAAGTCGTTGCGCTTGCTGCATCATAGTGCGCATCGGGCGCTGCCATTTGGGGCTCATATCGGCGGCATCGATCACTGTTTCGAGGTAACCCCGAATCACCGTTAGCGGGGTGCGCATCTCATGGGAAACGTTACTCACGAAATCCCGTCGCATCTCTTCGAGTCGATGCAAACGCGTGACATCATGGACGACGATCAAGCGTTCGTCTTCGCCAAACAGGGTAATCTCCAGCCGCAATCGCAAATTCGCGTTGTGCGGCGCGCTAAGTTCGAGCGGTTCGCCATATTGCTTGGCTTCGAAGTATTTTTTGAATCCGGGAGAGCGAATCAGATTGGTCAGCACCTCGCCGCGGTCTTTGTCTGGGCGAAAGCGGAACAGCTTTTGTGCCGATTGATTCCACCAGTCGATATGGCCGATCGCATCGGTCATGATGACGCCGTCTTTCAGCGCATCGGTCGAGGCCCGCACGCGCTCGATCATGGTCCGCAGAGCGCGCTGCGTGCTGCTGTTCTTTTGCTCCAGCTGATACAGTCCCTCAAACAAGTCACCCCAGAGACCATAACTCTCGGGCACGTGTTTGCCCTCGCGACTACTATCGAGCCAGGCATGTAAGCGCAGAGCCTGCACCAGCGTCCAGACAATATAAGCACCAAAACTGAACACCAACACCCAGGCGAGTTCACCACTGAGCCAGCCCAGTAAAAAAACCAGCGTGAAAGCCCAAAGCAGAAACTGAACATGTCCTGCGCCACGTTTGATCATGCAATAGTCCTGAATTTCGGGACGAACAGAAAGTCGTGAGGCGGCTACTATAAAGCAGATTGGGTCGAAAACCGATAGCCAGCGCCACGTACCGTCTGCACCAAATGCTCATGCGCAGCACCCAGTGCCTTGCGTAAACGCCGGATGTGCACATCGACCGTACGTTCCTCGACATACACATTGCCACCCCACACCTGGTCCAACAGCTGCGTCCGTGTATACACGCGATCCTGGTGCGTCATAAAGAATTGCAACAGTTTGTACTCGGTCGGCCCCATGGTCAATGCGCTATCGTTGGACATCACGCGATGCCCAATTGGATCCAGCACCAGCCCCTCGACTTCAATCGCGGTCTCCATGCCTTGTGGCGTGGTGCGGCGTAACACTGCCTTGAGGCGTGCCACCAACTCACGCGGCGAGAACGGCTTGGTGATGTAATCATCAGCCCCCACTTCCAGCCCCTGAATCTTGTTGTCTTCATCGGCCTTGGCGGTGAGCATAATAATCGGGATCTCGGCGGTACTTTGATCCCGCTTCAAGCGTCGCGCAAACTCGATGCCGCTGGTTTCGGGCAACATCCAGTCCAACAAAATCATGTCGGGACGCTGATCAACAATCGCCATGTAAGCTTCGCGTGCATTGGCCGCTTCAATGCACGCGTAGTCGGCCATCTCAAGCGCCACCGCGATCATCTCGCGGATCGGCGCTTCGTCGTCGACGATCAGAACGGTTTTTTCAACATGTGCTTTTTCGGCCATCGGACTCTTCCATCATTCGTACTCTCAGGTGTCACAGTGCACATCGGCCCCTGCGCCGATGATGACATGTCCGCGACATTTAACCCTGACGATATGACAAGTATATGACAGTCTCACCGTGCAAGCTGATCAAAGGTAATCCAAGGCTAGACCAACAAAAACGGCCAGGCCGACCCACTGGTTATTCAAGAAAGCGCGAAAACAATCCTCACGATAGCGTAAACGAATCATGTGCTGTTGATAAACGAACAACAGAGCCGCCACGATCACGCCGCAGAAATACCAGAAGCCCAGCTCAGCCTGCTCACCGACCAACACTAGACCCAACACCACCAGGATCTGCAGCACCCCAATGGCCGAGCGATCGGCGCTACCAAACAGAATCGCGGTCGACTTAATCCCGATCTTTAGATCATCCTCGCGATCGACCATGGCATACAACGTGTCGTATGCCACAGTCCATAACACAGTGACGGTATACAGCAGCCATACGGTTGTCGGCACATTGCTGGTTTGCGCGGCCCACGCCATCGGAATGGACCAAGCAAAGGCGGCGCCCAGGACCACTTGTGGCAAATGTGTGTGGCGCTTCATAAAGGGATAGCAGGCCGCCAGTGCCAATGCACCAAATGACAAATAGACGGTGAGCGCATTGGTCATTAAGACCAAGCCAAATGCGGCGAGGACCAGGACCACAAACAGCCCCAAGGCATGCGAAGCAGGAATGCGCCCCTGCGCCAACGGGCGCTGCCGTGTGCGTTCGACATGGGCATCAAAGTTACGATCGGCATAATCGTTGATCACGCAACCGGCTGCGCGCATTAAGATGACGCCCGCGATGAAGATCCCCAACACTTCGATATCTGGCACACCCTCCGCCGCCAACCACAGGGCCCAGAGCGTGGGCCAGAGCAGCAATAAGGTACCGATCGGCTTATCCAAGCGCATCAATTGGACATAGTCACGCCAACGACGAGTGGACATCGGAGCTTGCGCGGAAGAGGGAGTAGGCTCTTGAGATGACATCATAGATTGACCGTATGCACTCCATCAGACGCCAACATGGCGGGTAAAAACATTTCGCTGACCAGCACCGGCTTGTCATGCAGGTAAAACTGCGAGCGGCGCCCATAGAGCTCCCCCCTCGACTCGTCTCGCGCGAGTAGATACTGCATCGGCCCGCGCCGCATGGTCGGCGCGGCAAATAAAAATGCGCCCAATGGGCGATCGCCCAAGCTCTTGAGCTGCCGCTCCTCACCAGTGAGCGTGCTCAGGGGTACCACGCTGCGCGCACGTACCCATACTTCGCCGCGGCACAACAGCTCGACTTCGCGAATCCAGGCATAGCGCCGGGGCTCAACCCCCAGTGCAATGGCCTCGCTAAGGCTGGGCCAGAGCCACGCCTCTCGCACTCGACGCACCTGAAACTGTCCCTGTGAGGCCTGAATCAGGCGTTGCGTGAGGGAGCCGCGATCGCGCACCCAGTCACGCCAGCACGGCGGAATACGCCAGGCCGGGATCAACTGCAGCTGCAGTGCGGGTAAGCTAAACGTGCTCACCGCTTAGCTTCCGGCCACGGCGTATATCCCCGGCGCATTGCGCCAGTAGCCGCGATAATCCATACCATAGCCAAACACGAAACGATCGGGAACGGTGAGACCCAGGTAGTCGGCTTTGAATTGTGGGTTGGCCTTACGCGTATGTATTTTTTCGACCAATACGGCTGTGCGCACCGCCGCAGCGCCTTGTACCTTGCAAAAGTCGATTAGCGCCAGCAAGGTGCCGCCTTCGTCCAGAATATCGTCGAGAATCAACACCTCGCGCCCTTGCAGTGGAGTCGTGGGCTGCGCCTTCCACCGCAATTCACCGCCACTAAGCGCATCCCCATAACGACTGGCATGCAGATAATCCATCTGCAGCGGAAAATGCAGATGCTGGATGAGGCGACCCGCAAACATCAAGCCACCGTTCATCACCGTGAGTAGTAAAGGGTTACTCTCGTGCAAATCTGCAGTGATCTCCTGCGCCATGCGCGCCACGGCAGACTCCATTTGGGCCTGTGTGTAAATCGGGTCTGCGTCAGCCATGACCTGGCGGATCTGCGCCAGTGTAAGTGAGTCTGAACTCATGCCTATAGTGTGCCTGTCGTTTGAGCCCGAAGGGCGTTGTTCGTGGTCCCCGATGAGTCTAGCCCGCAATAGAAAAGGGCCCAAGCAACGGAAAACAGTTTCCTATGAAAAATGGCCTGACTGGCGCCTGATATTGATCGGTCCTGAGAGGTTAAATAAACCTCCACAAATCAGCGTGCTGCATTATAGCGAAGAGCCTCGGCGCCAACCACAGCCCGCCTCAGTAAAACTTAGATGGCCTCAGCCTCACCCCATTGATTTGTACCCATTGCGGTGTTTCGGTACATTACGCGAGCAAAATGATTGAGCGGCACAAGCCGAGCGAGTATGTGAGAACCGAAGATGAAAAAATGGCAGTGTGTAGTATGCGGTTTTATCTATGACGAAGCAGCCGGCTGGCCGGAAGACGGCCTGGCGCCGGGCACCCGCTGGGACGATGTTCCGGACGACTGGATCTGCCCTGACTGCGGCGTCGGTAAAGAAGACTTTGAAATGGTAGAAATCTAATGACTGCGCCCATTGTCATCATCGGTACCGGCCTGGCCGGTTATTCCCTGGCACGCGAGTTGCGCAAGCTCGACGCCGCGACTCCGCTGGTCTTGCTGAGCCAAGACGATGGGCACGCCTATTCCAAACCCCTGCTCTCGACCGCATTTGCCAAAGGCAAGTCACCCGAGGACCTATCGACCGGCGACCCCGGCAAGATGGCCGAAACGCTCAAGGCGACAGTCCGTAATTATTGTAAGGTCGACGCCATTGATGCACGGGCCAAATGTTTGCATATCGGGTCGGAGCGCCTAAATTATTCCAAGTTGGTGCTCGCCACAGGCGCCCATGTGCGGCCGCTGACACTTCCCGGCGCTGAACATCAGCGGGTGTTTTCGATCAACAGCCTGATGGACTTTCGTGATTTTTATCAGGCCGTGCAAGGCCATAAAAAAATCGCCATCATTGGCGCGGGACTTATCGGCTGCGAATACGCCAACGATTTAATCGCCGGCGGCTATGAAGTCGACCTGATTGCCCCCTCCGCCACACCGCTCAATACTCTGGTGCCCCCACTTGCCGGCGAGGCTTTGGCACAAGGACTCAGCGCGGTCGGGGTACGCTTACATTTGTCGCGGATTCCACTCGCCCTTGAGGCGCAAGAACAGAGCTTGCATATCAAATTAGATAACGGGCAAAACATCGAAGCCGATGTGGTGGTCTCCGCGATCGGCATCCAGGCCGATACCCGACTGACACAAACGGCAAGTCTGCGCACGCGCACCGGCATCATCACCGACGCCCGCCTGCAAACCAGCGACCCGGA